>JALYSZ010000146.1 GCA_030854525.1 Chloroflexota bacterium | reverse complement strand
CGTGGGTGAGGACGACGACCGCCGAGCTCGCGCCGAAAGGCTGCTTCGCCAGGGCGGCGTCGGGCCACGCGAGGAGCAGCTCGTCCGCGAGCGGAAAGCGCTCCCGGTTCGCCAGGGCCTCTCGAGGGTCCGCGACGACGACGCGATACCCGACCGCTTTCGCAAGCGCCGCCAACGCCTGGGCTGTGTGTGTCGCCCCAACGATCACGAGGAGCGGCGGGGTCGCGAGCGCCTCGAGGAAAAGAGTGGCCTCGCGTCCGTCGAGCGTCGCTCGGACAGCGCGCGGTCGGCCCTCCACGAGAGCTGCGAGCGCCTGCACCTTGCTCGACGCGATCTCCGGAGGCCACGGGTCGGCGCGGTCCTCCCGCAGGATCGCCACCGTTCCCGCGCGCTCGGCGGGCGCAACGACCCGCGCGAGCACGACGGCGCGCTCCGCGCGCACCGCTTCGAGCGCCGCTCGGTGCAGCGCCCCAACCGGCTCGATGAGCACGTCGATCTCTCCGCCGCAGGAGAGGCCGACGGTGAACGCGAACTCGTCGCTGATCCCGTAGCTCACGACCCGCGCCTGGCCGTCCCGCAATACGGCCATCGCCTCCTCGTAAACCGCCGACTCGACGCAGCCGTTGCTCACCGAGCCCGCGAGCCGGTCGCCGGCACGCGCGATGAGCGTGGCGCCGAGCTGCCGTGGCGCCGATCCCGCGATGCGGACGACGGTCGCGATCGCGACGGGCTCGCCGGTGGCGAGCCACTGCTCGAGCTCGGCCGCGACCTCTCTCATTGCGTCGCCGCGAGCGCGGCGGCGGGATCCTTCAGGAACCGGCGGCGGCACCCCTCGCCGCAGAAGTAGTAGGTGGTGCCTTCGTACTCGGCGCGGAGCGCGGTCGGCGTGATCGCGACGACCATGTCGCAGATCGGGTCGACCGCTTCAGGTGCCGAGGCTGTCGGCTCGAACATCTGGCGGGCCGGCGAACGGCGGACCGTCTCCCGGGCGGCGCGGTGCATCAGGACCTGCGCGAGGATCGAAAGCGCGATCTCTTCGTCGGTCGCATGCCCGAAGTCGAGCCCGGCCGGATAGACCAGCCGGCGGAGTTTCTCCTCGGTCAGTCCGCGCCGCTGGAGCGTGTCGCGGATCACGTCGCCGCGCGTCCGGCTCGCGACGAGGCCGATGTAGCTCGCGGGCGTCTGGAGCGCGGCCTCGGCCGGATCTTCGTCCGCGTCGCCGCGCATCGCGATGACGATCGAGGTGCGCTCGTCGGCGTTGACGTCCGCGAGGTCGTCCGTGATGCGGTCCGCGGTGGGGAAGTCGACCTCGGTGACGTTCGGCTCCGCGACCACCACGTAGCGACCGAGCGCGGACCCGAGCGCCGCCAGCGCGCGCGCGACCGGCGTCTTGCCCACGATCACCAATTGCTCGGTCGGAAGAAGCGGCTCGATATGGATCTCCAGCGTGCCGCCGGAGTGGCACGTCATGGGAAAGTGTCGCACCCCAGGTCGCGGCGCCGCGGAGGTCTTGGAGATCTCGATGAGCCGCGCCTCACCGTCGGCGATCGCCGCCACCGCCTCCCGGATGACCACCGGCGCGGCGCAGCTCCCACCGATCCAACCGATGAGCCTGCCGTCGGGCGTGATGATCGCTTTCGCGCCGGGCTTCGCCGACGTCGGCCGGTCGGCCCGAACGACGGTCGCCGTCGCGAACGGCTCGCGTCGCGCGATGAGCTCGGCAGCGAGCTCGAAGAAGGAAGCGCTCATGCGGCGTCCGCCCGACGGACGGGCCGGCCGCGGCCGACGCGCCCGAGCAGCTCCGCGATGCGCGCGAGCCCGTCGAGTGTGTTCGCCGCGAGGTGGTCGTCGGCATGGCGGCTGAGCGCGCGTGCGCCTCGCGCCTCCGGCGAATAGTCACGTGTCCCCGACAGCGGATCGAGCCAGATGAGGCGGTACGCCGCGCGCTGCAGGCGCGCCGCCTCCTGCTCGAGTAGCGCGGGATCTCCGCGCTCCCACCCATCGGTGACGAGGAGAACGATCGCGCCCCGGCCGAGGACGCGCCGTGACCAGCGGAGGTTGAACTCGTGCAGCGCATCCCCGATCCGCGTCCCGCCCGACCAATCCGCCACCGCGCGCGAGACGTGGGCGAGCGCGGCGTCGGGGCGACGTTCGCGCAGATGCCGCGTGATCCGCGTCAGACGCGTGCCGAACGTGAAGGTCTCGACCCGGCCCCATCCGCGCGCGAGCGCGTGCGACATGTGCAGGAGTAGCCGCGTGTACGCCTCCATCGAACCCGAGACATCGCAGAGGATCACGAGCGGCCGGCGCTTCGCGCGGCGCGCCCGGCGAACGAGCACGGCGGGTTCGCCCTGCGCCGCCAGGGACTTTCTGATCGTCCCGCGCGCGTCGAGACGCGACCCGTCTCGCGATGAGCGAAACCGCCGGCTCGGCCGCTCGCCCGGCGACCACTGCAGACGTTCGAGGAATCGCGCCGCCGCGGCCCGCTCCGCGGCCGTCATTGCGGAGAAGTCGGTGCCTCGCAAGACCTCGGCTGGGCTTGCCATCGCACGGACGACGCGCTGGACGACCGGCGTCACCTGGCTCGGGACGTGCCCGAGCGGGACCTCGATCTGGCCGGCATCGCCTTTCGGCCGCCGAGCGCTCGGCACAGGCGCCGAGAGCTTCCCGCCACGAAGGAGCGACCAGAACACGTCGAAGGCGGTCTCGAACGCGGCGAGGTCGGCCTGCCGGGAGACGAGTGAGGTCCGGCAGGCGGCGCGTACGTCGTCGGGCTGCCCGAGGTCGACTTCCGCGGTTGCCTGCAGGTAGACGCGCGTGCGTTCCGCGTTCACGTGCACCCCGGCCCGTCGCAGAAGTCGCGGGAGCATCAGCAGGTTGCGCGCGACGCGGTCGTCGCTCACGCGGCCTCGAGCTTCGCCTTGATGCAGGAGAAGACCTGCTGCGTGATCTTGTCGGCCGCGCCCTGCATGAGCCGCGCGCCGACCTGCTGGATCATGCCCGAGACGGTGACGTCGCTGGACCATTTCATGGTCGTGCGGGTCCCGTCGACCGCCGTCAGGTCCATCTCGCTTCGCATTTCGACGGCGCTGCCGGGGGCCTGGCCGCGCGCCACGACGGAGGCGTGATCGGGCTCTCGGAGATCCGTGAACTCCACGTTCATCGAAAACGTTCCCTTGATCGGACCGACACCAGCCCGCACCACGACCTTGAAGTGGCGCGGGTCGGTGACGTCGAGGCTCTGCACGTCAGGCGCGCATGTCGTGACCTGCTTCGGATCGGTCAGGAAGGACCACACCCGATCGCGCGGTGCGGCTATATCGAGCGTGCCCTCAAAACGCATTTATTCGCTAACTCACTCCGCCACGCCATTTTCTTTGAGGATCTTCTGGACCTTCCACGGTGTGATCGGGATGTCGATGTGCCGTACGCCGAGATGAGCGAGCGCGTCGACGACCGCGTTCGCGATCGCCGCGGGCGCGCCGACCGTGGCGGACTCCCCCACGCCCTTGGCGCCGATCGGGTGGTGCGGCGACGGGGTCGTCGTCTTGGCTGTCTCCCAGTTCGGCGTCTCCATCGCGGTCGGCAGGAGGTAGTCCATGAACGTGCCGCCCTGGATGTTGCCCTGCTCGTCGTAGTTGATCTGCTCGTAGAGCGCGGGCGCGAGACCCATCGTGAGACCGCCGTGAATCTGACCCTCGACGATCATCGGGTTGATGATCGTGCCGCAGTCGTCCACCGCGACGAAGCGGCGGATCTTGACCTCGCCGGTGCCGCGGTCGATGTCGACGACGCAGATGTACGAGCCGAAGGGGTAGGTAAGGTTCGGCGGGTCGTAGTAGTCGACCGCCTCGAGCCCGGCCTCCATCCCCTGCGGGTGATTCGTGTACGCGGCGAACGCGATCTCTTGCATCGTCTTCGATTTCGCGGGGACGCCCTTGACCTGGAACTTGTAGTCCTTCCACTCGAGGTCGTCGGGGTTGGCCTCGAGGAGGTGCGCCGCGATGAGCTTTGCCTTCTCGCGGATCTTCCGCGCGGCGATCGCCGTGGCGCCGCCCGCGACCGGTGTGCTCCGGCTGGCATACGTTCCGAGGCCGTACGGCGCGGTGTCGGTGTCGCCTTCCTCGACCGCGATGTCGCCGACCGGAAGCCCGAGCTCCTCGGCGACGATCTGCGCGAATGTCGTCTCGTGGCCCTGGCCCTGTGACTTCACGCCGAGCCGGACCATCGCCTTGCCCGTCGGGTGCACGCGGATCTCGCAGGAGTCGAACATCTTGATGCCGAGGATGTCGAAGTCCTTCGACGGACCGGCGCCGACGATCTCCGTGAACGACGAGATCCCGATGCCCATGAGCTCGCCGCCCTTGCGCTTCTCCGCCTGCTCCTTGCGAAGCTCCGCGTAGCCGATCTTGTCCATCGCGAGTTTCAGCGCGCGGCCGTAGTCGCCTGAGTCGTACTCCCAGCCCAGCACGGACTTGTACGGAAAGGCGGTCGGCGGGATGAAGTTCTGCATCCGCAGCTCCGCCGGGTCCTTCTTGATCTCGAGCGCGAGGATGTCTACGAGCCGCTCGATCGTGAAGGCGGCCTCGGTGACGCGGAAGGAGCAGCGGTAGGCGATGCCTCCCGGAGGCTTGTTCGTGTACACGCCGTCCACCTCGACGAACGACTTCTGGAACGGATACGAGCCGGTGATGATGTGGAACAGCCCGGCCGGGTACTTCGATGGGTTCGCGGCCGCGTCGAACGCGCCGTGGTCGGCGATCGTCTTCACGCGGAGCGCCTGCATCGTGCCGTCCTTCTTCGCGGCGAGCTCGGCGGTGATGTGATAGTCGCGCGCGAACGAGTCCGCCTGGATGTTCTCGGCGCGGTCCTCGATCCACTTCACCGGCGCGCCGGTGAGCACGCTCGCGGCGATGGCGATGACGTAGCCCGGATAGACCGGCACCTTGCCGCCGAATCCACCGCCGATGTCCGGCGAGATGACGCGGATCTTGTGCTCGGCGAGTCCCAGGTGACCGGCGACGAGCGCGATGACCGTGCGGATGGCGTGCGGTGCCTGCGTCGTCATCCACACGGTGAGCTTGCCCTCGACCTTGTCCCAGCTCGCGACGATGCCGCAGGTCTCGATCGACGAGACGTGGATGCGCGGGATGTAAAGGTCTTGCTTGACCACGACCTCCGCGTCCGTGAAGGCCTTGTCGGTGCCGGCCTTGTCGCCGACCTCCCAGTGCCAGATCAGGTTGTTCTTCTGCTCGCGGTCCTCCCGAATGACGGGCGCGTCCGGCAGAAGAGCCTTTATCGGGTCGACGACCACCGGCAGCGGCTCGTAGTCGACCTCGATCGCATCGACGCCGTCCGCCGCGATGTAGCGCTCGGTCGCGACCACCGCGGCGACCTCCTGCGCTTGGTACATGACGGTGTCGGTCGGTAGGACCATCTGCTTGTCGGACATGAGCGTGGGCATCCACGCCAGCCCGTATTTCTCGAGGTCCTTTCCGGTGATGACCGCGAGCACGCCCGGGATCGCGAGCGCCTTCGACGTGTCGATGTTCTTGATCCGGGCGTGGGCGAGCGGGCTGCGCGCGATGTCGAGGTAAAGCATCCCCGGGAGCTTCACGTCATCGACGTACTTGCCCTTCCCGCGGATGAAGCGCGCGTCTTCCTTGCGCTTGACGCTCTGGCCGATGCCGCCGATCTCAACAGCCATGACTAGGCCTTCCCTTCCGTGGTCTCGCGCATGACTCGTGCCGCGTGGTCGATCGACTTCACGATGTTCATGTAGCCGGTGCAACGGCAGAGATTGCCGGAGATCGCCTCTCGGATCTCGAGGTCGGTCGGCTTGGCGTTCGTCGCGAGGAAGGCGACGGCGGTCATCATCATCCCGGGCGTGCAGAACCCGCACTGCAGGCCGTGCTCCTCGTGGAATCCCTCTTGGATGGGATGGAGCTTGCCGTCCTTCTCCAGGCTCTCGACGGTCGCGACCGTCCCGCCATCGGCTTGTACGGCAAAGACGGTGCATGACTTCACCGCCCGGCCATTGAGTAGGACCGCACATGCGCCGCAGTTTGTGGTGTCGCAGCCGATGTGCGTGCCGGTCATCCCGAGGTTCTCGCGAAGGAAGTGGACGAGCAACGTGCGCGCCTCGACGTCGACGTCGTGCGGTACGCCGTTGACCGTGACGTGGATCTTGAGCGTCCGTTGCCCTCTGCTCGTGGTGGGTGCCGTTTGGACAGCCACCCCTATTTCCCTCCGGTCGCGCGGGCCAAGGCGATGCGGATCGCGCGCTGCGTGAGCACGCGAATCACGTCGAGCTTGTACTCGGCCGGACCGCGCAGATCGGACCAGGGCTTCGACTCACCTGCGGTCGCCGCGGCCGCGGCGGCGATCGTCTTGTCGTCGGGCCACTGGCCACGCAGCGTGTCCTCCGCCTTGCGCGCGCGGATCGCGGTCGGACCGGCGTTCGTTATGCCGATGCCCGCAGCGGCGATCCTGCCTTTCTCGTCGAGCGCGAGCATCACGGCGACGCCCGCGATCGCGAAGTCGCCGACCTTCCGTTTGAGCTTGAGATACGAGCCGCCACTTCGCGCGGCAGGTTTGGGTATCCGGATCTCGGTGAGGATCTCATC
The DNA here is from genome assembly GCA_030854525.1 of Chloroflexota bacterium. The sequence goes on along the minus strand of JALYSZ010000146.1, from coordinate 3,613 downwards.
GGGAGCGAGCACGGTGGTGAACGTGTCGACGAAGAATTCGTCGATCGGTATCACGCGCTCGCCCTTCTGGCCCTGCGCGACGACGGATGCACGGACCGCGAGCATGGTCGCGGGGTGGTCGTTCGCGGGATCCGCGTGCGCGAGGTTGCCGCCGATCGTCGCCAAATTGCGCACGAGGGGATCGGCGATCACACGAGTGGTGTCGACGAGGATCGGGTACCGCTCTCGGACGATCGGGTTCGTGTCGAGATCGGTCTCGCGCACGAGCGCGCCGATGCGCAGCTCGCCGTTCTCGCGGATCTGCGCGAGCCCAGCGATCCGATTGACGTCCACGAGGAAGGCCGGCTGGGTCAAACGGAACTTCATGAGCGGGATGAGGCTTTGGCCTCCCGCAAGCACCTTGCCCTCTCCACCGGAGCTCGCCAGGAGCTGAATCGCGTCGGCGACGTCGCGTGCGACCGCGTACTCGAACGCCGCAGGGATCATGTCCGCCTCCCCTTGTGGCCGCCCCGCCACCGCGGGTCCCCAGCGGCCAACAGCCGACCGAAATGTACACCGCATACGGCGGAGCGCCGCCCACGGATGTCGCCGCCAGCGCCATGATCTGCTCGTGCTGCCCGTCGACCGCCCGCTTCCCGCAGTCGAGCGCGCCTACTTCTACCTGGTCGCGCTTGTCGCGATCCACATCGTGGTCCTCGCGGTCGCGAACCTTCTGCGCGTCGGCGCCGAGATGGCGATGGGGGCGTCGTCAGGTGGTTTTACCGGCCTTCCGTTCGTCTTCAGCGACTTCAGCCGGCCCCGAGAGCTCTACTGGGAGCAAGCGAGTCTCGCGATCGGGCTTCTCGTCGTGGGGCTGCCGGCCTGGCTCATCCACTTCCGCATTGCCAGCGGGCGGCCCTTCGATCGGTCGAGGAGCGCGCGTCGGCGTTCCGGAGCTTCTACGTGCACCTCGTCATCTTCGTCACGGCGCTTTTGGTCTTCGGGTAAGGGCAGCGAGCCGTCAGTCTGGTGCTGCGGGGGACCTTCATGGGTGGAACCGCGTCGCCGACTTTCTTCGGGCTCGAGGCCGAGTGGCCGGCGCGCGCGGCAGGTGCCGCGGCGATGGCCCTCACCGCGGCGGTCGTCCTCGTCTACCACCTTCGCGTTTCGATAGGGGACCGGCGCGCGACGCAAACGAGTATGAAAACAAACGTGCCACGCGCAAGGACGCCGAACTCGGTCTCCGGCGATGCGAGCAGCTCGTGGACTGGGCCGAGGGGACTCTGTCGAAAGCGAAGCTGATCTAGCGGACGGTGACCTCGGTGTAGACGCCCTGATCGCGCAGCGGCCCGACCGTCTCGATCATCAGACGGACGTCGATGCGATATTTGCCGGCGGCAACGCCCTTGACCCTGAACGTGAATGTCGCGACCTCGTTCGGTGCGACGGCCTGCTCGCTTTGTAGAGCGGGCCTACCCGGCTGGACCCAGTTGACCGCCATCTTCGGATCGAAGTTGGCGTTGCTGCCGACGAAGGCGAGGCTCGCCTCGGACCCGGTACCGCGCGTCCACGCGACCTTTCCGGTGTTTCGGAACTTGAACGTGATGGTCGCTTCGGCGCCGACCGTAAGCTGCACGGGCGCGGTCTGGTCGATCCACGCGCTATCGAGCTCGGACGCTTTTGGAAGCGGCGCGGCTTGTGTCGGGGCGGGCGTTGGCTGGACCTTTGTCGCCGGCTTGCCGCCGCCGCACACGCCGAACGCGAATACGAGGACCACCCCGAGGACTCCGGCGAAGACCATGGCGCCAACGTGGGATCCCTCGCGAGCCGCGGTCGGATACGTGCCTGCCGGATACACGCCTTAAGTGTGGAAAGTGAGCACCACATGGGTACGACAGCGGCGTATCAATGGCGACGGTCGCCCGACGTTACTCCGGTTTGCCGGCTGCCTCGTCTGTCTGAATGGTGGTCGCAGCAGTCTCCGCATGCGCGAGATGCCGCGCCAGCGGGCCAGAAGGAGTGCGCCACTCGCTGCTCGGGTGAGGTGCGCCCACAGTCGTTCCGCCGAGATGCCGCTGCGCGCGGACCACTCCGAGAGAGACCACAAGCGCAACGAGAGCGCCGGTGATGCCGCCCGCGATCGCGGCGAGGATGATCGCGCTATCGAAGATATTCATCGGCTGAGGCTAATCCTCGCCGGTCTCTCAGTCGAGCAGTTTTCGATACTCCTCGATGCCGTAACGGAATGTGTCCTTCGTGTTGTCGAGCGCCTTGACGATGACCCGCATGGTGTTGTGGACCGCATCCATCTTTGACGTCACGGCCTTGTCCTTCTGGAGAATGGTGTTCAGGTCGTACGCGGCGGCTGACCTGTAGAGCATCCGGAACATCTCCATCTCTTCGTTGAGGGTTTCCGGCTTGTCCTTCGCCTTCTGGTATTCCGACCACATCTTGTCCACGCCCTTGGCCTCGATGGTGTCGATCCAAGCGCGCTCGCTCTTGTCGTCAACGGCGCGATAGGAGTTGTAGACGATCTCCTTCGTGCCGGCAGGTGTTCGTCCGACCAGGAGCCGCGCCATGAACTTGTCGATTGTGAGTCGCTCGATGACGACGTCCTCGTCGAAGTTCCGTTTGATGAGCATGACCGCGTGGATGCGCGCCGGCTCCATCGGGTTCGTGAACACGCGCTCTTTCGGGAACACCGTGGTGATGTCCAGCATCGCGCGCGTGTTCTCGAAGGCGAAGAAGCGTCCGACCGTGTCGCGTAGGGTCTTCTCGTCCATCTTGTCGAAGGGCGGCTTGTTCATGCCCTTGAGCTTCGCGGCGACCGCGTCGATCGTCGCCTTGTTCTCCGCCATGAACTCGGGCGTGACGTCGGGCGCGTTCTCGAGCCGCGACCGCACCATGTCGAACGCGGCCTGTGGGAAGTTCTCGACCAGGTTCGAGCGGAGGTAGAAGACCTTCTCGCTCGTGTACGCGTACGCCTCGGGGTGTTCGACGTCGAGGTCCCGAGCGCTCGCGGTGACCTCGCGATCGTCGAGCCCGCGGCCGACAACGGTCGCGTCGCTCGATCGATGGTCCTCGAGCCAGGCGTATGTCTGGTAGCCCTTCGCGACCTCTTCGCCGCCCCCCAGGATCCGCGCCGGCGAGAAGACCTTTCCGTCCTTGGTGCGGTACGCGTAGCGGACGTAGACCCAGTCGTCGGAGTGGAAGCGCGTGCCGGAGAACTCCATGACGCCGTAGGTCGAAGTGGACTTTCCGGTCCCCGTCGGCGCGATGTAGAGGATGCCCTTCCCGTCTTTCGTGACGACGGCACCGTGGATCGAGTGGATGCCGTACTCGACCGCGAGCTTGCGCCCGACCGCGCCGAGTACCCATGACTTGAGCTGGCCGTAGTAGCTCGTGTTGAAGAAGATGACCGTGTCGTTCTGCCGCGAGTAGTAAGCGGCCTCGGCCTCGCTCGGCACGCGGCCGAGCGCGACGACGAGGACGTCCGGACTCTCCGCCGGTTTCTGACCGGTGATCCGCTGCCACTCCTCGACGCCGTACCAGTTGTCCTTCCAGTAGCCGTGAAGGTGCTCGCTGTTCGTGAGCGCGCGGACCCGCAGTCCGTGGATCACGACGTCGTGCGAGT
>JALYSZ010000132.1 GCA_030854525.1 Chloroflexota bacterium | reverse complement strand
GTAGACTCGCTGTGGGTTTGGTGACCTCACGGGGAGGTCGCATAGTTGGCCTAGTGCGCGGGTTTGCTAAACCCGTAAGGATGCCGTAAGGCGCCTTCGAGGGTTCGAATCCCTCCCTCCCCGCAGTAGAAGCAGAAGTCTAGTCCAGCGGTCGCACCACCAATCCCGCGGGGACCTTCGGGTAGAAATACGTGGTCTTCTGTGGAAGCCGCTCTCCCGCGTCCGCCACGCGACGTAGCGTTTCCGGATCCACCGCCCGTAGGAGCACAGCGGTCGCGCCCGTTTCCGTCGCCGCGAGCGCGGCCTGCGTGTCGTGCTCGTAGGTGATCTCCGCACCGGAGTCGCGTGACTCGCGCAGAAGCAGCTCTTCGGCCTGCGCCACGGGGAGCTCGCGCCACGCCGGCCTGACACTGGTGAGGTCGGCGTCCGCCTTCAGCTGTAGCTGCTCATAACGTCCGTCGCGCACGACCACGATCCCGGGTTGGATATCGCCGATCGCTCCGGCATCGATTGGCGATCGCTCGAAGTACCGGTCGATCGCACGATCGAGGGTCCCGTCACCGCGGACGATGCGGTGCGTCGCAAAGATGCGCAGCCCCGGGTCGTCCGCAGCGCAGAGATACGCCATCACATAACCGATCGGCGGATCGGCGGAGGCGCCTGCGCCGCGTTCGGCTAGGTACGCGAGTGCGGTCTCATACCGATGGTGCCCATCGGCGATATACACGCGGCGCTTGGCGAGGGAGTCGCGAAACTCGCCGATCCCCAGTCGGTCCCCGATCGCCCACACCCGGTGCTGCTGGTCACCGACGGTCGCTTCCGCCGTTGGCTTCGTGCCTTCGATGTGCCGCGCGATCCCACCAGCGATCTCGCCTCGCGCGTCCTCGAAAACGCCAAAGATCGCGCTCGTGTTCGTGCGGGTCGCTCGCAGGAGCGCGAGCCGGTCCTCCTTTGCCTTCGGGAAGGTGTGCTCGTGCGGCATCACGACGCCCTCTTCGGGGAGGTGGAGCCGAAGCGCGCAGTGGATCCCGCGCCGGCGCACCCGGGTCTTGCCGATAGAAAACTCGTGGTCGTGGACGTAGATGGCGGCTGCGGCGTCCTGCTTCATCACGCCGCGAAGGCGCCACGCCGCCAGATCCGCCGCCGCCCGGCCGTAGGGATCGCCGTTCGGCTTGGGAAATTCGACCTGGACGAAGTTGTGGGGGCTCTGGCCATACAGGCGTTCGCGCTCTTCGGGGCCGATAACGTCGTAGGGCGGGCAGAGGAGGTCGCCGAGCGGTTCGGGTTGGTTGCCGTAACGGAGGGCACGGAAGGGAGCGACGTCGGCCACGCCCCGATTCTGGGGCAGGTGAGCGGCGACAATTCCGAGCGTGAAACACCGAGCGCTCGTCGTCGGCGCTGGAAACGCCGGGAAGGCCCACGCGGAAGCGCTCCAGAGCATCGGCATCGAAGTGGTCGGCCCGTTGAGCGGGACGGCGACCGTGGCCGATCTCGCGCCGCTCCGCGATCCGGCCGTGGACGTGGTTCACGTCACGACCGCGAACGATCTCCATCTTCCGCTCGTGCGTGAGGCGCTGCGGGCAGGTAAGCACGTAGTCTGCGAGAAGCCGCTGGCCAGCGATCTTCTGGGAGCGGAGAAGCTCGCCGAGTTGGCGCACCTGAGCGGGCGTCACACAACGATCTGCCAGAACTATCGTTTCCTCCCGCTGATCGCGGAGCTCGCGTCGCGCGTAGCGGCCGGCGAGCTCGGACCGGTGCATCTCGCACGCGGCGCATTCCTGCAGGACTGGCTCTTACTCGGATCGGACGACGACTGGCGCCTCGATATATCGCGCGGCGGCGTCTCGCGCACCGCGGCCGACATCGGGGTCCACTGGCTCGATCTCGTGGAGACCATCACCGGCCGTCACGTGGAGGCCGTTGTCTCTCAGCTCGGCTACCTCCATGGCCGCAAGACCGAGGACCACGCCGGCCTTCTCATCCGCTTCGCTGGCGGAATGCAGGCGGTCTGCACGTTGTCGCAGGCTTCGGCGGGGCGGCGCAACGAGGTCGAGCTGTCCCTCGACGGTACCGCCGGGTCGGCGACGTGGCACAGCGAAAGACGAAACGAGCTCTGGCTCGGCGCACGCGATCGCCTCGCCGCGATCGTGACGCGCTCCAGCGTGAGTTCGCCATCCGCGCGTGAGCTCGCGAAGCGGCCGCAGGGCGCCGACGAAGGACGCCGGAATCTTTTCACGGCTTTCTACGGCTCACTCGACGGTAAACCGTCAGGCGTGCCGTTGCCGACGTTCGACGACGGCTTGCGCCACGTTCGCTTTGCGGAGGCTGCGATCGTCAGCGCGAGACGCCGCGCCTGGGTCGAGATCGAGGAAGTGAAAGCCACGATCGTCGAGGTCCAGTCGTGACCCGGATCGGCGTTCAGGATCGCCTCGTGCCCGGGGCGACGCTTCCCGAGAAGTACGAGGCAGCGCGACGTTTTGGTTTCGACGCGCTGGAGCTCTCGGAGCGTCCGGCGTTCGATGAAGCTCGCGCGGCGATACGCGAGAAGATCCCGGTCACCGCTATCGCCGGTGGGTACCGCGGCTGGTTGATCGATCCGGACCCCGAGAAAATCGCGGCCGCGCGCACGGACATCGCGGACCTCCTCGAGCTCGCGGGCGAGCTCGGTACCGGGATCGTCGTCGTGCCGATCTGGGGCCGAACGCGGAACCTTCCCGGTATCGCGACTGGCCGTACCCGCGGGCAAGACGAGGCGCTCTTCATTGAAGGGCTGCGGCCGCTCGCCGAGCGCGCTGAACGTGCCGGAGCACGGATCTTCATCGAACCGCTCAACCGCTATCAGAACGACGTGTGCGTGACCCTCGCGGACGCCGCGCGTTTCCGCGATGCGATCGACAGTCCCGCGGTGTTCGTCGTTGGCGATACGTTCCACATGAACATCGAAGAGGCTGACATGGCCGCGTCGCTCGCCGAAGCCGGCGAGCGGCTCGGCTACGTTCAGATGGCGGACTCGCAGCGGTTCGAGCCGGGCGCGGGTCACATCGACTTCTCCTCGATCTTCGCGGCCCTCGCCGGTATTGGCTACGCGGGCGACATCGGACTCGAGTGCGCAGCGCTGTCGGGCGACCCCGAGGTCGTCCTGCCGCGGACGGCGGCGCTCCTGCGGGACCTCATCCGCGAGAGCGAGATGGCCGTGTGACCAAGCACATTGACGAGCTCGTCGCACGTGGTGAGATCGGGGGACGCACCGTACGAATACTTGAAAGCCGCGAAGTCGACTGCCATGAATATCCGGTCGCGGCGCTCGCGCCGGGGCACGTGCGGGTACGGACGATGACATCGGCGATCAGCCCGGGCACGGAGATGACGTACATCGGCACCGGCGCGACGAACCCTTATCTCCACAAGCGGTGGGACCCGGAGCTCCGCATCTTCGTTCCGGGGCCACCGAGCGCGGAGTACCCGATCGTGTTTGGCTATCGCGCGTCGGGGGAGGTCGTCGAGAGCGCCACCCCGTCGGTCCCGGTCGGCACGCGGGTCTACGGCAAGTGGCGTCATACCGAGGTCGTTGCCCTCCCAGTCGAGGTCGCGGCCGAGCAGCGCATTCCCGAAGCGCTCTCGTTCGATGACGGGGTGGATCTCGCGCAGATGGCACCGATCGGCATGAACGCGATCGCGTACGCGGGCGACGAGCTGCGCGGGATGCCGACGGTCGTCTTCGGGGCGGGCCCGGTCGGTCTCATCGTCGCGCAGCTCGCGGCGGCGTCCGGAGCGGCCGCGGTGCACGTCGTCGATCGGATCGCTTCGCGCCTGGAGGTCGCCCACACGCGTGGGCTCGAGACCCTGCTCTCGGTCGAGGGCGTCGATGTTGCGCGCGAGCTAAAGCTCCGGCTGGGCGCCGAAGCCATCGCCGTGGCCTTCGAGTGCACGGGATCGACGCGTGCCCTGCAGGAAGCCATCCGGACGGTGCGCCGTCGCGGCCGCGTGGTGGCCGTCGGTTTCTACCAGGGCGAAGCCGCTGGGTTATTCCTCGGTGACGAGTTCCACCACAACGGCGTCGAGATCCGCTCGGCGCAGATCGGCAACATCCACCCGGCCTGGTCGATGGCGAAGCTCCGTACGCGAGTCATCGAGCTCGCCGTCGGCGGCCGGCTCACTCTTGGCGGTCTGCCTCGCGTCACGTTCCCAGTCGAGAGGGCGGCCGACGCGTTCGCGGCCGTCCGGAAGCCGGAGTCGGTTCTGCAGGCGGCGCTCGCGTACTAAGGGAACGTGCGCGCCGGAGGACAAAGCCTATAGTCGGCGCAGTTCTATGCGGGGAGAGGGTATGAAAAAGCTGCGCACCTCATTCGCGCTCGCCCTCGCGATCAGCATCATCGCGGTCGCCTGTGGCCAGAGCTCCACTCCACCTCCGGCCGGCTCAGGCGGGATCTCGAGCGAACCCTTCGTGATGCTCTCGACTCAGTTCAACAACGTGACCGAGTCGGAGGCGGTGCGCAAGGAGATCATTTCCGGCTTCAAGATCGCCAACGTCGACTACCTTGGATCCGAGGCTGGTCCATTCGTCGACCGGATCACCGCCGAGACCAAGACATCAAAGGGCCAGGTCGGTGTCATCGGTGGGCTGCACGGGGATTTCGGTGGGTTCAGTGACCTGACGATCTTCGAGGACCTCACGCCGCTCGCGCAGAAGCTCAAGGACCGCGGCATCGCGCAGGAGTTCATGGACCTCGGAAAGCTCGGGACGAACCGTCAGGTCTACATCCCGTGGATGCAGGCGACCTACATCATGGGGATAAACAAGCAGGCCTTCGCGCATCTGCCCTCAGGCGTGACCGAAGCGAACGTCAAGGAGGGGAACCTGACCTACGCGCAGCTGCGCGATTGGTGCAAGAGCATCGCGGATAAGACGGGACAGAAACGCTGCGGGTTCCCCGCGGGACCGAAGTCTCTGCTGCACCGGCTCATCCAGGGCTACATGTACCCGGCATACACCGGCGGACTCGTGACGACATACAAGAACGCCGACGCCGTGAAGATGTGGACAGATCTCAAGGATCTCTGGCAGTACGTCAACCCGGCGTCGCTTCAGATCGACTTCATGCAGGAATCCCTGCTGTCAGGCCAAGTCTGGGTCGGCTTCGATCACGTGGCGCGTCTCGTGGAAGCGTTCAAGCTGAAGCCGAACGACTTCGTCGGCGTGCCCGCACCGAAAGGACCGAAGGGCCTCTACTACATGTCCGTTCTCGCGGGCCTTGGCATCCCGAAGAGCTCACCGAACAAGGCCGGGGCCGAGGCATTCATCGACTACATGACGACAGCCGACGTCCAGGGCAAGACGCTCAATGCGGTCGCGTTCTTCCCGGTGCTCGACAAGCCGCTCCCAGGAAACCTCGCGCCGCATCTCAAGCTCGAGGCTGACGCGGTGCAGGCTCAGTCAAAGTCGCCTGACGCAAAGGTGGCGCTGCTCCCGATCGGCCTGGGGGCGAAGGGCGGCGAGTTCAACAAGGTCCAGCTCGACACGTTCCAGCGGATCGTGATCAAGGGCGAGGACATCCAGAAGGTCCTGAACGAGGAGGGCGCGAACCTCCAGAAGGTAATGACCGACTCGAAGGCGCCGTGCTGGCGGCCCGATCCGGCCAGCACGGGAC
>JALYSZ010000129.1 GCA_030854525.1 Chloroflexota bacterium | reverse complement strand
AGGTTGTAGAGGAAGTGCAGGTCGGGTCGCGCGATCGGAAGACCACCGAACAGCAGACCGCCTGACGACAGCAGGCCGGGACTCCCTGAGACCCCAGTTTGGATGTACGTCGCGATCATTATCGAATGCTCGACGAAATGCCAGCCCGCGAGCGGGGTGACCGCGACGAGCCATGGATTCGTCCGAAACCCCGGCATGAAAAGGAGTGCGAGGAGCGCGACGAGGACCAGCGCGTTCCAGATGAAGTGGACCCACTCGATGTTGAGCTGACCGACGATCCCCTGAGCGCTAGCCCCCGTAAGGTGTTGCACGTGCATCTGGACCATCTGGGCGACGTGTTCGAAGAGGTGCGCGGTCTGGGCCAGCGCGAGGAAGCCGAGCAGGGCTATCCAGGGCGTCGCGACCAGTCTGTCTGGATAGCCCGACGCGCGCGCTACTGTCAGGCAATCACCCCGGCGAACCGACGCACGAGCTCGATGTAGTCATCTGAGAGCCGGCGCACCTCGCGAACGGCGTCGGCCATCGTGGCCGTCTCGATACGACCCGCTCTCTGCACCGGCAGCACTCCCGACTTGCCTGACTCGACTAGATCGATCGCCGCGTTGCCAAATCGGGTCGCCCGCAGCCGGTCTATCGCCGTGGGGGAGCCGCCGCGCTGCAGATGGCCGAGCACCACCTGGCGTGCCTCGATCCCGGTCCGTTGTTCGATGTACCGCGCCAGGACCGCGCCGATGGCGCGCTGGTCGAGGCGGACATGTCCAAAGGCGTCGCGGTCCAACGCTGTCTGCGCCTCCAGCCCCTCGATCTCGACTGCTTCGGAAACGACGACGAGGATGTCGGGATCGCCGATCGCCCGGCGACGCTTCATCGTCCGGATGATGTCCTCGCCCGCGACCGGGATCTCGGGAATGATGATCAGGTCCGCGCCGCCGGCGAGACCGCCAAACGCCGCGACCCACCCGGTGTCGCGGCCCATCGCCTCGACGACGACCACCCGATGGTGCGCGCTCGCCGTCGTGCGCAGTCGGTCGAGCGCGTCGGCCACCACCGTAATCGCGGTGTCGAAGCCAATGCAGAACTCGGTCTCGGACAGATCGTTGTCGACCGTCTTCGGCACACCGACCACGCGCACCCCCTGCTCGTGCAGCCACAGGGCGACGCCCAGGGTGTCGTTCCCACCGATGGCGACAAGCGCGTCGAGTCGCCATCGGCGGATGCTCTCGAGCACGGCTCGGCGCGACTTCTCGTCTTTACGCGGATCGGTGCGCGAGGTCCCCAGCATGGTCCCGCCCTCTCCGAGGATGCTCGCGACATCCCGCGCCACGAGGGGTCGCGGCTCGCCCTCGCCAAGGAGGCCGGCCCATCCGTCGGCGATGCCGACGACCTCATGGCCGAGAGCGGTGGCACGAAGAACGACCGCTCGGATCGCGGCGTTCAGCCCGGGGGCGTCGCCCCCGCCGGTGAGGACCCCGATGCGCAAGGCATCGAGGCTATCCCCATCGGGACGCGGCCGCTAGGACTTCGTTTCCTTTTTCTGCCGCTCGAGCGCCTTTTCGAGCTCCTCCGGGCTGATCGCGCGCATGATCGCGAGGACCTCGCCGAGCCGGCGCGGATGGCCGCGCGCCTCGTAGAAACGCTGCCGCTCGAGCGCTTCGGCCAGCTGCTCGTGGGTGAGGATGCCCTCCTGAATGAGGTACTGGCCGAGGGTCTGAAGGGCGGGCGGCTCGCCAAGGATGCCGCGGAGCGTGTTGATGAGGTCGATCGGGCCGAACGGTTTGATCAGATAGTGCGAGGCGCCGGCGGCGAGACCTGCCTTGCGGTCCGCCGAGCTGTCGCGTGCGGTCAGCATCACGACGGGGATCGCCTTCGTGGCCGGATCCTCTTTGAGAAGCTTGCAGACGTCGAACCCGGTCGGCCCGGCGTCATCGTCGAAGTTGACGTCCAGGAGCACCGCCCGGGGCGGGTCGCGGTGCGCGAGGTCGACTGTTTGGTCCGGGGTCGCGGCTTCCGCGATGGTCCAGCCTTGCGTGGCCAGCGTGATCCGGACCATGTCGCGTATGAACCGTTGGTCGTCCGCTATGAGAATGTCGGTCACCGCACCTCGCAGGTGTGCGAGCCTAGCGAAGGCGAACGCTCCTTTACAGTCCTGGAAGGCCCGACCTAAACTCGTTCGTAACAACTTCATACGCGTTGCCGGCCAGAGGTGCGGTCCCAAGAAGTAGTACCGCGGAGGAACGAGCTTCCGCCATATGCGGTGCGAACGGTGGGACTGCCGAAGTCAGGGGTCCGTCTCGGGATCTCGGGCTGGTCCGCTTTCCGGAAGGAGACGGACTGTCGTGACGGGGGAAACTCCGCCGCGAAGCGCTGCCGTGTGACCAGGCTCTAGGGAGAGGCTCGGTGGCACGTCGCGCACCGGGCTTTTCTATTGAAAGGCCCGGCGCTTCATGCCGGCTCGCGCATCGCATGAGGAGGAACGGTGCCGATCGAGCGATTCGCGATCATCGACTCAACGCTCCGCGAGGGGGAGCAGTTCTCGAACGCGCACTTCACGACGGCGGACAAGATCGCCATCGCGAAGATGCTCGACGCGTTCGGGGTCGAGTACATCGAGCTGACCTCGCCGGTCGCGTCTCCCCAGTCGTTCGAGGACTGCCGCACCATCGCCGCGCTGCCCCTCAAGGCGAAAGTGCTCACGCATGTGCGCTGTCACATGGACGACGCGCGCGTCGCTGTGGAGACCTGCGTCGATGGCATCGACATCCTCTTCGGGACGTCGTCGATCCTGCGCGAGTTCAGTCACGGCAAGAGCGTGGACGAGATCATCGAAGATGCCGGCGAGGTGATCTCGTTCATCAAGGCCAATGGCAAGGAGGTGCGCTTCTCGAGCGAGGACAGCTTCCGCTCGACCGAAGGCGACCTCCTCAAGGTCTACACCGCGGTCGATCGGATGGGCGTGAATCGCGTCGGCGTCGCGGACACCGTAGGGATCGCCAACCCGCGCCAGTGCTACGCGCTCGCCGTCGAGCTCCGCCATCACGTGCGCTGTGACATCGAATTCCATGGGCACAACGACACCGGGTGCGCGATCGCCAACAGCTACGCCATCCTTGAGGGCGGCGCCACCCATATCGACACGAGCGTGCTCGGCATCGGGGAGCGCAACGGCATCACGCCGCTCGGCGGTTTCGTGGCGCGGATGTATGCGGATGACCCGGCCGCGATCCGTAAGAAATACGACCTGCCGAAGCTGCGCGACCTGGACGAGCTTGTCGCTTCTCTCGTCGGGATCGACATTCCGTACAACAACTTCGTGACCGGCAAGTACGCGTTCCACCACAAGGCCGGGATGCACACGAAGGCCATTTACCTGAACCCCAACAGCTACGAGATCCTGGATCCAGCAGACTTCGGCCTTGCGCGAACGATCAACGTCGCCCACCGCCTCACCGGGAAGCACGCGATCAACCATCGCGCCAAGGAGCTGGGGCTCGAGTTCGGAGAGGACGAGCTGAAGCTGATCACGAGGAAGATCAAGACCCTCGCCGACTCAGGACCCCTGTCAATGGATCAGCTCGATTCGCTCCTTCGGGAGTGGGTCGTTGCCTAAGACCCTCGCCGAGAAGATCCTTTCGCGCGTCGCGGAACGTGACGCGAAGGTCGGCGCTCTTGTGATCGCGCCGGTGTCACGGGTGATGGTCCACGACTCGGTCATCGACGCCGTCATCGCCGGGCTGCGCGACCTCGGAATGGAACGGGTGTGGGATACGACGAAGGTGGCGGTGTTCGTGGACCACGCCGCGCCGGCGCCGACGCCGGTGGTCGCCGATTCGCACCGCGTCCTCCGCGAGTGGGTGAGAACGCAGGGCATCTCGACCTTCTACGACGCCGGCGAGGGCGTTTGCCATCAAATCATGGTGGAGGAGGGCTACTGCGAGCCCGGCACCGTGATCGTCGGCAGCGACTCGCACTCGAACTCGTATGGCGCGGTCGGCGCGTTCGGCGCGGGCATGGGCGCGACCGACATCGCGGTCGCGCTCGCGCTCGGCCGCACCTGGCTGCGTGTGCCCGAATCGATCAAGGTCACGTTTACCGGCCGCCCCCGCAAGGGCGTGACGATGAAGGACGCGATCATGCGGGTCGTGCGCGAGATCGGGACCGACGGCGCGCGTTACGCGTGCGTCGAGTTCCACGGCGCGGGTTCGTTGCCGCAAGGCGACCGCATCACGCTCGCCGGGATGACCACCGAGATGGGGGCGAAGGCCGGGATCGTCGTCGGGACCCCGGAGGCACCCGACTGGCTCTTCCCGGATCGCGGCGCCCTGTACGCGAACGAGGTGACGGTGGACCTCTCGACGCTCGAGCCGCAGATCGCGGTGCCGCCGCGCGTCGATCAGGTCGTCGACGTCTCCGAAGCCATTGGCCAGCCGGTCGACGTCGTCTTCCTCGGTTCGTGCACCAACGGCCGCCTTGTCGATATGCGGCAGGCGGTCGCCGTGCTGCGCGGGCGCCGCGTATCGCCGGAAGTGCGTCTCGAGGTGGTGCCGTCATCGCGACGGCAGTTCGAGGACGCCATGGCCGACGGCACCATGCTCTCCCTGTCCGCGGCCGGCGCGGTCATCGGCAGCTCGGGATGCGGACCGTGTCTCGGGCGCACCGGCGGGGTGCTCGCCGGGCAGGAGATCTGCCTTTCGACGGCGAATCGGAATTACCGCGGGCGGATGGGCTCGCCGGACGCGTCGATCTTCATCGGCTCCCCATACGTGGCGGCGGTCGCCGCGCTGACCGGCGTCATCGACGATCCGCGCCCATATTTGGAAGCCGACGACGACGCCTTCGATGAGCTCGTCGCGCGGCGCCGCTCGGAGCGGGCCGGCCGCGGGGCGGCGTCGGTCCGGTCTGGCGACCGCTCCCGCGAGCTCATGCTCACTGCAGCTCGGCACGGCGTAGCGGCGGAGATAGACGATTGAGCCGAGCCTGGGTCTTCGGGGACGACCTTGACACCGACCAGATCGTCCCGGGACGCTACGCGCCGTTCATGGTCGGCCAGGACAAGTTCCACACCTACGCGTTTTGCGACGCGCGGCCCGGGTTCGCCAAGGAAGTTCGTGCCGGCGACGTCCTCGTCGGCGGCGAGAACTTCGGGTGCGGTAGCTCGCGTGAATACGCCGTCGCTGCGTTGAAGAAGCACGGTGTCGGCGGGGTCGTCGCCAAGAGCTTCGCGCGGATCTTCTTCCGCAACTGCATCAATCTCGGCATTCCCGTCCTCGAATCAGCGGACGCGCTCGCCGTCGTCCACGATGGGGACGAGGTGACGCTCGATCTTGGCGCCGGCCTGTTGCGCGGGCCGCGCGGCGACGCGCGACTGCGCCCGCTCGCGCCGTTCGCGCAGGAGATCCTCGCCGCGGGCGGGGTGGTGGCGTATCTGCGCGAGCACGGAGACTTTCCATCGCTAAGCTGACGCAGACGATCGAGATCGTCGAGCTTCAGCCGGTGCGCGCGGTCGTCGTCCGGCGCACCGTGCCGCAAACCGGGCTGGGGGCGTTCTTCATGGAGGTCTATCCAAGGCTCCGCGGCGCAATTCGCGCGCAAGGCAGCACGCCGGCGGGCCCGCCGTTTGCGCGGTACTACAACGGCGATCCGGCCGCGTTCGACACCGAGGCCGGCCTTCCGTTCACGGGATCGTTCATGTTGACCGGCGACGAGATACGCATCGTCCGCCTGCCCGGCGGCCGTGCCGTGCGCACTCTGCACGTCGGGCCGTACAACACGCTGCCGGAGGAATACCGCCGGCTCGAAGCCTGGATGGCGAGCAAGAAGCTGCATCCGGCGGAGGGTCCGTGGGAGTCGTACGTCGACGATGCCGCGAAGACGCCGCAGGGGGACCTCCGGACCGAGGTCTACTGGCCGCTCCTCCGCTGATCTAAGGCAGCTCGATCGCGACCGGTAACGCGCTCCTCGCCCAACCCGAGAGGCGTTTTCCTTCACGCCAACCCTGGTACTTGCCATCGAGGAGCTGACGGGCGAGCTCGTCCTCTTTTGTTCCCGCGCGGACGACGCGCGCCGTCCCATTCGCGCTCTGCGTTCCGATCCGTAGCCGAACGCGTGGCGTCTTCCTCAGGTTCCGGACCCAGTCCGCGCGGTCGCCACCGCCCGAGAGCATGTAGATGCGCCGATCGTTCAGGCCGAACCAGATCTCGACCGTGTGCTCCTTGCCGGTACGGCGTCCGGTCGTCGTCAGGTACGCGAAGTCCTTGTCCGCTAGGCGCTCGAACATCTCATCCGAGAACGCGCCCGGTTGGCGTCCGATTCCCACGCACGGACTGCGTCGCAATGCGAGCTCCTGCGACCTAGCGGACGCGGCGCTGAAGGCAGTCCGCGCACGCACACTGCGCGGGGGCAGGGTGCGTATGACGAGGACGCCAGACCGTCGACAGGACCGCCATCACGATGATCGCCGCCCAGGTCCCTTTCAGGCGAGCCTCTCACGCATCCAATCCGCAATCGTCTCCGTCATCTTCGCGCGCGGGCCGGCGGGCGCGAAGTCGTGGTCCGCGCCGTCGATCGTCACGATCCTGTTAGGGACGCGGGCTTGCGACAGCACGGCCGCGTAACGCTCGGCGTTTTCGATCGGCACCTCGGTGTCGCGCGAGCCCCACACCAGGAGCACCCGAGCGCGCGTCCGTGATAGCTCCGCGACCGGCTTCCACTTCGGATCGGTCCCAATTTCGGCGGGCGCTGCCGCCAAGACCGCGGCGCGGACGCGCGAGTCGCGCCCCGCGACGAGTGCCGCGACCGTGCCGCCATAGGAGAAGCCGACGACGCCGAGTCGGTCGGGGACGCTGGGGTGCGCTTTCAACACGCGCACTGCCCCTGCCGCGTCCGCAAGGGCGGAGGCCAGCGTCATCTTCGGCGGTCGGTGACTCCGGAAGGCGAAACGCAGCGCGGCGATCCCGGCTTTCGCCAGGGCCTCACAGGTCGCGACGATGTGCGGCTGGTCGGGGCCGCCGCCGTAGCCGTGCAGCACCGCCGCGCCACCGATCGCGTTTGCGTCGGGGAGATGCAGGACGCCGTCGAGGTCTGTGTCTTCGACGCGAATTCCGACGCGCTGCGGCGGCACTTACTCGGGAGTCGTGGCTGCTTTGGCCGGAGTCTCCGGTACGGCCAGAAGCTCGAAGACCTTCTGCCGATCTTCGATCGATGTGCGCGAGCTGATCAGCTCGAGCACCTTCTTCCGACCCTTCATCTTCCCGACGAGGATCGCGCCGACCAGCTTGTCGCCCAGGAAGAACAGCCGCTTGTAGTTGCGAGGCTCGTACTCGACCTCGACGACCGCCTCGGCTTCCGGCTCCTCCTCGGTCGTAACGCCCATCACCGAGATGTTCGAGTTGAACATCCCGGATGCGTACGTCGGGACTTCGACGTACGGCTCTCTCGCGCCGAGCATGTTCTTCGCGACGTGGCGTCCGTGGTTCAACGAGTTGTCCCACGTGCCCATGCGGTGATGACGCTGCGACACGACGTCGTAGAACTCGGCAACGTCCCCTGCTGCCCAGACTTCGGGCATGTTCGTCTCGAGGAACTCGTTCGTCTTGACGCCGACGTTCGTCTCGAGACCCGTGCCCTCGAAGATGTCGATGTTCATCGTCAGGCCCAGGCCGATGCCCACCATGTCGGCCTTCGCGCTGAAACCCTTCGTGCCGATGACCTTGAGCTGGCCGTTCGATCGCTCGAGCTTGTCGATCGCCTCGTCGTAATGCAGATGCACCCCGGCGTCCTGCGCGAGGAGGGTGATGACCTTGCCGCCCTCCTCGTCGAGGGCGCGCCGCAGAAACCACGGTCCCCGCATCAACCAGTGGGTCTCGAGCCCGCGGTGGGCGAACGCTTCGGTCAGCTCGTACCCGATGAACGATCCGCCCAGCACGACCGCCACCTTGGACTCGGGAATGCGCGCGACCATGCCTTTGGCGTCATCGAAGTACTGGAAGTTGAAGACGTAAGGCGCCCCCTCGGCGCCGGGCGCGCGAAGAGGATTCGGTCGGCCGCCGGTGGCGATCAGGAGGCGGTCGTAGGGGATCTCTCCGCCCGGCTCGGTGTGGATGGTCTTCTCGTCGAAGCTCACCTGGTCGACCTTGGTTTCGAGTCGTAGATCGATCCGGTTCTTGGTGTGCCACTCCATATCCCGCACGTACACCCGCTGCTCGAGGAGCACGCCGCGCAGGTACCGCGGAAGCGACACGCGGTTATAGAGGGTGTACGGCTCGTCGTCGATCATCACGATCTCGGCCGCCGCATCGAGCTTGCGGAGCTGTTCGGCCGCGTACGTCCCGGCCGCGCCGTTGCCGATGATGACGAAGCGGGTGGGGTGAGTGCTCAGTTCAGTCTCCTCGTGGTTGCTGTCGAGTTAGTCTCGCCGAATGCCGCGCGCCGCGTCTTCGCCGATCGCCCGCGTGCGGAAGATCTGCCTATCGCTTCCTGAAACGACGGAGCGGCCGAGTCACGGCGCGCCGAGCTTCTTCGTTCGCGACAAAGTCTGCTTCGTGAGCTACATGGACAACCACCACGATGATGGTCGTCTCGCGCTGTGGTGCGCGTGTCCGCCGGGCATGCGCGCCGGTCTGGTGAAGGCGCAGCCGAAGCATTACTTCGTGCCGCCGTATGTGGGATATCTCGAGTGGATCGGCGTGCGTTTGGATCGCGGGCCGGACTGGGACGATGTAGAGAGAGTGATTCGCGAGGCATATCTTGCGGTGGCACCGAAGAAACTCGTCGCGGCCTTCCTGGATCGCTGACCGTTTCGTATCCTTGGGGCACGCCGGAGTGGCGAAATCGGTTTACGCAGCTGACTTAAGATCAGCCTGGGCGCAAGCCCTATGAGGGTTCGAGTCCCTCCTCCGGCACCGACCTCCGAAGTTCCATTGACACGACCCGTCCGGCAGCTCTGAGTGTCGACAATGCGCCGTCCGTCCCTTGAGCCAAATGGCTCGAGAGGGTTCGGTCCGAACTGGGCCAAAGGCCTGACCGCCGCAACCGACGAACGCATCCGACGCATGGCTCGGTCCAAGACCGGGAAGCCCAACTGGGCAAGGGGTTTGACCGCCGCGACCGATCCGCGGATCGCGAAACAAGCTGCGACTCGCCGCGGTAAGCCTCGAGGTCCATACAGGCAACGCGCCGAGGCGGCCGCGCGTCTTGACCCCTCGGGTACCTGGGACCGCGGGGCGCCGACTACGCGTATCTCCTTGGGCTTTACCTCGGCGACGGATCAATTGTCGCGAAGACCAACCGGCTAGAAATCGTCTTGGATACGCGTTATCCAGCTGTAATCCGCTCCTGCCTGCTAACCATGCGGGGCCTGCATCCACGAGGCCGTGCCGCGATACGCCGGAGGGGAGAGGGCTGTCGCGTTGTGTCGTCATATGCGTGGCAGTGGATGCACTTGTTTCCGCAGCACGGTGTTGGCCGAAAGCACCTGCGCCCGATTCGCCTAGCTGACTGGCAAATCCAAATCGAGAAGGACCATCCTTCGGAGCTGCTGCGCGGTCTTATCGAGTCGGACGGGAGTCGATTCGATCGCAAAGTGGGCGGCAAAGCGTATCCGGCGTACGAGTTCTCAAACGAGTCGGCTGACATCCTCGAAATCTTCTGCCGCGTCGCGAATGCCCTCGGAATCGGATTTACGGTTCCCAAGCGGAACGTGATTTCAGTCGCACGTCGGAGGGACGTCGCTGTGCTCGATCTCGCGGTGCCACCTAAGGAGCGTGAGTCGGGGACGCTGGACTGAGCCCAGCCGCGACTCCCTTAAGAGGAGTTCAGTACGGGTTCGAATCCCGCCGCCGGCACTAGGCCGCGGGTCCCGCCACGTTCACCACGAGCTCGCCTTTGCCTGAGCGGACCACGACAATTTCGGATTCCTCGAGCCCGTCGTTGCCCTCGCGGTGGATCTCGCCCGGCGGCAGGTAGATGCAATCCCCTTGACGGGCGTGCAACTTCGTCGTTCCCCCTGGTCCGCATTCGAGCTGGACCTGACCGGTGATGACGTAGATCACCGATTCGTACGCACCGTGGTGATGCCAGCTCGAGTAACGGCCAGCTTCGGTCCGCGCCAACCCGGCCCACAACCCTTCGGTGTGGATGGCCTCCTCGCGGATCATCCCCGCGGTCTGCCCGGTCTGCTGATGGCGATCGGACGGGCGGATCAACCTCGGCTGCTTTTTCTCCATCGCCAACCGCTCTTCCTCCTCGGCATCCCAGCGCTCGTGCTGAACGTGGAGCTGCGCGCCGCGCCGCATGATCCAGCTTCGGACCCGCTCGCGTGCGGTCAGGTCAGTAGGTAACGGAACGCTGTGACGGTGGCGGTTGGCGCACTCGAGTGTGACCACACCGTCGCGTTCGGAGACCGGCATCATCGGCAGGCCGCATCGTTCGCATTCCCGCGTACCGTCGGGTAGAAGGTCAGTCAAGCCCCGGCCGATCTCCTTGCGACCGATGCATTCTGCTGCTCCGTCCCATACACTGGTTGTAACCGCCGCGCCATTTGAGCGCGGCGCCTTTTCGCCCCGGGCCATAGGTCCGCGGCAAGCCCATGGAAAGGAACTATCACGGAATGCGACCGTACGAACTCATGTACCTCTGCCCACCGACCATCGACGAAGAGCGCATCGGCGCGGTGAGCGAGCGCATCCAGCAGACCATCGCGAACCTCGGCGGCAAGGTCGAAAAGGTCGTTCCCAACCAGAAGCGCCGGCTTGCCTACGAGGTCGCCCACCACCGTGACGGCCAGTACGGCGTCGTCGAGTTTTCGCTGCCGACGACGCAAGCGCGCGAGCTCGAGCGCACCATCCGGCTCACGGAAGACATCCTCCGCCACCTCGTAGTGAGAAGGGACGAGTGACAT
>JALYSZ010000124.1 GCA_030854525.1 Chloroflexota bacterium | reverse complement strand
GCGGCGAACGCAGGCGAGGCGGCGGCGTGCGGTGTCGAGTCGTTCGGCTTCGGATCGCTACGCGAGGTCGTGGAGCATCTGGAGGGTCGCGCACGCGTTGCCCCGACAGCGGTGCCGCCGCGCGCCGCCGCGCCGCGGCATCCCGTCGACCTCGCCCACATCGCGGGGCAGGAAACGCCGAAGCGTGCGCTCGAGATCGCAGCTGCGGGTGGCCACAATCTGCTCTTCGTGGGCCCGCCTGGAACGGGCAAGACGATGCTCGCGCGAGCCCTCGAGTCGATCCTCCCGCCTCTCGACGACACCGAGGCGCTCGCCGCGAGCGCGGTGCATAGCGTCGCCGGTCTCACCGACCCGCGGCATCCGGTCCTCACCGCGCGGCCCTTTCGCGCGCCCCACCACACGGCGTCACACCTGTCACTCGTTGGCGGCGGATCACCGCCGCGCCCCGGCGAGGTCAGTTTGGCGCATTGCGGCGCGCTTTTTTTGGATGAAATCGCCGAGTTCTCGCGAGGCGTGCTCGACACGCTCCGCGAACCGCTCGAGGAGCGTTCGATCACCATCTCGCGCGCCGGGGGCGCGGCGACGTATCCCGCGCGGTTCGTCCTCGTCGCCGCGATGAACCCGTGCCCCTGCGGCTATTGGGGCGACGCCGAGCGCGAATGCACCTGCCTCCCTGAGCAGATCGAGCGCTATCGCGGGCGGCTCTCCGGCCCGCTGCTCGATCGCATCGATTTGCGGGTCCACGTTCCGCGCGTGCCCTACGAACGTCTGCGCGATGACGGCCGCGAGCGCTCCGCCGACGTGCGCGACCGGGTCCTCGCGGCGCGCGAGCGGATGCGCGTGCGCCTCGCCGCGACCGGCCGCCGCGTGAACGCCGATCTCACCGTGCCCGAGGTGAAGCGCTTCTGCGCCGTCGACTTGGAGACCGAGAGCCTGTTGGCCGAAGCCGTCCGAGCGCGTCGGCTTTCCGCGCGCGGCTACCACCGCGTCCTGCGCGTCGCTCGCACGGCAGCGGACCTGGCGGAAAGCGAGTGCATACGCGCGGAGGACGTCGCCCTCGCGTTGCTCCTGCGCTCCGATCCGTGATCGGCATCGGTCCAGCGGATCCGCGCTACCCGTCCCGTCTTCTGGACCTTCGCTGTCCGCCCGATCCGCTGTGGCTTGACGGCGCCACAGACGTCGACTCGCGCGCGGTCAGCATCGTCGGCACGCGTCGCATGACTCCGTACGGAGCCCGCGTCGCTCGAGAGCTCGCCTCCGCGTGCGCCGAGGTGGGCATCGTCGTGGTCTCCGGCCTCGCGCAGGGCGTCGACAGCGCGGCGCACCAGGGTGCCCTCGACGCGCGCGGACGTACCGTGGCGGTGCTCGGAGCCGGGATCGCGTCGTACCTGGAAGACGTGCGGGGCCGGCGGCGCAGGCTCGCGCACGCGATCCGCGCGAGCGGAGCGCTCATCTCCGAGTTTCCACCGGATGCGCCACCGAAGAAATGGACCTTCGCAAAGCGCGACACCACGATCGCCGCTCTCGGCGAGCTCACCGTGGTCGTAGAGGCGCCGGTCGGCTCGGGCGCGCTCATCACCGCCAACGAAGCGCGTCGGCTCGGGCGCCCGGTCTACGCGGTGCCGGGACCGATCGGCGCAGCGGCCTCCGCTGGAACGAACGACCTCATTGCCGTCGGAGCGGCGCGCGCGCTGACCGGTGCGCCGATGCTGCTCGCCGCGCTCGGACTCGGGGCAGCGCAGCGGGCCGAAGCCGACCCGGACGATGATGCGCGGGTGCTCGATGCGCTCGCGGGGTCACCGTCCGATCCCGACGCGCTCGCACGCCGGCTCGGCGTCAGCACGACGGCGCTCGCGGCGATCGTCGCGCGTCTGGTGATCCGCGGACGGATCGGCACGGCTGCGGACGGCCGCCTCGCGCGGCGTTAGCCCTTCGGATCGTCGCCCCCGGGTTGCCCTTGGCCTTCACGACTATACTTGGATAGTTAGAACTACCATGG
Source organism: Chloroflexota bacterium (assembly GCA_030854525.1). Next base: position 2,313 of record JALYSZ010000124.1, on the reverse strand, counting down.
AGCGCCCGGATGACGATGCGCCAGCTTAATGTCAAGCTCAGCCAAAAGCAGCATGAGGCGCTGAGGCGGTACGCGTCGCGGCGCCGCACACCGGTCGCCTGGGTCATCAAGGACTACATCGACAACCTCGCCGGGCTGGACTCCGCCGGGCGCGTGCGGGCACATGAATCCACGCAGTTGGCCGCGCGTGGCGGCTCGTTCGACTGGCTTTCGGAAGAGCCGGACCTCTACAGCGAAGCCGACGGGGAGCCCGTAGGGGGCCACATCGGCGCGCGCAGGTAGCTTGCCGAGGGTAGCCGCGGGACTCCGCCGCGACGACGTGGTCCTGGTGAGCTTCCCTTTCACTGACCTCTCCGGCCAGAAGCTGCGCCCGGCCTTGATCGTCGGGCGACCGCTGGGTGACGACATCGTTCTGGCGTTCGTCACGAGCCGCTCCGACATTGGGGCGGCGGAAGCGGAGCATCTGCTCGAACCCAGCAATCCGGAGTTCGCGTCTACGGGCCTGAAGATCGCCTCGCGCGTTCGGCTGCACAAGCTCGCGACGCTACAGCGCAACCTCATTCGACGTCGGCTCGGTCGCATCGGGCCGCGCACGCGGCGTGCCGTGAATCGTGCGTTGCGTTACGTCCTGGAGTTGTAGTCCGAAAGCGCGCTCCGGGCCACGCGAGACCGTCCCGCCACCCGGAGTCGGATCGCCGCGCGAGCCGGATCGGTTCGGGTCAATCTCCGCCGCCGGCTCTTTTTGATGGACGTCTCAAGAACCACGCTTCGCCGCGTGCACCGATAACGCGGGCGATTCGAGAGTAGACAACCTGATTACGAATCAGCGCGCTCGGACGGTTGCAAGATGTCAGGCATGACCGGGCTCACGGCGGTTCGGATCCGCGAACAGTGCGTGAAATGGAGCGTCGTCGGGTGCGAACGCGCTCATCACCGCTAGCGAGGCGCGTCGCCTGGGGCGCCCGGTCTACGCGGTCCCGGGGCCGATCGGCGCGGCTGGGTCGGCGGGCGCGAACGCACTCATCGCGACCGGCGCGGCGAAGGCGCTCACGGGGACCGAAATGTTGCTCGATATCGTCGGCTCTTCGAAACGGCCGCACGCAGAGGATGTGGATGGGGTCGATGGGCGGATCCTCGACGCGCTCGCGAGCGCGCCCGCCGGACCCGACTCACTAGCACGCATGGTCGGGATGAGCGCGGGTGCGCTCTCTTCTCGTCTGGCGCGCTTGGTCATTCGCGGCGCCGTCGCGGCGGCGCCGGATGGGCGGTTCGTCCGCCGCTAGCGATCGTCTTTCGGGGTGAAATCGAGCGCTGCCGAGTTGATGCAATAACGCATACCGGTCGGATCGGGGCCGTCCGGAAAGAGGTGGCCGAGGTGAGCGCCGCAATTGCCGCACGTGACCTCGGTTCGCCGCACCCCGAGGGCGCGATCCTCCTTGGTCGTGACGTGCCCCTTTTCGATGACGTCGTAGAAGCTCGGCCAACCGGTCCCGGACTCGAACTTGGTCCCTGAGTCGAACAGCGGTTCCTCGCAGACGACGCAGCGATACGTTCCCGCGCCGTGATGGTCCCAGTACGCCCCCGTGAATGGCGGCTCCGTGGCCGCCTTCTGCGTTACCGCGTATTGGATCGGGGTGAGCTTCTCGCGGAGGTCCTGCTCTGGTTTGGTCGACACTTCCCTATCACCTTACTCGCGGTTCGGATTCCCTATCTGCGACGGGCTAGGTAGCCGCCGCAACGATCGCGAGGGGGAGCGTGAACGAGAACGTGCTACCGAGACCGGGCCCTCCGCTCTCCGCCCAGATCTTGCCGCCGTGCGCGGTCACGATCTCCTTGCAGATCGAAAGGCCGAGGCCCTGACCCGCGACCGCGTCGGCCGTTCCGCCGACGCGATAGAAGCGATCGAACACCCGCGCCAGGTGCTCCGGGGGAATCCCGATCCCGTGATCGGTCACCGACACGCTGCCCACGCCCTCCGCGACCCCGACCGTCACGCGCAGCGGCTCGCCGGTTGGCGAGTACTTGATCGCGTTCGCGATCAGGTTGTCGAGCACCTGTGCGAAGCGCGCCTCGCCGATCGCGAGGCGCACCGGCTCGGCGGGCGCCTCGAGGTCGACCTTCGCCCCACGAAGACGCGCGCGCCCGATCGCCTCGCGCGCAGCGCTCACCGCGTCCACAGGTCTCTCGCCACCCTGCGGGCGCTGCTTGGTGCTCAGAAGGTCCGCCATGAGGCGCTCGAGCTGGGCGAGCTGCCCCTGCACCGCCTGTAGGTTGCGCGACATGAGGGTCGCGTACCCGTGCACGGCGGTGAGC
>JALYSZ010000109.1 GCA_030854525.1 Chloroflexota bacterium | reverse complement strand
GGGCCACCCGGTTCAAACGGTACACCTGCTGAACGAGCCCAGAACAGTCCAAACCCAGTGCGGTCGTACCGCCCCATAAGTAAGGAACGCCGATGAACGATTCCGCCGTTTTCAGGTAGTCATCGGCTGTCGGGTAACGGTGCGGGAGCTGTCGAACGTCGACGAGGTCAGTCAGAGCGACGTATCCGGTTCGCCAGCCCGGTCCGAGGTGGATCTCGCGCCAGCCATCCGGGCTCGCCACGTTCGCCGGAATGCCGGTGCCGGCGGGCAGGCGCGCGATCACCTGGGCATCGCTGCGCGGCGCATCTCGAACGTCCGCAAGGAGCAGTGCCACGACGTGTCCCTCTGCGTACCCCGTGAACACCGCGAGCTCGTCGAGATGGAGCCAGCCGAAGTACTGATCCGCCCCTTGGACGTATCGCCACGCGTCACTCTCCCCGAGCACCGCAACGCTGTCGCCGTAATGCGCCTGATCGACGAGCTCCGAGTCGGCGGACGGCATCGCGTGCATATCGGCAACGTCGCGCCGAACGATCGCCGTCTGGGGCCAAACCATGGCGACGCGCGTCGAGGCGCGGACTAGGTCGGTCGCTGCCACTTGAGCTTCGGTTTGCGCGCGGCGTGGACCTCGTCGAGTCGCGCAAGAGGCGCGTTCCTCGGCGCGGCCTGCACCGAGGCCGGATCGGTCTTCACCTTTTCCGCGATACGGACCATCGCCGCTGCGAACGCGTCGAGCGTCTCGCGCGGCTCGGTCTCGGTCGGCTCGATCATCAGCGCCTCGGGGACCACGAGAGGGAAGTACACCGTCGGCGGGTGGAACCCCTCGTCGATGAGCGCCTTACCGACGTCGAGCGCTGACACGCCATGTCTTTTCTGCCGCGCCGCCGACAGCACGAACTCGTGCATGCAGGGGCGATCGAACGCGACGTCGTACGAGTCGCGGAGCTGCGCGAGGAGATAGTTCGCGGCGAGGATCGCGTCGTTCGATGCCTCGGCCAGACCCTCTTCGCCGAGCGTCCGCATGTACGTGTATGCGCGTACCAGCACACCGAAGTTCCCGAGGAACGTACGCACGCGACCGATCGAATCGCCGAGACCGGCTGGGGGCTGGTCGTCCCGCGCCGTGTCGAGGTGATAGCGGCCCTGCTCGTCGCGGACGATCCACGGTTTCGGAAGGAACGTGCGCAGCGGCTCTTTCACGCAGAGCGGGCCCGCGCCGGGGCCGCCCGCACCGTGCGGCGTCGAGAACGTCTTGTGCACGTTGATGTGAATGCAGTCGAAGCCGAGATCGCCGGGGCGCGCGACGCCCAGCAGGGCGTTCATGTTGGCGCCGTCGCCGTACACAAGCCCACCGACCGCGTGGACCGCTTCGCACACCTCTCGCAGGCGCTCCTCGAAGAGACCGAGCGTATTGGGGTTCGTCAGCATCAGGCCGACGACATCGTCGCGGAGCGCGGCCTTCAGCGACGCCAGATCGATGTTGCCGTGCGCGTCACTCTTGACGGTCGTAACTTCGAAGCCGCACATCGCGGCGGACGCCGGGTTCGTGCCGTGCGCCGTGTCGGGGACGATCACGCGATGGCGCTTCCCACCCTCGCCGCGCTTTTGGTGGTAGGCCTTGAACATTAGGATCGCCGTGAACTCGGCCTGGGCGCCCGCGGCCGGCTGCAGCGTGACCCCGTCCATGCCAGTGAGCTTCGTGAGCATCACCTCGAGATCCGCGAGCAACGTCAAGGCTCCCTGCACCGTGCTCTGGGGCTGCTGCGGATGTAGGTCCGCGAAGAGCGATGCGACGCGGTCGTTGATCTTCGGGTTGTATTTCATCGTGCACGAGCCGAGCGGGTACATGCCGGTGTCGACGGAATAGTTCAGCTGCGCGAGGTGCGTGAAGTGGCGCACCGCCTGCGGCTCGGTGAGCTGCGGCAGCCCGAGCGGCGCTTTCCTTGCGAAGGCGGCGGGGATCAGAGCGTCGGCCTCTTCGCCACCGCGAACGTGGCGCCCGGCACGACCGTCCTCGTGGATCTCGATGAGGAGCGGCTCCAGCGCGGGCACCTCGGTCTTCACGCCCGAGTCGGGGATGACCTGTGTGCGGATCGTCATCGGGCGCTCACGGTCTCGCGTAGGCTCGCCGCGATGCTTTCGATCGCGGCGACGAGCGCGTCCATCTCCGCGTCGGTCGTCATCTCGGTGCACTGGATGATCAGGTCGTCCCGATCGCCGTAATGCGAGGCCGTCGCCTCCACGAGGACGTTGTCGACGAGGAGCGCGTTCCGCATCGCGTATCCGCTTCCCTCGGCCCCAGCCGCGAGCCGCGGGACGCGAAGCGCGAAGCGATCGAAGAAATCGCCTTCGGTCGAGACGGAGCACCCCGGCAGCGCGCCGAGGCGGTGCGCGAGCGCGTGCGCCTTCGCCACGCCGAGG
>JALYSZ010000108.1 GCA_030854525.1 Chloroflexota bacterium | reverse complement strand
AACATGAAACGGCGGCAGTTCACACCCGAGGTGCTCATCTCGCTCGCGCGGGTGCGCGACGCCGCCGGCATCCAACGCAACGGACACCTCGACATCAGCGCGGGCACGACGCTGTCCGCGATCGCGCAGGACCAAGGCATTCGCGAGCGATCCACGGCGCTCGCCGAGGCGGCGGAGCTGGTGAGTACTCCGCAGCTCCGCAACATGGGCACGATCGGCGGGAACATCTGCCTCGACACGCGTTGCAACTGGTACGACCAGTCGCTCTTCTGGCGCACAGCCGAAGGGTTCTGCATGAAGACCAATCCGGACGTTGTCTGCCGCGTCGCGACGTCAAGCCCGCGGTGTCTCGCGGTCGCGAGCGCCGACACCGTGCCCGCGCTGCTCGTGCTCGGCGCGAGTGTTCATTTCGAGGATGCGCGCGGAGCGCGCGAGGTGCCGCTCTCCGAGCTCTACCGCGAGGATGGCATCAATCCGATGGCGATGCGACCGGACGAGGTGCTCACCGACATCACGCTTCCCGAGGCCGACGGGTGGCGAAGCACCTACATGAAGCTGCGCGATCGGGGTTCGTTCGATTTCCCGATCGCCGCGGTCGCCGCCGCCGTCCGCTGGGACGGCACGACCGTACGCGAGGCCCGCGTCGCCATCACGGCGCTCGGGTCGCGGCCGCTCCTGGTCGAGGCGGCCGCCACACCGCTCGTCGGGAGCCGGCTCGAGGACGAGGCCATCGTCGCCGCGGCCGAGGCCGTGCACAGAGTGGCTCGTCCAATGGACAACACATCCGGGACGATTTCGCAGCGCAAGCGCGCGGCCCTCGTGTTCACTGAGCGCGCCCTGCGTTCTCTGCGCCAGGCTTAGGCATGCGAGTCGTCGCCGTCGTCACCGCCGGGGGGTCGGCGGAGCGATTCGGCGGGAAGAAGCTGCTCACGCTGATCGACGGCGAACCGCTTCTCGATCACACCATCCGCGCCCTGCTCGATGGGGGGGTCGCTGAGGTCATCGTGGTGGTGGGCCGCGACGCCCGCGCGGAGCTCGAGCGCGACGTCAATGCAATGCTCGACCCACGCGTACGAGCGGTCGAGAACCCCGATCCATCGCGCGGGATGTTCAGCTCCATACAGGAGGGCCTCGCCCAAGCGCAGGGCGACGCCATCCTCGTGATGCCCGGGGACATGCCGTTCGTTTCACCGGACACGGTTCGCGCGGTGATCGCTTTGTACGAACAAAAGCCGGCGATCGTTTCCCCGCGCTACCGGGGCAAGCGCGGCCACCCCGTCGCTCTGCCCGCGTCGCTGCGCGATGAAATCCGTGCGGCCGGTCCGTGGGCAACTCTCCACGACGTAATTCACGCGCACATGGACATCCGAGTGGACGTCGACGTCGACGACCGCGGAATCGTGCGGGATGTGGACCGACCAGAGGACCTCGGAGGCTGACTGGCCGCGGTCCGAGGGGCTGCTTCTTAGGAAAATGGCGGAAGGGGGATACTGAATAGATGCGGGAGATCTTCGCTCGGATGGCAGAGCTCGAGCGTGAGGGGCGGCGGTTCGCGGTCGCGACGGTGGTCCGCACGACTGGCAGCACCCCTCAGGTCGTCGGGGCGAAGCTGCTCGTCGACGACCTCGGGCGACTGATCGGCACGCTCGGCGGCGGATGCGTCGAGGGCGACGCGTTCGTCGAAGCGAAGCGCGTCATCGAGAGCGGCGAACCCTCCCTGCGCGAATATGAGCTGACCGAGGACCTCGCCTGGGACACAGGTCTGGTTTGCGGCGGCACGATGTGGATCTCGATCGAGCCTGGCGAGCGCGTGCTGCGCTTCGCCGGACGCGACCTCCTAGGCGATGTCCTCGCGGCGTCCGCCGGCGGCAAGCCGGTCGCCGTCGCGACGCTCATGCGTAAGCGCGGCAAGGATGTGATCGCCGCTGGCAAGCTGTTCGTGGAGACCGACGCAAAAGGCGGCGGGACACTTGGCGACAACGCGCTCGATGCGCGGGCGCGCGCCGCGGCGATCGAAGCGCTTCGTCAAGGTACGGCGCGCTCCGTCGTACTGGACGAGGAGACCGAGCTTCTTGTGGAACCCGTCATGTCGAGGCCGCGCCTCGTCATCACAGGGGGCGGGCATGTCGGTCTCGCGATCGCGAAGCTCGGCGTTCAGCTGGACTACGACGTCACGGTCATCGACGACCGTCCTGAATTCGCGAACCGCGAGCGGTTTCCTGGGGTCAGCGAAGTGGTGAACATGGACATGGTCAAGGCGCTCGAGACCATGCCGATCGGATGGAACTCCTTCGTGATCATCGCCACGCGCGGGCACAAGCTTGACTCGCACTGTCTCCGCGCCGCGGTCAAGAGCGACGCGCGCTACGTCGGCCTTCTCGGCAGCAAGCGCAAGACGATCCTCATCGCCCAGATGCTCCGCGGCGAAGGCATCCCCGAGGAGCGCATCCGCGCGGTGCACGCTCCGGTCGGACTCGATCTTGGTGGACGCACCCCCGCGGAGATCGCCCTCTCGGTACTCGCGGAGCTCTCGCTCGAGCGCTATGGCGGCTCAGGCCGGCCGCTTCGCCTTTCCGACGAGCTCTTCGAGCGGACGCTGGGCATAAAGAAACGGGACTAGCTTCGGCGACGAGCGCTCACGGGGTCATACGCAGCGAACGGCTCGACCTCACCCTCATGCCCGTCCCGCTTCTCGACGCACTCATCGCGCGCGACCGCGCCGCGGTCGATCTGCTCGCGGGCTATCGAATCCCGGCAGACTTTCCGAACGCGAGAGCCCTAAAGCTCGTGCGCTACCGGCGCGAACAGATCGCGAACGACGCCTCGTGGGTGCCGTGGTCTCTGCGAGCGATCGTGCTGCGGGAGGCCGGGACGATGGTCGGCTTCGTGAATTTCCACGGGCCGCCCGGCGTGAACGACACCGCGACGCCGAACGCGGTGGAGCTGGGCTGGACCGTGTTCCCAAGTCATCGCAAAAGGGGCTATGCGACGGAGACCGCCCGCGCGCTCATGGATTGGGCGGCTACGGAGCATGGCATCCGACGCTTCGTGTCCTCGACCACACCGGACAACGCGCCGTCGCTACGGGTCCACGACAAGCTCGGCTTCGCGCGGACCGGTCAGGTGGTCGACGGCGAGATCATCTTCGAGTTGCGCCGCTAGGCCTATTCGGCGATCTCGTTCACATCCTGGGGGTGCGGGGGCGTTCCTTCAGGCTTGTCGCTCGCGGCGGGTGGGCTGCCTCGGCGTTTGTCGGTGAGACCCTGACTCTGTTCCTTCTCGCGCTCGTTCTCGAGTTTCTCGCCTTTATCCATGAGCACAGCACGCGCACGGCGCGTGCCATCTCACATCCGACCAACGGGGCCGTTCTATCGTCGTGGGATCGGAACGGTGACGTTCGGCGAGCTTTTGGAGCGCCACGAGCGCGAGATCTTCGCCTACGTGCTGCGACTGACCGGCAGCCGGGCCGACGCCGACGATCTCTACCAGGAGACGTTCCTCGCCGCGTTTCGGGGGTGGCCACCGCCTCGCGCGGGCAACGAACGCGCGTGGCTCTACCGGATAGCCACGAACAAGGCGATCGACCGGGTCCGACGCACACGTCGCGTCGTGCCGCTCGACGACCTGCGCCTGGCGGCGCCGCAACGCGACGGCGTCACGCTCTCGGACCTTGCGACCGCGGTGCGCGCGCTGCCGACCGGACAGCGGGCCGCGTTCGTCCTCCGCAAGGTCGAGGGACGCTCGTATGCGGAGGTCGCGGATGCGCTCGGTTGCAGCGAAGAAGCGGCGCGCGCGCGCGTCGCGGAGGCGATGAAGAAAGTGAAGGAGGCGGTGCGATGAACGCGCTCGAACCACTCGTCGGCGAGGCCCGCGAACGTCTGGTCGCGCGCGCGAAGCGCGAAGGGCTCGTGACCGTTGGCTACGACGTCATGGATTCCCCGCTCGGTCCACTCTGGATCGCGGTCGGTCCGCGTGGCGTAGTGAATATCCACTACGGCGCGACGCCCGGTCCCCGGGAGCTCGCCCGGATCACGCGCGCTTATGGCCCAGGGGTGGTCCCTGATCGGCGAAGCTGCGACCGCGTGCTCATCGAGCTCGACCAGTACTTCGCTCGCCGTCGCCGATCGTTCGATCTACAGGTCGACCTCGCCGCACTGACGCCGTTCCAGCAACGCATCCTTGCCGCAACGGCTCGCGTCCCGTACGGCGAGCTCACGACGTACAAAGTCGTGGCGCGCCAGGCCGGGAACGAGCAGGCCTCGCGCGCCGCTGGGGCCGCGTTGCGCGCGAACCCGATCCCGATCGTCGTCCCCTGCCACCGGATCGTCGCCACGGACGGCAGCCTGGGCGGCTACGCCGGAGGGCTCGCGGCCAAGCGGCGCCTCCTTGCTCTCGAGCGAGGCGCGGCGCAGGTTCCCGACGGCGGCTGGCCTCCCGCGCGCCTGGGGCCCCTACCCCATCAGGGGCCCCTACCCCCGCGGTAGAACTGTCGAAAAGGGCGCGGGCCGTGCGTCGTAACGTCGTACGACGCGCTCGTCGCGATGAACGATTCGCCGGTCGTGAGACTGAATCGTGCGATCGCGCTCTGGCACGTCCGCGGCGCGGAGCAGGCCTACGTCGAGCTGTTCCCGCTCGCCGAGGAGCTGGATCGCTACCACCTCTATCACGCGAGATGGACCGAGCTCTTGCGCGCGCTCGGTCGAGCCGACGACGCCCGTGCCGCGGACCAGCGCGCACTCGAGCTCACCGAGAACCCCGCGGAGCGCGCCCTCCTGGCAGCCCGGCTCGCCTGATACTCGGCGCGATGGCCGCGCCGCATCGTGGGCTCAAGCGAGCCGCCGTCCCGAACGCGATGGGCCACGTCGTCCTCGCGTTCGCCGAGCGGACTTTGCGGCCGCCGGACCTCAGAGGGCTACGCGAGCACCTCTGGAGCAAGCAGACATACCTCTATGTCACGCCCGGCCCGGTCCTGGTCGATCACGCGCTTGAAGGGTTCCCCGCCGAAGTGCGCGCGCTCGGAGCGCGCTGTTCTTTCTTTCGGTACGACGCGCGCGGTGGCGGCGGGTACTGGCGGGATCGCAACGAGATCTGGCTGGCGGCCGGTGTGGAGACGTACGAGGGCCTGCGGCAGGTCCGGCTCTCCGCGTGCCACGAGCTCTTCCACTTCATTTGCTGGAACCATCCGCGCTACCGCGCCGACGAGGACCGGGGCTTCGCGCGTCTCCGAAAGGTCGTGGCGGACAGCAGACCGCTGGTGAAGGATTACCCGCGATATCGCGGCTGGGTCACTGTCTCGTTCCTACGCCAGGGTGATCACGCGAACGTCGTCGAGTATTTCGCGGACATCCCTACGAACTTTCGCGACACGGCGGAACTCCCCCCGCCGATCGCCGCGCATTTCGCGCCGCTCATCGATGGATCGCCCTTTCCGGCCAACTTCGATGATGAGCTCGCGACAGATGAGTACGACCTCGCGCGTTTCCAGCGATCGCTCGCGCCGTCCTAGCTGATTGGCCGGAGCGTCACCACCGCAAGACGCCGCTTTGTTCGCCGTTGGTATTCGTCGTACGCCGGATCCTTGCCAACGAGCTGCGTCCAGAGACGCGCGCGCTCGGGCCCATCGCTCTCGCGAGCGCGCACCTTCACCCGTTTGCCCGAGACCGCGATCTCCGCCCCGGGCTGCGTCTTGAGGTTGAGCCACCACGCCGGATCGCGGTCCCCGCCTGCGTAGGAAGCGACCACGACGTATGCCTCGCCGTCACGGAGATAGTTGAGCGCGACGTCGCGCCGCTCGCCGCTCCTGCGACCCTTGGTCGTGAGCAGCAGGGCATCCATCGAGCCGACCCGCCCGAAACGCCCGCCGGTGAGGCGCATGAACGCGCGGTGTATCCGCCAGAAGAGGCGAAGCGGTGTGCCGATGCGAACTGCGGGCATCTCAGCGCGGCCCTAGAGGCGACGGATTAGCTGACGAGCGACCGCAGCGCGCGGCGGACGAGCTCGCGCGCGAGCGTGACCTTGTAGCCGTTGTCGCGGAGCGGCGTGGCCCCGAAGAGAAGCCGATCGGCCGCGTCGGCGCATGCCGCCTCGTCCAGCGCGCTTCCTTCGAGCCCCTTCTCCGCGGCGATGACGCGCCAGGGCACCGGTGCGACCCCGCCCATCACAAGGCGCACGTCGCGCGCGACGCCACGCTCGATCTTTGCCGCGGCCGCGACGGAGACGAGCGCGAAGCTCCAGGCCTTTCGATCCATCGCCTTCAAGTACGTCCCGCGTCGCGCGAGCGCCGCCTCCGGCACCCGCACTTCGGTGATGAGCTCGCCCGGCCGCAGCGCATGCTCCCGCCGGTCGCGTCCGTGCGGCGTGATGAACAGGTCGGCGAGCTTCATCCGCCGCGTCCCGCGCGAGCTGGTGACCGCGATCTCGGCGTCGTACGCGAGGAGCGCGGGCACGAGGTCGGACGGCGACACGATGACGCACTCCCGCGCGCCGATGATCGCGTGATAGCGGTTCTCGCCATCGATCGCGAAGCAGCGGTTGCCGCCTTTGAGCCAGCAGACCGTCCCCTCGTCGCGGAAATACCAGCACCGGTTCCGCTGCAAGAGGTTCCCACCGACCGTGCCCATGGTGCGCAGCTGCACCGTTGCCGCGTCACGCAACGACTCACGGAGGATCGGCATGGCCTTCGCGAGCGCGTCGCTCGTCTCGAGCTCGACGAGCGGCGTGAGCGCGCCGATGCGAAGACCGCGGCCCTTCGCGTGGGACCAGCCACGCAGGCCCTCGATCCCGGTGAGGTCGACGAGCGATTGCGGACGGGTCAGACCGTCCTTCATCAGACCGACGAGGTCGGTGCCTCCGGCGAGCGCGACCGCGCCGTTCCGCAGCATCCGAAGCGCTTCGGCGAGCGCGCGTGGGCGGGCGTAAGAGAACGCGTTCACGACCGAGCCCCAGCGATGGCGAGCGCCTCGAGCACCCGGGCGCGCGTCAGCGGCGCGTGTCGCACGCGCGCTCCGGTCGCATTCGCGACCGCGTTCGCGATCGCGGCCGCGGTCGGGATGATCGGCGGCTCGCCGAGGCCCTTGATGCCGAGGTTGTTCGCCTTGCGGTCCGGTCGATCCACGAACTTGACCGTGATCTTCGCGGGCACGTCCTTCACCGTTGGCACCTTGTAATTCTCGAGGTTCGCGTTCATCACGCGTCCCGTCGCGCGGTCGAGGAAGCGCTCCTCTGAAAGGGCGAAGCCCAGAGCCTGGAGTACCCCGCCTTCCACCTGCGACCGCGCCGTCGTCGGGTTGATGATCCGCCCGATGTCGTGCACCGCGACGATGTGCTCGACCGTGACCTCGCCCGTGCGGATGTCGACCTCGACTTCCGCGAAATGCGCGCCGAACGTGCGCTGAGAGAGCTCGGGGTCGTTCGGGTGGCGGGCGCCCCTGCCGATCACGGTGTTGTTCTCCACCTTGCTCAGAATGTCGCCGAGCGGCGTGCGCGCACCCTTGCTCACGATCACGCCGCCTTCCAAGCGCAGCTCGGCCTTCGGCGTTTCCAGCACTCCCGCCGCGGCACCGAGCAGCTGCTCTTTCGCGTCGCGCGCGGCGATGCGAACCGCCGGCCCCATTGATGCCGTGGTCACCGAGCCTGCCGAGATCGGACCGTACGGGAGGTCGGTGTCGCCGATGCGCACCTGCATAGCGTCGAGATCGACGCCAAGCTCGTCGGCACAGATCTGAGCGATCACGGTCCGCGTTCCCGTCCCGATGTCCTGCGTTCCGGCGGTCAGGACGACGGTTCCGTCCGGGTTCACGTGGACCGTCGCATAAGCTGGCGGCCCGCCGCCTCCTCCCCAAATCTGTGTGGCCATCCCGATCCCTCTCCGTCGGTGTGGCGCGGATCCGCGGACCCCGCCGGCGCGGCGGCGCTGCCAGCCGATCTCCGCGGCGCCGATGCGATAGCACTCGAGGAGGTGCTTGTCCGAGTATTTCTTCCCACTCATCGGGTCCTTCGGCGAACCGGCGTGCTTGCGCCGAAGGGTCAGCGGGTCGACGCCCATCTTTTCGGCGAGTTCGTCCACCGCCGACTCGAGCGCAAACGTTCCTTCAACGTAGCCCGGGGCGCGGAAGGCGGCGAGCGACCCGGCGTTGGTGACCACCTTGTACGACTTCGAGGACAGGTTCGCGATGTCGTAGAGCGTGTTCGTCGGACCGGTTGGGTTCGCGACCCACCTGCCCTGGCCCACATTGGCCCAGGAGGTGTGCTCGATCGCGGTGATTCGGCCGCCCTTGCCGCCGATCCGGAACTGCTGCAACGTCGCCGAGCGGTTGCCGGCGGCGATGTTCTCCTCCTCCCGAGTCAGTACGCAGCGGACGGGCCGTCCCAGCTGCATCGAGAAGAGAGACGCGATGATCGAGTACTTGCCCGCGCCGCCCTTGGAACCGAAGCCGCCGCCCATGTAGTCGCACAGCACGCGGATCTTCGAGTACGGAAGCTTCAACGCGGTCCGGAGACCCTGGCGCACAGCGAACGTGTGCTGCGTCGACTCGTAGACCGTGAGCTGGTCGCCGTCCCACGCCGCGACGGCGCCGTGCGTCTCGAGCGAGTTGTGCACCTGGGTCGATGTCCGGTACGTCGCGTCGACGACGAAGTCAGCCTCCTTGAAAGCGCGCTTCGCGTCGCCACGCTTGTGCGTCGCCGCCTCAGCGACGTTGCCATCCGTGTCGAGGCGCGGCGCCATGTCACCGATGGCCTCCTCCAGATCGACCACGTGCGGCAGGAGCTCGTAGTCGACCTCGATGAGGCGGAGCGCCTCGACCGCGGTCTGCTCGTCGTCAGCCGCGACTGCGGCGACCTCGTCCCCGACGAAGCGGACCTCCTCGCGAAAGATCGTGTCCTCGCCGCGGAACGCCGCCTTCGGCGCGTTGAATCGATGAAGAATGGCTCGCACGCCCGGGAGCTTCTCGGCCTTCTTCGTGTCGATCCGGCGCACGCGCGCGCGCGGATACGGGCTCCGCAGTACGCGGGCGTAGAGCATGCCCGGCAGGTAGACGTCCTGCGTGTACCGGGCGCGGCCCGTCACGCGCTGCGTCCCGTCGACGCGACGTCGTGATTTGGAGATCTCCGTGAACTCCGTCCCCGCGGCGGGGAGCGGGAGATCCTTGCCCTCAACGAGGACGAGCGACTCGAAGATCTCGCCCTCGAACTCCTCGCGGCTCTGGACGACGCGCGGCATTAGCGGCGCTTCCCGGCCAAGACGCCAGCTTTCACGATGTTCGGGTAGGCGCCGCAGCGGCAGAGATTCCCGGCAACGGCCCGGCGGACGTCATCCTCGTTCGGCGTCGCGTTCTCGCGGAGGAGAGCGACGATCGACATGATCTGGCCCGGCGTGCAGAAGCCGCACTGGAAGGCGTCGGCGTCGATGAACGCGCGCTGCACCGGGTGGAGCTCGCCGTCCTTCGCGATGCCTTCGATGGTCTCGATGGCCTTGCCCTCGCAGGCCACGACGAGCGTCATGCACGAATACACGGGACGGCCGTCCACCAGGACGGTGCACGCGCCGCACGTTCCCTCGTCGCAGACCTTCTTCGTTCCGGTGAGGGCGAGCGTCTCGCGCAGCGTGTCGAGAAGCGTGCGGCGAGGCGCGGCGCGGATCGCCATCGACTCTCCGTTCACGGTGAGTGCGATATCGGTCGCGCCGGGACCGCGCAGCACGGCACGGCCCGCTGACGTGATGGGGGGCACGGAGAAATGTTAGGCCGCTCGGCCGTCATATGCTGGCCGCGCTCTCACAGGAGGTCACCAACGACATGGCTATTCAGCGCGTCGGCGTCGTCGGGTTTGGGCAAATGGGTTCGGGCATCGCGCAGATCTGCGCGCAGGCTGGCCTCGACAC
>JALYSZ010000104.1 GCA_030854525.1 Chloroflexota bacterium | reverse complement strand
CGCGGGTCCCTTCGCCCGGCCCGTCCCGCGGCGAACGCTGAGCCTGTCGGCCGGGTGACTCCCGCTGCGCTCCGCGATGCCCCGTCTGCGCCTGTGCCTGGACCGTCCCCGGCTCCAGTGCCCGTCGCCGTTGACGCCGTCGCTGAGCCCTCGCCGGTGGGAGTCGGCGCGACGGACTGATACTCGGAGTCGTGGAAGTGCGCCGCGACTTCGATGGCTGGCCACACGGTCCGGTCCACCTCGCGATCGGGGTCTTCGATGGCGTGCACCTCGGGCACCGCGCGCTCATCGCTCATCTCGCGCGCGGCGCGCGGCAGGAGCAGGCCGCGGCGCTCGCGGCGACGTTCGACCCCCTGCCGATCCAGGCGCTGGCGCCCGGCGCACCGGCGTCAGCACTCTCCGACGTGAGCGACCGCGTCAGGCTCCTTCGGGATGCGGGAGCCGACGGGGTGGTGATCTTCCGGTTCGACGACGCCTTTGCGAATCTTTCGGCCGACGGATTCATCGATCGCATCAAGGGCGCCTGTGATGTCCGGCGCATCGTGGTCGGCCCCGATTTCCACTTCGGCCGCCGAGCGGAGGGCGACGTCGAGAAGCTCAGGGCGCGAGGAAAGCGCGACGGGTTCACCGTCGACGTGGTCAGGCCGATCGAGATCGACGCGGCGATCGTCAGCTCGACGCGGATCCGCAACCTTCTCCTCGCCGGCGACGTGGAAGGCGCGGCGCGGCTCCTCGGCCGCCCGTACAGCGTCCGGGGTCGGGTCGTCCATGGCGCAAAGCGCGGGCGCGCGCTCGGTTTTCCCACGATCAACCTCGCGCTCCCCAAGGAACGCCTTCTGCCGCGTGACGGCATCTACGCGGTCTGGGCTGAGATGGGGGAGGGCCGCTTTCAGGCGGCGGCGTCACTCGGCGTGCGGCCTACGTTCGGCGGCGGCGACCGCGTCCTCGAGGCGTACCTCCTCGAATTCTCAGGCGAGCTCTACGGCGAAGAGGTCGAGGTGGCGTTCGTGAAGCGCCTGCGGGACGAGATCGCGTTCGCGAGTCCCGCTGACCTCTCCGCGCAGATCGCTCGCGACGTCGAGGAGACAAAGCGCGCGCTCTGACGGCGCTCTAGCATCGCCAGCCTTGAGCACGAGCGTCTCGGTGAGGTACGAACCCGTCGTGGGATGGGAGCAGCTGCCCGCCGGATATGCGCACCCCGATGTCGCCGCGGTCGCGGTGAATTCCAAAGGCCACGTTTATCTCTTCTGCCGAGCGGAGCACCCGATCCTGATGTACGAGCGCGACGGCAGGTTCATCGGTTCGTGGGGTGAAGGTGTCTTCACGATGCGGACGCACGGCGTCACGATCGGACCCGATGACTCGGTCTACTGCAGCGACGACGCGGGACACTCGGTGCGCAAGTTCACGCCCGATGGCAAGCTGCTGATGACGCTCGGCGATAACGCGGGGAAGCCTTCCGACAGCGGATACGACGGGTCGAACCTCACGACGATCACGCGAGGCGCGCCACCATTCAACCGGCCGACGAACCTCGCGGTCGCGCCGAACGGGGACCTCTTCGTTTCGGACGGATACGGGAACGCTCGCGTGCACCGCTTCTCGCCGGGCGGAAACCTGCTCGCGTCGTGGGGCGAGCCGGGTACCGGGCCGGGCCAGTTCATGCTCCCTCACGGGATCGCGGTCGATGCGACAGGGAACGTGCTCGTCTGTGATCGAGAAAGTGACCGCATCCAGGTGTTCACGGCCGAGGGTCGCTTCGTGCGCCCGATCACCGACGTCCAGCGCCCGACGCAGATCGTCCTCGCGCATGGCCTGATGTATGTCTCGGAGCTCGGATGGCGCTCGGGTCAGCGCTCGTTCAGGAATGGACCGATCGAGCGCGATCTCGCGAGCCGCGTAAGCGTCCTCGATGCCAACGGGAGTGTCCTTGCGCGCATCGGCGGTCCCGACCCTTGCGCGCCAGGCAGCTTCTGCGCTCCACATGGTCTCGCCGTGGACTCCAACGGAGATCTCTACGTCGCCGAGGTCGTATGGACCATCGCGGGAAAAGCGGGGCTGGTGCCGCCCGACTGCCACACCATTCAGAAGCTGGCGCTCGCCGCCTAAAGCTGCACCCGTGATCCGTCAGGGTTGCGGGTGGCACGGGGGAGCGGGTTGCGCGCGAGCCGTTGACCGGCCGCGTCGCTAGGAATGTCTCAGAGAGAGCGCGAAGCGGACCGGTAGGTGAGCGCGCGACCCCGACCCTGGGACAGGACCCGCAACCCTCGCGATCGGAGCTAGGTGCTCTCGATGTAGCGGCGAGCGTCGGCGATGCCGATTTCCCAGAGCGACTCCGAACACGACCGCTTGAAGCCGAGGCTGGTGTTGATCGCGAGCATCGGTGCGTTGGAGTCCGCGTTGCCGGTCCGCACGAGCCGCGCGTTCGGCCATTCGCGCATGGCGCGCTCGAGCATCGCGGCCTTGATCCACTTTCCGATTCCTTGGCCTCGGTGCGACGGGAGCACCGCCGTGCCCTGCTGCCAGATCAGGTGGGGGACCTTGGGGTCGTAGATGAGCTCGGTGTAGCCGGCGCTCTCGCCGGTCGCCTTATGGATCGCGAGCACGAGGAGTCGCTCACGTCCTGTCGCTCGCCGCGACCGGTCGAATTGGCGGATCTGCTCCGGCGTCGTGTTCCAGTCCTGCATCGCGGAGTCGCCGCGTGGAGCCGTGTTCATCGTGTCGTAGGCGACGATCACGTTCGTCATGCGATCTTCGGGCACGTCGCCATCGATCCATTCGAGGAGATACCCCTTCGTCTCGATCGCCGCCCACTCGCGCACCATCACGCGATCGAGCTGCGACAGATCGAGGTGGTTGGTGTGGCTCGTGAGCGTCGTCTTCGCGCCGATACGCGTGAGGAATGCCGCCGCGGAGGGGACGCGATCGCTCTCGGCGAAGGTGAACACGATGTCGTCGGCCTCACCAGCGGCTCCAACGATTTCGCGGAAGAGCTGCGTCGCGATCCCCTTCCGCCGGTGCATCGGCCGGACGGCGATGTTCACCTCTCGCAAATGCTTGTTCGTGTCCGCCTCGAACCGCACGACGAAGCCGCGCGCGACGAGCTCGCGCTCTGCGGAGCGCGCCAGCCAATCGCGGATGACGACCATCGCCGGTCGGTTGCGGACTCGGCTTACGAAGGCTTCGAACGGGAGCGGTGGATCCTCCGGCACGCGCTCGCGGGCGATCGCGTTCGACAGAGCGAGGACCTCACGAAGCAGATCATCGTCCGCGGTCGGAAGGTCGACCGGCTCGACGCTGTACGCCTTTGTGGAGAGGGACATAACGAGGGGCATCATGCCATCGGCGCCCACCGCGGAGGATTGTTAGATTCGAGACACATGGCCCCACAAAGGAGCCCGCTCCGCTACGGGCTGAAGTTCTCGCAACAGGTGCATCCGATCGATGTCCACGTGGATGTGTGGCGGATCGCCGACGAGTCTGGCTTCGACCACATCTGGCCTTTCGATCATCTCATCGCGCTCGGACCGGATCCGACCGCGCCGATCTTCGATGGGTGGACCGTGCTCGGCGCGATGGCAGCCATCACGAAGCGCGCACGGATGGGTTTGAACGTGACGGGCAACCTGTACCGACATCCCGGACTGATGGCGAAAATCGCGGTCACCGTTGACCATCTTTCGAACGGACGGCTCGAGTTCGGGATCGGAACGGGCTGGAACGAGCCGGAGTTCACGCAGTTCGGCCTTCCTTTCCCGAGCGCGGGCGATCGGGTCACGATGCTCGACGAATCGCTCCGCGCGATCAAGCTCCTCTGGTCGGAACCGCGATCGACCTACAAGGGCCGTTTCTACGAGCTGAAGGACGCCATCGCAGAGCCCAAGCCGGTGCAGCGGCCACATCCTCCGATCTGGATCGGCTCGAAAGGCGAGCGAATGTTGCGTCTCACCGCTCGACATGCGGACGTGTGGCATTCGAACGCCGGCCCATTTGAGGAGTCCGTCGCGCTCAACAGAGCGCTCGATGCCGCGTGCACGAAGGCCGGCCGCGACCCGGCGTCGGTCCGGCGGTCCATCTCGCTTCGGTTCAGCACACCGGACGAGACGCTCCGGAGCGCGAAGGCGTCCATCGACGCCGGATTCACCGAGCTTCTCGTGATGATCGGCGGGGGAAACATGACCGGAGCCGACCCGCGGAAGCGAGCGGAAGAGGCCGCCGCACTCCTTCCGCGACTCCGGGCGCTCGGCTGACCGGTGTGCATCCGGTAGACTCGTAAGCGAATAAGAGATCCAAAGGATCAAGAAAGGACAACGGGTGCCGTCAGCGACGCTCCCTAACAAGACTGAGGTGATCACGGCGTACCGCCGTGACGACAAGGACACCGGCTCGCCGGAGGTCCAGATCGCGCTCCTTACCGAGCGCATCAAGCACCTCACCGAACATCTGCGCACCGCCCGCCACGACAACGCAAGCCGGCGCGGGCTGCTCAGCATGGTCGGACAGCGCCGACGGCTGCTCGCCTACCTGCACCGCAGAAGCCCGGAGCGATACCAGGAAGTCATCGGGCGACTCGGTCTGCGACGGTGAGACCGCCCGCGTAAAGCGGAAGGCCCAGGAAAACCCTGGGTCTTTTCATAGGCACCCGAGACAACAACCACATGCCAGTTACACGTTCCCAGGCGACCATCAATGGCAAGCCGCTCACCTTCGAGACCGGCAAGTACGCGAAGCAGGCGGGCGGCGCCGTCACGATCCAGTACGGCGACACCGTCGTGTTCGCCGCCGCGACCGTCGCGAAGACGATCCGCACGGGGATCGACTTCTTCCCGCTGACCGTCGACTTCGAAGAGCGCCTGTACGCCGCGGGGAAGATCCCCGGCTCATTCCCTCGTCGCGAGGGCCGTCCATCCGAGGAAGGCATCCTCACAGCGCGCCTGACGGACCGTCCGATCCGCCCACTCTTCCCGAAGGGCTTCCGCAACGACGTGCAGATCATCGTCTCGGCCTGGTCGGCCGATCAGGAGAACGACTACGACGTCCTCGCGGTGAACGCGGCTTCTGCTGCACTCACGATCTCGAACGCTCCCTTCGAGGGGCCCATCGGATGCGTCCGGGTCGGCACGGTCGACGGTGAGCTCACGCTCAACCCAACGATCCAGCAGATGGAAGAGAGCAAGCTCGACCTCATCGTCGCGGGGACGCGCGACTCGATCATGATGATGGAGGCCGGCGCGCACGAGGTCACCGAGGACTTCCTCCTACAGGCTCTCGCGCTCGCGCAGGAAGGCATCAAGAAGATCTGCGACGCGCAGATGGAGCTCCAGCGCGCTTCGGGCAAGCCAAAGATGGAATACATCGTCGTCGTCCCGGACGCTGCCCGCATGGCCCCGGTGACTTCGTTCCTGAGCCAGCGCCTCCGCGCGAAGCTCCGCAACCCCGACAAGGCGCAGCGCGAGGCAGGCCTCGACGAGCTCAAGCTCGAGGCCGTCGCCCAGTTCGCCACCGGCGAGAACGCGGCGCTGACACCCGAGGAGGTCAGCGCGGTCTACGAGCAGCTCCTCGAGGACGAGTTCCGCAAGGCGGTCACCGAGGAGAACCTGCGCCCGGATGGCCGCGGCACGAAGGACATCCGTCAGCTGTCGATCGAGGTCGGAGTCCTGCCGCGCACGCACGGATCAGCCGTCTTCACGCGCGGGCAGACCCAGGTCCTATCAGTCACAACGCTCGGTCCCGGCGGCGACGAGCAGATCATCGACACGCTCTCGCCGGTTGACACAAAACGCTACATGCATCACTACAACTTCCCGCCGTTCTCGGTCGGCGAGGTCCGCATGATGCGTGGCGCCGGCCGGCGCGAGATCGGCCACGGCGCGCTCGCCGAGCGCGCGCTCCTGCCAGTGCTGCCGACGAAGGAGGAGTTCCCGTACACCATCCGGGTCGTCAGCGAGACGCTCGAGTCGAACGGTTCATCCTCCATGGCGTCGACCTGTGGCTCGACGCTCTCGTTGATGGACGCCGGTGTTCCGATCAAGGAGATGATCGGCGGCATCGCCATGGGTCTCGTGACATCGGGCGACAAGTGGACCGTCCTCACCGACATCCAGGGACTCGAGGACCACTACGGAGACATGGACTTCAAGGTCACCGGCTCGGCGAAGGGCGTGACCGCGCTCCAGATGGACATCAAGATCAAGGGGATCTCGCTCGACATCATGCGAGCCGCGTTCCAGCAGGCGCGCGAGGCGCGACTGTTCATCCTCGAAGCGATGCGCAACGTCATCGACAAGCCGCGCCCCGAGCTTTCCCACTGGGCACCGCGCATCGAGACAATCAAGATCCAGCCGGACAAGGTCCGCGAGGTCATCGGCCCAGGCGGCAAGATGGTCCGCGCGATCCAGGCCGAAACGGGCACCACCATCGAGCTTGAGGACGACGGAACCGTCCGCATCACCGGCGCAAAGGCCGAAGGCCGCGAGAAGGCGCGCGCGATGATCGAGGGCCTCACTAAGGAGCCCGAGGTCGGCGAGGTCTACGACGGAAAGGTGACGCGGATCATGAGCATCGGAGCGTTCGTCGAGTACCTTCCCGGAAAGGAAGGCCTCGTGCGGATCAGCGAGCTCTCGGGTGATCGCGTGAACAGCGTCGAGGACGTCGTAAAAGTCGGCGACAAAGTCAAGGTCAAGGTCGCCGAGGTCGACCGCATGGGCAGGGTGAACCTCTCGATGCGGGCCGTGAACGAGAACGGCAATGACTACGAGACACGCCAGCGCGCCGAACGCGAGCGGTACCGCGAGCGCGACGAGCGCGGAGGACCGCGACCGGGCGGCGACAAGGGTGGGTTCCGGCGCGGCGGTCCGCCGCGCCGATAGCCGATCCTCACTCTCGTCCTACCGGCCTATAACGAGGCGCGTCGCATCGGGGAAAGCCTCGGGCGATGCGCCGAGTTCTTTCGCGACCGCGGGATCCAGGGCGAGATCATCCTCGCCGACGATGGCTCGACTGACGCCACAGCGGACACGTTCCATCGCGCGAAGATCGCTCATTCGCGCCTCGGACTGACCTTCAAGGTGTTGCGCCTGCCGCACCGCGGCAAGGGTGCCGCCGTCCGCGCGGGGGTGGAGGCGGCCACCGGCGACCCGATCGTGTTCCTGGACGCGGACCTGACGATCCCCGTCGAAATTGTCGACCTCTTCAACGGCGCGCTCGAGACGGGCGCCGACATCGCGATCGCATCGCGCTACGTGCCGGGGTCGGTCGTCGATCGGCCGTGGTGGCGGCGCGTGATGGGCGACGTCTTCCGCGGCGTCGTGCACCTTCTCGTTCCGACCGGCATCCGCGACACGCAGTGCGGCGGCAAGATGTACACGGCCGAGGCCGCGAAGGACCTCTTCGCGAGACAGCGTTTAGACGGGTTCTCGTTCGACGCCGAGGTGCTGTTCCTTGCCCGGCGCGCAGGCTACAAAGTGCGCGAGATCCCGTTCGCGCTGCGTCAGCACAACGACACGCGAATCGACTTCCTCGCGGACACGCCCAAGATGCTGCGCGACCTCTTCGTCATCCGGCTGAACGCGATGCGCGGGCTATACGGCAGATGACGATCGTCGTGACCGCCGACGACCTCGGTCTCTCACCGGGCGTCACCAAAGGGGTCCTCGAGTCGCACCGCCGGGGCATCGTGCGCTCGACCTCCCTCATCGTCACCGCTGACTCGTCGGCCGAGGCGGCTGCGCAGGCGCGAATGGAGCCGGATCTCGAGGTCGGTCTGCACATCGACCTCGTCGGTGGCTGGCCGGTGAGCGACCCGGCGGCGATCCGAAGCCTTATCGATGACGAGGGCCGTTTTCTCGGGCTCGCGGAACTCACCAAGCGGCTCTTCAGCGGCCGGGTCCGGGCGGGTGAGGTTGCGACCGAGGTCCGCGCCCAAGCGGCGCTCGCGCGTTCTTGGGGGATCCTGCCGCTCGCGTGGGACTCGCATCGTCACGTGCACCTCATACCGCCGGTCGCCCGCGTGGTCGGCCGCATCGCTCGGGACGAGGGTGTTCGTTGGGTCCGCCGCGCCCGGTCGCCGCGCGCCTGGACCGGACCGAAGGAGGCGGCCCTCCGCGCCGCGACGTTCGCCTCCGCACTCGCATACCGCGGCATTCCGGGGAACCGCTGGTACGTCGACATCACGTCGCAGCGGCCGCGCCTCGACGCGGCGAGCGTCGCGCTCCTCGCCACGTACGGAGGGGTGGGGGAGATCGGCTCGCATCCGGGCTACGTCGACGAGATCCTTCGGTCCACCGACACGCTCGTCGCCGACAGGCCGAAGGAGCTCGAGGTCCTGACGGACCCTCTTTTGAAGACGGCGTTCGGCAGCGAGGCCGTGCGCTGGCGCGTGCCCTGATGCCGGGTGCGAGCACGAGCGCGGCGCTCAATCGGGCGGTCCATCGCTACCGTTCCGCGCCCTTCGGCGCGCGTCTCTTCGTGCACGGGCGCGCATTTCTCTCCGACCTGGCCTTCGTCGAGCGTTTCGTTCCAAAGAAAGGCTTCATCGTCGACCTCGGCTGCGGCCACGGGCTGTTCGCGTGCCTGCTGCACGAGGCGTCCGAACAGCGACGCGTGCTCGGCATCGATCTGGACGACCGCAAGATCGAGGTGGCGCGCGGAGCCGTTCGCGATACGCAATGGCTGCGCTTCGAGGTCGGCGACATCATCAAGGACCAGCCTCCGCACTGCGACGCCGTCACGATCGTCGACGTTCTGTACCTCCTGCCGTTCGAGGATCAGGAGCGCGTCCTCCGAAACGCGGCGGCGGCGCTCGGCGAAGGCGGGCCGCTGATCGTGAAGGCACAGGAGCGGCGCACCGATCCGCGTTATGCGATCACCTACGCGCAGGAAATGGTCACGGTCGGTCTTGGGTTCACGCGGGGTGGTCGCGAGCGCTTCTACTTCGCATCACGCGAGGAGGCCCTAGCGATGTTCGAGCGGGCCGGATTCGTTGTCGAAGTGGAAGATATGCCGCGCCGGCCATACACCGACGTGATCTACCTGGCGCGAAAGGCTCCTCTGAAGCCTTCCGCCGCCGCATAATCACCCCGTTGAACGAGGCCTCGGTCGATCTTCGGCTCGTCGCCGACGAGATCCGCGCCTGCACGGCGTGCCCGCTGCATCGGAGCGCGCGACAGGCGGTCCCCGGTGACGGCAGCGCCGAGTCGGGCATCTTGTTTCTCGGCGAGGCACCCGGTTACCACGAGGATCTCCAGGGCAAGCCTTTTGTCGGCGCCGCCGGCCAGTTCCTCGACGAGCTCCTCGCCGGCATCGGCCTCGACCGGCGGAAGGTCTTCATCACCAATGTCGTTCGTCACCGGCCGCCGGAGAACCGTGACCCGCTACCAGAAGAGATATCAGCGTGCGACATGTGGCTGCGCCGGCACCTCGAAGTCCTGCAGCCGCGCGTCATCGTCACCCTCGGCCGCCACGCGATGGGGAAGTTCTTCCAGGGCGAGTCGATCTCGCGCATCCACGGCAAGCCACGAAAAACCGCCGACGGCCTCCTGATCTTCCCCGTGTACCACCCCGCCGCGGCGCTGCATCAGCCGGCTCTGCGCGACGCGCTCCACGCCGACTTCGCGGCGTTGGCGCTGTTCCTGGCGACCACTCCACCCGAAAAACAGCCGGAGGAAAAGCCGGTGGAGCAGATAACGCTCTTTGGCTAAGTCGAACACGGCGCTGCGGGTGATACCGCTTGGCGGCGTCGGTGAGATCGGTAAGAACATGCTCGCAATCGAGATCGGCGACGAGATCGTTGTCGTCGACGCCGGCCTCATGTTCCCGGACGAGGGCATGCTCGGCATCGACCTCGTCATCCCCGACATGACGTACCTGCGGCAGCGGAAGAGCAAGATCCGCGGCTTCCTCATCACACACGCCCACGAGGACCACATCGGCGCATTGCCATACGCACTACGCGACCTGCTCGAAGTGCCGATCTACGGCACCAAGCTCACGATCGGGCTGATCCGCACGAAGCTGAAGGAGCACAAGCTCGCGGAGCGCGCGACGTTCCGCGAGATCGAGCCCGGGACGCCGTTCAGCATCGGCGGTTTCCGCTGCGACTCGTACTACGTGTGCCACAGCATCCCCGACGCGGTCGGCGTGACGATCGAGACTCCGTTCGGGACCGTGGTGCACTCGGGCGACTGGAAGTTCGACCACACCCCGGTCGACGGCCGCCAGACCGACTTCGCGCGCCTGGCGGCGATCGCTGCGAAGGGTGTGCTCCTCCTGATGTCGGACTCGACGCGCGCCGAACAGCCCGGGTACACGCAGTCCGAGCGTCACGTCGCCGAGATGTTCGACGCGATCATGTCGCGCGCGCCGGGTCGCGTGATCACGACCACCTTCGCCTCGAACATCTCGCGCATACGGCAGATCGTGGAGATCGCGCACGCCTGGGGCCGCAAGACCGCGATCGTGGGCCGCTCGATGGAGAACTACACGAAGACGGCGCGCGAGCTTGGGTATCTCGAGTATCCCAATGGCGCCATCGTGAACCCCCACGAGATTGGCAAGCTCCCCGACCACGAGCTCTGCATCATCACGACGGGGAGTCAGGGCGAGCCGACGAGCGCGCTGTCCCGGATGGCGCTCGGCGACCATCGGCACGTCGCCGTGAAAGAGGGCGACACCGTCGTCATGTCAGCGACGCCGATCCCCGGCAACGAGGAGCTCGTCTCGCGGACCGTCGACAACCTCTTCAAGCTCGGCGCCGAGGTGATCTACGACCCCCAGAGTCGTCCGCACGTTTCCGGACACGCGAGCCAGGAGGAGCTGAAGCTCCTCCTGAGCATCCTCCGGCCGAAGCATTTCCTTCCCATCCACGGCGAGTACCGAATGCTCGTCCGTCATGCCCGGCTGGCGATGGATCTCGGCGTCGATCCGAAGAACGCGTTCGTGCTGACCAACGGGGACGTCCTCGAGATCGATTCGAACGGCGCGAAGGTGGGGGAGAAGGTCCAGTCCGGCGTGGTGTACGTCGACGGCCTCGGCGTGGGAGACGTGAGTCAGTCGGTGATGCGCGACCGCTGGTCGATCGGCAGCGACGGCATCTTCCTCGTCGTCGTGACGATCGAGCAGCGCACCGGCGCTGTCGTCGCGGGACCCGACATCGTGACGAAGGGCTTCGTGCCCGAGCACGACGCCGCTCAGCTCGTAGAGGAGGCCAAGCAGAAGATCCTGGACGGTCTCGCCGAGGCGCAGACCGGCGAGCACCTCGCCGAGCCGTCGGCGCTGAAGGACGCGATCCACAACAGCGTCGTGAACTTCCTCTACGAGCGCACCAAGCGGAGACCGATGGTGCTGCCCGTGATCATGCAGGTCTAGGCCGGTGGCGAGGAGAGCCGCAAGCTCAAGGCGCCGAGGCGCGACCCCCGCGATCGATCCCCGCATCCGCGACGAGATCGGCGCGATCGCCGTCCTCGCCTTCGCGCTCCTCTCGACGGTCGCGCTCGCCACGGATCAGGGCGCGGTGCTGCAGTGGTGGCGCTCGACGCTCTTCGCTCTCCTCGGGTGGGCGGCATGGCTCGTCCCGCTGGCGCTCGGGGCGATCGCGCTCGAGCTCTGGTTCGGGTTCATCCGCCGCGGGACGGTGTTGCCGATACTCGGTGGCCTCGTAATCGTCGCGGCGCTCCTTGGGCTTACGCGGCATTACGTGCGCGACGACGTGGCCGGCGGGTTCGTCGGGGGCGCGGTCGCGAAGGCCGCGGCGAGCCTCTTCGGCCAGATGGGCGCGCCGATCGCCCTTGGGGCTTTGCTGCTGGTCGGGATCGTCATCGCGGCGAACCGGACCATCGCGGACCTCTGGAAGCCCGTCTGGAGGCAGCGGCCGGCCATCGGCGGGCTCAAACCCGGCACGCTCATCCCCGGAGGAACGGCCACGCGCTTCGACCGCTTCTTCGAGGACGACCACCAACCCGCAGAGCCCATGCGTATACACATCCCCGAAGAGAAGCCTGCGCGGCAGAGCACGCCGCAGCCTCCGAAACCCTCTCTACCCGGCGGAGCCCAGGCCCCCATGGGCCTGAGCCCCACCGCCGCTCGCTCCGCGATTGGGGGCCCCTACCCCCAGGGGCCCTCGGAGGCTGCGGCGGCGCTATCTGACGCTGAGCGCAAGCCCTTCGCTGTGTCTACTGCCGGCCTCGCCTCGGCCGCCGTCGTCGCCGAAGGCGTCCTGCACGCCGATCCTCCGGATACGCCCTGGGTTTTGCCCGCCATAGACGAACTTGATGTGGGATCGGCGGCGCGGTCGGGCAAGGACGAGCTCATCCGCAACAAGCGCGTCATCGAGGAAACCCTGTCCCACTTCGGCATCGCGGCAACGATCGTCGACGTGTTCGTCGGCCCGGTCGTCACGCGCTACGAGCTCAAGCCCGCCGCGGGAGTGAAGCTCTCGCGGATCGAAGCGCTGTCCGACGACCTCTCGCTCGCGCTCGCCGCGCGGACGCTGCGGATCGAGGCTCCGATCCCAGGCAAGAGTGTCGTCGGGATCGAGATTCCCAATCTCGCCATCGGGCTCGTCTCGGTCCGCGATGTCGCCGAGAGCGCGGAGTTCAAGGGCTCACCCTCCAAGCTCACGGTGGCCCTCGGAAAGGATGTGGCGGGCGGAGCCATCGTCACCGACCTGGCGAAGCTTCCGCACCTCTTGATCGCCGGCCAGACCGGCTCGGGTAAGAGCGTTTGCATCGGCGCGATCCTGACGAGCCTCCTCCTTCAGTCGACTCCCGATGACGTGCGAATCCTCATCGGGGATCTCAAGCGCGTGGACTTCCCCGGATTCAACGGGGTGCCGCACCTGGTCGTCCCGGTGATGCACGACTCGCCCCAGATCCTGAACGCCCTGTACTGGACGACGAGCGAGATGGACCGCCGGTACCGCCTGTTTGCTCGCGCGAACGCCCGCAACATCGGCGCGTACAACGAGAAGCACACCGGCAGCGACCGGGTCCCGTATGTGGTCTTCATCATCGACGAACTTGCGGACCTGATGCTCCAGGCCCCGATCCAGGTCGAGAAGCAGATCACGCGGATCGCTCAGCTCGCGCGGGCGACTGGCATCCACCTGGTGCTCGGCACGCAGCGACCCTCGGTCGACGTGATCACCGGACTGATCAAGGCAAACGTGCCCGCTCGTATCGCGTTTGCTACCGCTTCGTCGGTCGATTCCCGCACGATCATCGATATGACAGGCGCGGAAAAGCTCCTCGGCCGCGGCGACATGCTGTGGCTCGCGCCCGACTCGGCGAAGCCGGTTCGCGCGCAGGGCGCGTTCGTCTCCGATGCGGAGATCGAGCAGGTCATCCGCCACTGGCGGCAGCAGCGCGAAGCCCACTACGACCTCTCAATCCTCGAGGACAAGGAGCGCGCGCGGGTCCGCGAGGATGGCGGCGACGAGATCGACGACGACCGCTACGAGGAGGCCGTCGAGATCGTGCAGCGCGCGGGGCAGGCGTCGGTGTCGATGCTGCAGCGCAAGATGACGATCGGGTTCGCCCGGGCGGGTCGGCTGGTTGACATCATGGAACAGAACGGGGTCATCGGACCGTCGCAAGGACCCGGCAAGATGCGCGACGTCTACGGCATGGCGAAGGATGATGCTTGAGTAGCCTCGGCGAGCAGCTGCGCGCGCAGCGCGAACGTAAGGACATCACTCTCGAGCAGGCGGCGGCCGACACGCGAATCCGCGAGAAGTTCCTGAAGGCGCTTGAGGATGGGGACTACGCGTCGCTGCCGGGCGCGGTGTACACGCGCGGGTTCCTTCGAAACTACTCCGACTATCTCGATCTGCAGACCGACGAGCTCGTCGTGCTGTATCAGGCGGAGCGCGGAGGCGCCCCGCCGGAGCCCGCCCCGAAGCGGACCTTCAAGCCGTATCGCCCGGTGGTCCACCAGAGCCTCATCTTCCGGCCCGTGGTTCTCGTTCCGGTGCTGGTGCTCGCGTTCGTCGGCTCGTTCCTGGGGTACATGTACTACCAGTTCACGACCTTCGCGACGCTGCCGAAGCTCGAGATCATCGACCCCGCGACCGACGGGCTCGCGGCGAGCCCCGAGCTGGTCGTGCAC
>JALYSZ010000012.1 GCA_030854525.1 Chloroflexota bacterium | reverse complement strand
TGTAAGAGAGCGGGACCATGTTCCCGAGCATGGGATCGTTTACATAGAAGGTGCTCGCCGCGTCGTCGTACCCGCGGACGACCCTCCAGTGAGCGATGCGTGTGATCGACGGATCCTGCATCCACTGGGTGACCATCGGCGCGAAGCCGTTCGCGACCAGGCGTCGGAGCAGATCGTTCGTCCCGTTGTTGCGCCAGACCGACCGCAGGCCGAAGTTCGCGTTGACCCAGCTATCGACCCTCTGGGGTCCCATCCCGGAGAGGAGGCTCGTCCCGCGAAGCGGGACTCGCGCGGCCTCCTGAGAGACGTCGATCCCGAATGTCGACAGGGCCATGACCACCGATGCGGGCCCGCAGTTGTTGAGCGATTGCCATACGTGCTTCATTTCGTCGAAGGCGGTCGCTCCCGGAGCGGCTTTCGGCCGCGGCAGAGGTGCCGCGGCCGGAACAGCTTCGACCGCGGGTGCCGCCAGTGTCACCTCGGCCGTTACGGAAGAGCCCATGTCGTCGGCGAGCGCGGCGATGCTCTGCGCTGGGGCTCGAGCGAGGGGAGCGGCCGCGAAGGCGGCACCGCTCGCGGCGAGTACGCACCCGACACCGAGCGCGAAGAGGGCCGCCGGTCGTCGCCTCATCGACTAAAGATGGTAGCCCTTGGCCACCGCTTGCTCGGCGGTCGTGCGTAACATCCGCCCATGCGACAAGCGACGCTCGCGCGAGGGAGGCTCGCCGAGCACCCGATCTGGTCGCGAGCGCTCGGGCGTGCGGATCTGGCCGGCCGCGTCATCCTCCCGGTCATCGTCGGAAGTGCGGTTGAGGACCGCGAGAAGATCGAAGCCGCGCCTTGGCTGGAGCGCCTTTCAGTCACCGAGTTGGTACGCGAGGCTCGGACCGCCGCCTCTGCCGGACTTGCCGGACTCCTTCTCTTCGGCATCAGTGACCGCAAGGACGAGCATGCCTTTCTCGCAAGCGAACCCGATCATGTTGTGCCCCGCGCGATCCGCGCTGTAAAGGAAGCGGTGCCGGAGCTTGGCGTAGCGACCGACGTGTGCGTTTGCGCTTACACGGCGCACGGTCAATGCGTCTTGTTCGGCGAACACGGCGCCGACGTCGCCGCGACGATCGAGCGTCTCGCGGCGATCGCCGAGGTGCATGCCGACGCGGGCGCCGACCTTCTGATCCCGTCAGGGATGCTCGAAGGAACGGTGGGCGCCCTGCGCGAGGCGCTCGGCCCGAGGCGCTCCGACCTGCCGATCTCCGCGATGGTCAAGCTCGAAAGCGCGCTCTATGTAACGCATCGGACCGCGGTGAGCGCGATACCGATATCCGAGCGCGCCGTGCCCCTCATTCCCGCCGACGATGCAGCCGCCGCGGTCGCACGCGCACGCCGCGACATGGCCGATGGGGCCGACGCGGTGATCGTCAAGCCCGGTGCGCCCGGCCTCGACATCGTCGCGCGCCTCGCGGCGTTCGCCGATCGCCCCCTCTTTTCGTACTTCACCCCCGACGAACATGCTCCATTCGTGGCGACGACGGATGGACCGCTCGACGCGGCGGCCGCCGAACGCGAACATCTCGCCGCGGCGCGACGCGCGGGCGCCAGCCTCGTTATCTCTTCAGGTGCCTGGAGCGTGACTGAGTCGTGAGCAGGACGGGCCGCTGAGCCTCCCCGCCCGCCTCGGCCATTCGGCGTTGCTCGCCGGGATCGCGGTCGCCAGCCTGACTGTGACTCCCGCACTCGCGCCGGTGGTCGTGCCGCAGATTGATGACGAAGCCATGCAGGCGAGGGTTGCACCGCCGTCGCGGAGCTTGGTCCGCATGCTGCTGCAGGAATACGAATACGTAGATCCGACGCCGTCGGCGTCATCGACATCCGAACCGACGGCGTTACTGACACTCGAGCCGGCTGACGCATCGGCAGTCGAAGCCGTGACCGAAGCGGGGCCCGAACCCGCCGTCGAGCCGGAGCCCGAGGCGATTCCCGATCCAACCGCGGCGCCGCCGCCAGAGCCCACGCCACGCCCGGTCGCGCGTCCGACCGTTGCGCTGACCAGTCCGGCGACGCTATCGGCGGAATTCCGGATGGTCGAGCTCATGAACGCATCGCGTGCTCGCGCTGGACTCGTGCCACTCGT
The DNA here is from genome assembly GCA_030854525.1 of Chloroflexota bacterium. The sequence goes on along the minus strand of JALYSZ010000012.1, from coordinate 10,750 downwards.
GGTGGACATCCGTGCGGCGGACGCCGCGCGAGCGCACAGCGCCGCCGAAGCGCAGGTCCGCTACGTGTACCACGACGGCCCGGACGGCACCGCGCACTCGCGCAACGCTCCGGCGTGCGGGACCGGTTGGTATGGCGAGAACACGGGAAAGATCTGGCACGAGAACGTCGATGTGCTGCACATTGAATTCATGGCGGAGCCGTGGGAGCCCATCAACCACCGGACAAACATCATGGATCCGCTGTTCCGGCGCGTCGGCGTTGGTGCCGTCATGGGTCCGGACGCGATGTATATGACGATGGTGTTCTGCCGCTAGCCGACCGCGCGGCTCTGATAGCGTTCGCAGTCGATGGAACACCGCAAGGTGACGCTCTCTAACGGGCTTCGGGTCCTCATTGGCGAGATGCCGGAGACGCGCTCGGTCTCGCTCGCCGTCTACGTCGGCGTCGGATCCCGAATCGAGACGAAGGGGGATGCGGGCACCAGCCACTTCCTCGAGCACATGGTCTTCAAGGGAAGTGCCAAGCGCCCGACCGCGGCCGACATCAGCCAGGTCATCGAAAGCAAGGGCGGCGTCGTCAACGCATCGACCGACAAGGAGGTCACCGTCTTCTGGTCGCGCGTGCCCGCGCGCCATTACCTGGTCGCGCTGGACGTCATTGCCGATCTGATCCGCGCCCCGATGCTCCGCCCGAACGATGTCGAATCGGAGCGCAACGTGATCGTCGAAGAGCTGCGCATGTACCGGGATCAGCCCCAGGACCGCGTTCACACGTTGGTCGACGAGCTTCTCTATCCGCGACACCCGCTCGGGTGGGAAGTGGCCGGACGCGAGGAGGTCGTCCTGGGGATGACGGCGGACCGCCTCCGCGAGTTTATGCAGCGTGGCTACGCGCCGTCGCGGACCGTGGTCGCGCTCGCGGGTCCGCTACGCGCGGACGAGGCGATCGCTGCCGTCGACGAGGCCCTGGGCGGTCTCGCTGCCCGTGAGGTCGTGAAGTCGAAGCCAGCCCCTCGCGCCGGAAAGCCGCACCTGAAGCTGCTCGGAAAGCGGGCCGAGCAGACCAATCTGTGCGTTGGCTGGCGGGCCGTTCACACGACGCATCCGGACAAGTACAGCCTCGACATGCTCAACGCCGTCCTCGGCGAGGGGATGTCGAGCCGGCTCTTTCTCGAGCTGCGCGAGAAGCGCGGCCTTACGTACGACGTGCATAGCTACGGCGCGAACTACGCCGATGCGGGGCACCTCGTCGTGTACGCCGGCTTCGCGCCGCAGAACGCCGCCGAGGTCCTGAAGGCGATCATGCGAGAGGTTGAGCGCCTCCGCGACGAGCTCGTGCCGGACGTCGAGATCGAACGCGTGCGCGACTTCGCGAAGGGCCGTCTCGAGCTTCGGCTCGAGGACACGCGCGGCGTCTCGGGCTGGCTCGCGGGGCAGGAGCTTTTCCTCGGGCGCGTTCGTTCGGTCGAGGAAGTCTCCGCGATCATCGACGGCGTGACGACGGCGGATATGCAGCGCGTCGCGCGCGCGTATCTTCGCCCCGAGCTCGCCTACGTCGCCGCGATCGGACCGCGCGCGTCGCTCGCCGCGATAGCGCCGCCCGTTGCCGACGAGACCCCGGTCGTGATGGCGTCGTGAGCGCCGAGCGCACGCTCGTCGTGCTCAAACCCGACGCGCTTCAGCGGGGCATCGCGTTCGAGATCCTCTCGCGCTTCGAGAAGCGCGGTCTGCGCTTCGCCGCGCTGCGTCTGTTGAAGGTAGACCGGGCGATGGCGGAGAAGCACTACGCCGTGCACAAGGGGAAGTTCTTCTACGACGACCTCGTTGGCGTGATCACGGCCTCGCCGGTCGTCGCGGCGGTTCTCGAGGGCCCGAACGCGATCGCGGTGGTGCGTGCGATGGTCGGCTCGACTCGCCCTCACGAGGCCAGCGAGGGTTCCATCCGCGGCGACTACGCACTCGTTGGGCTCCGGAATCTCGTTCACGCGAGCGATGCTCCCGAGACCGCGGCGGCAGAGATCAAGCTCTGGTTCCCTGAGGGGGTCATCGAATACACCCGCGACATCGAACGCTGGATGTCCGAGGACAAGGCGCCGAGCTAGCCTCCGGCCCGATCTCTGGTGGGAGCTCCTGAGGTACAGATCGATCATTAGCGCCGTAGCGCGACGGCGCTACTTGTCCGGTCTGGCCGCGGTGGAACGCGGCGATCTGGATGCCCTTCCTCGCGTACTTCGATGACGACCTCGCGTTCTTCTTCTTCTCCGCCAGGACACCCAGCGATTCGAGCGACTCTGCCGCCGTCTCCTCGCAGCGGGCGTCGTCGAGGCGGGCGCCGATCCGATCATTGATGCGGCGAGCGGATCCTGACCCGGCGGCGGGTGGCACGGCGCGTAGCCGCTACGCGGTCAGGGGCCCTACCCCTGAGACAGGACCCGCCGCATGCTCAGACTTTCTAGAGCGGACGCAAGGCCCTCAGAAACTCGTCCGCAAACGAGGCGATCGGCCGCAAGAATCCGTCGGGCTGGATCCCGCCGGCTAGCAGCGCGATGAAGATCACGGCGCCGATGATCCCGGCGACCGGCCGCGGCTCGAGTACCCATCGGTCGACACCGCTGCCGAATAGGGCGAGCACGGCGCGGAGCTGGCCGACGATGAGGAGCAGCGTGGCGAACACCAGCGCAGCGCCCGTCAATGGGGCGAACTGGTAAGCGATGAGCTCCATGAAAAAGCGCCCAGGAAATCCGAGGAGTGGTGGGGCTCCGATCATCGCAAATCCGCCGACCACGAAAGCAAGCGCGGCCAGGGGTGCTTTGCGCGCCGTCGGGCGCTCCGGTGTGCTCCGGCTCTCGAGCGTGCCCGCCGCGAGCAGCTGACCGGACGCGGATGCGCCGGTGACGATCACGCTCGCGAGGGCGCCGATGATGCCCGGTCCGGAGAGCGTCGCGATCCCCACGAGGGCCGCGCCGAGGTTCGAGATCACCGAATAGACGACGAGTCGGCGCAGGTCCGGGGCGCCGCTCGCGAGGAACGCGCCGCCGACCGCCGAGGTCAATCCGATCCCGTGCAAGAGATCCTGCACCTTGACCACCTGGACGATCGCGGGCAGCAGGCCCGAGAGCGTGAGGATCTCGACGAACGCGATGAACGTCGTTGGGACGAGGACGCCGAAATACAAGGCGAGCGCGGCCGGGGGTACCTCGCCCGCGAGAAGCGCCGCATGCGTGTGGAATGGGATCGCCGCGAGGAGAAGAGCGAAGGCCACGACGAGCACGACCACAAGAAGCACGAAGGTGTTCGCTGGCTGCTCGTGCGGGAGGCTCGCCGCGAGCGCCAGCGAGCCGATCCCGAGGCATCCCCCCAGTGCGACGAAGCCGAAATGACGAGTCGCCGCCTCCACCGAGCGATTGCGATGCACCTGGAAAGTGAACGACCCGACCGGCACGAGGAGTCCCAGCACGAGCACGCCGAAGATGGCGAGGGGCGCGGTCAGGACGAGCACGCCGAGTGACGTGGCTCCGACCGCGAGCGCCGTCGGAAAGAAGTTGTATGCGGGCTCGTCTAGCCACACGTCGAGCACAAGCAGGAAAAGCGTGGCGAGGATCACAGCCGACGCGAGACGGCCGAGGCCGCTCACGCGGAGGTCGAGATCAAGAAGTGTTCCCGTCGCGTCCAGCGGACTCAAGATCACGAGGGTGAAGGCGACGACGATCGCTACTAACGAGAACGGACCGACGAGGTTCAGGCGCTTGCGGAGCACGAATGCTCCGCAGGCCGCGAGCGCGAGGACGAGAGGCGCTGCCGCGATGATCAACCTTCGCGCACCACACGCTCGTTCACGATGAGGAAGCCGCCGGCGAGGGCGATGACGACCTCGACCCAGCCGAGCAGAAGCGAAAGTCCAAGCTGAGGCACGGTTAGAAGACGAACGAGAAGCTCGACGCCGGTGATCATCAGGATCGCGCCGACGGATCCGCGGACCGGCGTACGGGCGGTGACCAGGATGGCGACACCCGACGAGATGAGCCAGAAGGCGGCGACCTGCGCGGTGACCCCGCTCGGATCCTCGCCGATAAGCGGGGGAGGCCCGATGACGGTCTCGCTCGAAGCGGTGCGAAGAGTCGCGAAACAGGCGGCGGTGGCCGCGGCCGCGACGATCGTTGCGAGCCAGAGCCGCCACCCAGGATCTTCGCCGTATGTCCGGTCTCGCGCGGCCACGTACAGGATCCCGCAGGCAACCAGCGCTCCGCAGCCTTCGACTGCGAGTTGTGTGACCGTGAGCTGACCCGCGGTCACCACGTTGGCAGCCACCGACACCCCAAGCAGCGCGACTGCCGAGTAGCGCAGCTGCCGTGAACCGTTCGCGGCGAGGGTCGCGAGCGCGACGATGCCCAGGGGAATCACTTAACGCGTCGACCAGACGAGAAGCGCAACGATGAGGACCGCGGCGAGCCACACGCCGGCGCGCTGCTCGAAGACCGCGAACCCCGCTGACGCGATGGTCACCGCGCGCTCGAGCGCCCGGAACATGGCGACTCCCGTGGGCACCGGGTCGGCGGCCCACACGAACCGCTGCAGTCGGGCGCTGAGGGCGTCGAGGTTCGGCAAGAGCGGGCGCAACATACGGGCCGCTATGACGAGGATCGTCGCCGCGACGACCGAGCCTATGGCAACGACCGGATCGATCGGATCAAGCGGCCGCCGCAGAACGATGAGCGCGTCGGCTATCGGAAGCGACAGCAGGCTCGCGACCAGCGCCGTGCTGAAGAGGGCAACGACCGCGGCCGCGATGTCGAGGTCGGGGGGCGCCTCACCTTGGGCCAGGCGGCGGCCGGCGTGGGCGAGCTCCAGCACGAGCACGACGACGGCAACGAAGACGGCCGCCACGGCGGTCGCGGGAAGCGCCGCCGTGGCCGCACCTGTGGCCAGACCGATGACCCCGGTCACCGTCCAGACGCTCGTCGCCATGATCACGATGTAGGCGCGATGCGGGGGCATCCATACGCTCTCGAGGAGAGCGGCGAACGCCGCCCCTATGAAGATGAAGAGACCCGCAGCGAGCGCGATCGGTGTGCCCACCGCCAACGCGATCCACAGGGTCGCGAGCGTCACGTCGTGGCGCGCGACTTCCCATTGCTCTGGGAGTGCGAGGGATACCGCGGCGGCGTAGAGGACTGTGAGCGCCGCCGCCGCCAGCACGACGTAGCTCCAGTGGAGCTCATCCCAGCCGGCCAGTGTCGCCGCGGCGAGGATCGTGGTCACGATGGCGCGCCGTGATGCGCGTCCGCGGGCTCGTGCTCGGATCGCGAACGCGACGAGCACCACACCGAGGAGCACGAGTCGCGGGATGAGCCCGAAGAGCGGAAGTCCCAGCGTGGAAAGGTCGATGCTCGTGACCCCCAGAAGCCGGAGCAGCAGGATCGACGCGGCGACACCGGCCGGCATCGCCAGGAGTCCGCGAAGTGGTTCGCGCTCCGCGGCAGCGAGCGCTTGCGCGGGCTGGTACCGCCACGGCACGAACGGGTACAGCCCCGCAAAGAGGCCCGCGCCCGCGGTCGCGGCGAGGATCGCGCCGGGGCTGACGGCCGATGGGGAGATCGCGCCGAAGGCGAGCGACGCGCCTCCCTGGCGAGCGATCAGCAGCGCCGCGACGACGAATCCTTGAATGCCGACGGCGAAGTACGCCGCGATGCGCATCGCGGACTGGGCAGGCGCCACCAGAAGCATCGCGAACGCGGTGACCGCGGCGAGGACCGCGATCGCCACCGCGGCTGCGACGAGGTCGACTGTGACGACGACCGCGATGAAGACAAACCCGATCGCCAGCGCGAGCGAGGGAAGGAAGCGTGGCGAGGCCGCCGATCGCGCGTTCGCGAGGAGTCCCGCCGCGACGTATGCGAACCCTGCCGATATCGCCACCGTCGACAGGCCATCAAGACGGTACGTCGCTTGGATGGTCGGTCCTCCGGCGGCCGACCACTCCCACAGTGCGCGACCGGTTGCGAGAGCGGGATCGCTCAATTGATAGAGCAGAAGCGGCGATATGGCGCCCAAAGTGGCGACCAAGAGGGCGGTCGGCACGCGCCATGCCTCTGCGATGCGTCGCGGGGCGACGAGCAGCGCGACCAGCGACAACGCGATCGCGGCCGCGAACAACGTGAATTCCGCTCGCACTATCACCCTGCGGTAAGGTAGCCGAGGTGGATCTAAGACTCCTTCCACAGCAGCAGCTCAAGGTCACGCCCAAGCAGATCGCGGCGAACTACATCCTTCAACTGAGCTCGCTCGAGCTGCAGGACGTCATCAATCAAGAACTTCAGGAGAACCCCGCCCTCGATCTCGAGGAGGTCCAAGCTTGCCCGCTCTGCGGTCAGCCTCTCGCTGGCCGGGTGTGTCTGAACTGCTTCGGCACCGGCAAAGGTCCCTACAAGGGTAGCGAGGACATCGAGACCGAGCCGCTCGAGGGCACCAGTCTCATGCAGCGCGACGAGGAAGAGGACGAGCTCGATCCGATCGTTCGCGCTGAGGCCGAGCAAACGCTCGCCGAGTACCTCTCCTGGAACACCCGCGTACTGCTGCCCAAGCGGCTGCATCCGGTTGCTGAGTACATCATCGGCAACCTCAACGACTTCGGATACCTCGAGATCCCGCTCGAGGAGGTCGCGAAGACGCTAAAGGTATCCGTCGCCGACGCGGCCGAGGTCCTCAAGACCATTCAGGGCATCGAGCCGTGGGGCATCGGCGCGCGCGACACTCGCGAGTGCCTTCTCATCCAGATCGACCACCTTTCTGAGATCGGCGAAGAAGTGCCGGCGCATGTCCGGTCCATCGTTGCCGACCATCTCCGCGAGCTCGGCGAACACAAGTTCGGCGACATCGCGCAGGCCCTTCGCATCTCGCGCGAGGAGGTCCAACAGGGTTGGGATTGGGTGAAACAGAGCCTCAACCCCTATCCGGCACACGCGTTCGCAGCGGGGCCGGACGGTACGAGCATCGGTGGTCGTCAGGTCGCGCTGCGTCCCGACGTGATCATCGTTCGCAACGAGAAGGGCGAGTTCGAGGTCGAGGTCATTGAGTCGCGGCGGTTCTCGCTGCGCGTCAACCCCGTCTACCGTCAGCTCGTCGGACAGCTCCAGGCCGCACGTACCGCGGGCGCCGCCGCGCCGACGATGACCGACGACGAGCGCCAGCACATCCGGCAGTACGTTACGCGGGCGAAGTTCTTCATCGACAACATCAACCAGCGGCGCCAGACCATCGGCCGCATCACAGACGTCATCGTCGAGTGTCAGAAGGATTTCCTGGAGAAGGGCGTCCAGTCGCTCCGTCCGCTCACGCGTGCTGAGGTGGGGGAGCGCATCGGCATGCACGAGTCGACGGTGAGTCGCGCGACCGCCGGCAAGTTCGTCCTCCTCCCGGCGGGCGAGGTCATCCCGTTCTCCACTTTCTTCACGGCGTCGCTCGGCGTGAAGGACGTGATCAAGAACATCATCGAGGCCGAGGACCGTTCGCGGCCGTATTCGGATCAGGAGATCGTCGAGAAGCTGCGCGAGGAGCACGGCATCCGACTCGCGCGGCGCACTGTCGCGAAGTACCGCGAAGAGCTCCAGATCCTCCCAGCCCGACTCAGGAAACGCTAGGGGTCTCGCATCGGAGAGGTACGAACGAGGGAGCACCCGGAATGCGAACGACTCTTCTCTGACGGGGAGGGAAGCCCTTAGATTGCGAAAATGCCAGCTGAACACCCGCGCGACGAGTACGAGTACAAGGTGACGGCGATGAGACCGGCGGAGGTGCAGCAGACCGCCGACGAGCACATGAATTTCGCGGCGGAAGACGGCTGGCGTTTGGTCGAAGTTATCGTCTTGATGCCTTTGGAGCAGGCGTCGTTCATCTGGGAGCGGAAGAAGAGGTAACTCGCGCGACGGGTTGGGTAGGCCGGAGCAGTTGGCCGGCGCTATGCCCGAGCTGCTTTGCGCTTCGGCGCGTTTCCCTTCGGCGGCGGGGCCCCCAGGATCTTCGCGATCTCGTCCACCGAGGCGGACTCGATGTGATAGCCGAACGAGGTTCGCCTCACGCCGGGAAGGTCCTTGCCCCGCATCGCGTCGCGGAGGGCGTGCTCGCGCCAGCCGATCTTCGCGGCGAGCTCGGCCGTCGTCAGCCAGTCGCGGTCCTTGCTCTTCGCCTTCTCGGACGCGTCGGCCTTGGGCGCGGACTTCGATGCTTTTTGCGGTGGCACGTCTCGAACTCTAGCCGGTTTGCGCCGCTCGACGGCCTGACCTAAAATGGCGTCGAAGCGCTGCGGCCCCCTCCGTCGGGGCGGGCGCCTTTTTCTTGGGCTTTTCGCTTTGGGGGTCGCGTGGAAGCACAGCCTCTTCTGTGGGTCGTGCCGTTCTCGGGTGTTCTGGCAATCGCGGTCGCTGGCTACTTCGCGTACGACGTACTGGGCTCGCCCACGGGGACTCCCGCGATGCAGAAGGTGGCCGGGGCGATCTACGAGGCCGCGGTCGCCTTCATCAAGCGTCAGTACCGGACCATCGCGCTCCTCGCGGTCGCTGGCATGGTGGTCATCGGTCTCGTCATCTACTTCTTCGAGTCGGCGCCCGGCACATCCAGAGAAGAGCTTGCGATCAAGACCGCGATCGCATTCATCGTCGGGGCCGCGTGCTCGATGGCGTCCGGCATCATCGGCATGTTCGTTGCGGTGAGGTCGAATCTACGGACCGCCGCGGCCGCGCAGCACAGCATCGGTGACGCGCTCCGGATCGCGCTCCGCGGCGGGGCGGTCTCCGGAATCCTGGTCGTCGGACTTTCGCTCATCGGCGTGTTCGTCATGTTTATTGCCTACGGCGGGTTCGAGAATCCGGCCCAGGCGCCGTTCACCATCGTCGGTTTCGGTTTCGGCGCGTCGTTCGTCGCGCTCTTCGCGCAGCTGGGCGGTGGCATCTACACCAAGGCGGCCGATCTGGGCGCGGACCTCGTCGGCAAGATCGAGGCGGGAATCCCGGAGGACGACCCGCGCAACGCCGCCGTGATCGCGGACCTGGTCGGCGACAACGTCGGCGACTGCGCCGGCCGAGGCGCGGACCTCTTCGAATCAACGGCGGCGGAGAACATCGGCGCGATGATCCTGGGCGTCGCGATCTACGCGGTGACGCACAACGTCGCATGGATCCTCTTCCCGCTGGTCGTGCGTGGCTTCGGCTTGATCGCCAGCGTCATCGGGATCTTCCTCGTCCGCGGGAACGAGAAAAGAGATCCGATGGGCTCGCTGAACTCCGGCTACTACATCACCCTCGTGCTCTCGATCGTGGGTATGTACTTCGTCACGAACCAGATGCTCAACGAGCAAGGGGCCTTCATGTACTTCTTCGGCGCGGGTGTCGTCGGCATCTTGACTAGCCTCGCCTTCGTGTACATCACCCAGTACTACACGTCCGGCAACTGGCGGCCGGTCAAAGAGATCGCGGAGGCCGCCAAGACCGGTCCCGCGACGACGATCATCTCGGGCGTCGCCGTGGGTTTCGAGACTACGGCTTCCTCGACGATCACGATCGCGATCGCGCTGTTCGCTTCGCACTGGCTCGGCGATCAGTGGGGGCAAGTCACCGGCCTGCCGCACGGCGGCATCTACGGCACCGCTGTCGCCACGATGGGCATGCTCATGAGCGCGGCGTTCATCCTGGCGATGGACACCTTCGGACCGATAACCGACAACGCCGGTGGCGTCGCGTCCATGGCGCGAGCCTCGGAGGAGACGCGCGAGCGCACCGACCGCCTCGACGCCGCGGGCAACACCACCAAGGCGCTGACGAAGGGTTATGCCGTCGCCTCCGCCGCCCTCGCGGCGTTCCTCCTCTTCTCGGCCTATCTCGACAAGGTCACGCAGCTGACCGGCAAGCCTTTCACCTCGGTCGATATCGCCAAGGTCGAGGTCTTCCTCGGCGGATTCCTCGGCGCGATGCTCGTGTATCTGTTCTCGTCCCTCGCGATCCGCGCGGTAGGCCGCGCGGGCGCCGCGATCATCGAAGAAGTGCGGACACAGTTCCGCGAGCATCCGGGGATCATGGCCGGCACCGAGGAGCCGGACTACGCCCGCGTCGTGGACATCACAACCGCGTCCGCCCTTCGCAACATGATCGCGCCAGGATTCCTCGCGGTGGGCGCCCCGATCGTGGTCGGGATCATCCTCAAGGCGGAGGCTGAGGCGGCGCTCTTGATGGTCGGCACGATGGCCGGCGTTATCCTCGCCACCGTCCTCAACAACGGCGGCGGTGCCTGGGACAACGCGAAGAAGTACATCGAGTCCGGGATGTTGAAGGATGACCAGGGCAAGGTCCTCGGCAAGGGCACGCCGGCGCACGCGGCAGCTGTCGTTGGCGACACCGTTGGCGATCCGTTCAAAGACACTGCCGGCCCGAGCCTGCACGTCCTCATCAAGCTCCTCGCGACCATCACGCTCGTTCTCGCCCCGCTGTTCGTCTGAGCTCCGATCAGCCGCGGGTCCGCGAGCCGCGCGCCGCGGGTCCTGTCGCGGCTCGGGTCGGTCTCTCGCTCGCGCACCCTCCCCGCCGGCCGCCCCATTCGCTGCGCTCATGTCGCGGGGGCGGGTCCCCGGGGAACCCGCGCATCGCGAGCTCCACGGTGGTCCGCATCGTGTTGTCGTTGCCGGCGTGCCCCCCGCACGCGATGTTCGCGCTCGTGACGAGCGGCATGATCGCGGCGTCAGTTCCGGCGCCCTCTCCTAGATCG
>JALYSZ010000371.1 GCA_030854525.1 Chloroflexota bacterium | reverse complement strand
GTTCCGTCCAGCCCTCACCAAAGAGATCGCGTAAGACCCGCTCCAGTGCTTCCCGCACCTCCGGTTCGCCCGCGGACGCGCTCACACCTATCACCGAGCGGACCACGTCGAGCACCAGGTGGTAGGGCAGCGTCTGACCGTAGGAGAGGCAACGCCCTTCGATCCATCGCGCTGACTCGTCGCCGCGCTCAACCTCCGCCCGGAACTCGGAAAGGAGCCGGCTCTTTCCGATGCCTGGTTCACCGAGGATCGCGGCGACTCGACCCTTGCCCGCCTTAGCGATGGCGAACTGCTCGCGAAGCCGCTCGAGCTCGGCGTCACGTCCGATCATGGGTGCATGGAGCCCGCTGAGGCCGCGGCCGGTCGCACCCTCCTTCAATCCGGTCACTTCGTAGGCCTGAACGGCGTTGGTCTTGCCCTTGAGATCGAGTGGGCCGACGTCGACCGACTCGACGAGCGCGACGACGAAGCGGTGGGTCGCCCCACTCACGAGCACGGTGCCAGGCCGCGCCAGCGCCTGCATCCGCGCGGCGACGTTCACCGCGTCGCCCATCGCGGTGTACTCGCTCGCGGACTCCGTCCCGACGACGCCGACCACGACCGGTCCGGTGTTGATGCCGACGCGGACCCTGAGATCGATCGGCTCTTTGGCGTTCAGCTCCGCGCTGAGCTCGTCGACAGCGCGAGCCATGTCGAGCCCGCAGCGCACCGCACGCAGCGGATCGTCCTCGTGCGCGACGGGCGCCCCGAAGAACGCGAGCACTCCGTCGCCCATAAGACGAGCGATCGTCCCGTCATACCGCTCCACGGTGGCGTTAATGCGCGCGAATGCCTGGCTCACGATCGCGGTCCAATCCTCAGGATCCATGCGCTCTGCGATCGCGGTCGATCCCGCGATGTCGGCGAACAGCACTGTTAGCGGACGCCGCTCGCTGGACCCGACGCTGGCATGGGTGGCAGCCGGCTGTGGAGCGCTCACGCGCGGACCGCCGACTCGTCGAGCGCGTAGGCGATTCCCGCGGCCGTCTCCATCGCGCGGCCACGCTCCAGCGCGGCCCTGAACTCGGGCGCGATGTCCTTCGACAGCCGGCGCGCGTCCTGCTTTGAGATCTCGCGCAGAAGGCCGGTACCGGCGCGCTCCGACTGCGCCTCCGCGAAACCAACGAGCGTCGCCTCCCGCTCGAGCTGGCCTTGCTCAGCCGCGAGCTCCGCGCAGTCGCTCGCGATGATCACCAGGCCCGAGAGGTCGTTGTCTTCAGTGAAGATCTGCGCCGACTCGCGAAACGCGGCGGCAGCGCCTGCGAAATCTCCAAGTTTGACGTCGATCATGCCCGCGAGGTGAAGGCTCCACGCCAGGTCGAAACGGTTTGTGCCGACGCGGTGGACCTCGAGCGCCTCATGCACCGCGACGCGCGCTTCCTCGAGGCGCGACGGATCGACCTGGCCTCGTCGCCCGAACTGTAAAAAAGTGGCGAGACCCCACGCGGCCCGCGCCACACCGGCACGATCGCCGACGCGGGCCCACTTCTCGCGCGCACTCCGAAGCAGGTCGAGGGCCTGCGGAAGATCAGATCCCGGGATGCCGTAGGCGAACGAGAGGTTGTAGTCGGCGTTCGCGCGCACAGCATCGTCCCCAGAGGCGTGCGCGATCTCCGCGGCCTTGACGTACCCATCGGTCGCGGTCTGGATGTCACCACGCCAGTACGCGACGCCGGCCGAGGCTTCGAAAGCGCTCATCAGCACGAGCGGCGGGACCCCGGACGTCGGGAGCGCCAGGACCCGCTCGCACCATCGCCCCCCCTCGACCAGATGACCGCGGACCTGCCAGAAGCGCCAGAGCGCGAAGACGAGGCGACAGGCGTCTTCGCCACGACTGTCCGCGATCGACGATTCCAGGGCCGTCCGCAGGTTGTCGTGCTCCTGTTCGAGAACATCGAGCCAGCGCTTTTGATCGGTTCCCTGAACGTATGGACGCGCGTGTTCCGCGAGTGCGAGGTATGCGCGCGCGTGACGCATCCGGATAAGGTCGCGCTCGTCGCTCTCGTCCAGGCGTTCCAGCGCGTACTCGCGGATCGTGACGAGCATGCGGAATCGAGGTTCGCCCCCAATCTCTGATTGGCGCACGAGGCTGTGCTCTACGAGGCTGCTCAGGGCGTCGAGGACATCGCCACCGAGCTCCTTCGCCGGGCCGCAGATCTCATCGATCTGGGGAAGCATCCCGCCGCTCGCGAAAATCGCGAGCCTCGAGAAAAGCTTGCACTCCGCGGGATTCAGCAGATCCCAGCTCCAGGCGATGGCGCCGCGGAGAGTGCGTTGGCGCTCCGGCAGGTCTCGGGCGGTGGAGGCGAGCATGTCCAGTCCCTCGCGGAGTTTGGGGAGCATCGCCTGCGGTGTGAGAACCTTCACGCGCGCCGCCGCCAGCTCGATCGCGAGCGGCAGCCCGTCGAGCCGGTTGCAGATTTCGGCCACAGCGGCGGCGTTCTCGGCCGTCACGCGGAAGTCTGGGCGAACCGCCTTCGCGCGCTCGATGAAGAGACGCACCGCGTCGGACTGTGCGAGGACCTCGAGCGCGGGGAGATGCTGCGGGTCGGGTACGTCGAGCGGCGGAACCGGGAACTCCTGCTCGCCGGCGATGCGCAGCGGCGCGCGGCTGGACGCGATCACCTTCAGCGCGGCGCTCGACGCGAGCAGCTCGCCGACGATTGGCGCCGCAGGCAGGATCTGCTCGAAGTTGTCGAGCACGAGGAGAAGCCGCTTGTCCTTCAGGTGATCGAGCACGCGCCGGAGTGGCATCTCCGAACCGCTCACCTGAACGCCGAGGGTGTGCGCGATCGTCGAGGGCACTAGGTCGGGATCGCTTATCGGCGCGAGCGGGACGAAATAGGTGCCGTCGCCGAACTCATGAGCGGACTCCTCCGCGATGCGCAGTGAGAGCCGCGTCTTACCGGTGCCGCCAGGACCGGTGAGCGTTACGAGGCGCGCACCTTCCAGCAGTCGCTGTCCCTCTGCGATCTCGCGTGCGCGTCCGATGAAGGTCGTCGGCTGGACCGGGAGGAAGGTCCGTGTCTGGTCCAGGCTTCGGACAGGCGGAAAGTTCGACGGGGAACCGTCGATCACGAGCTGGTAGATGTGCTCCGCCCGCGCGAGGTCTTTGAGTCGGAACTCACCGAGATCGCGGAAGGAGATGCCACTGCCGAGCTGCGCTCGCGCGAGTGACGCTGTTACCTCCGTGAGGAGGACCTGGCCCCCATGTCCCGCGGCCGCGACACGCGCCGCACGGTTCACATCGATGCCGACGTAATCCGCTCCGGCGTCAGCGGTCGCCGGACGGCCCTCGCCGGTGTGCATGCCCATGCGCACGCGGACGGTCGCGCCGTGCGGAAAAGCTGCCGCGGCGAGCGCTCGCTGCGCAGCTGCGGTCGCGCGGACGGCCTCGGCCGCTACGGCGAAAACAACGAAGAGTGCATCCCCTTCAACGCGGATCTCGACCCCGCCGTCCTTGAACGCATCGCGCAGCAGGCGCGTGTGCGTCTCGAGTACGTCCTGGTAGCGGTCGGTGCCGAGCTCGCTCTGGAGCTTGGTCGAGCCCTCGATGTCGGTGAAAAGGAATGTGAGGGTGCCGGCCGGCAACCCCCTCCCCGCGCTCATCCTGGTTTGATTCTGCTCTTTCTCGTGTTTGCCAAGACCAAGGCGAGCCTATAGACCACAGCGATGCGCACGGCACCCGACGACATCGGCGACACGCTCGCAGGACTTGCGATCTTCGCTGATCTTTCCCGCCCTGAGCTCGAGCGCGTTGCGCACACGCTGGAGGAGCGCTATTTCGCGCAGGACGAGCGGGTGCTGCGCGAGGGCATCTCCGGCTCGGCTTTTTACATCATCCTCGAGGGAGAGGCCGCGGTGATCGCGGGAGGTAAACGGATAAGTACCCTCGGTCGCGGCGAGTTCTTTGGGGAGATCTCCGTGCTCCTCGGCGAGGCTCCGGTGGCGGACATCGTCGCGGCACGGCCGCTCCGGTGCCTCGTTCTTCCCGGCGAGCTCCTGAGGGAGTTCCTCCAGACAAATCCGCGCGTGTGCTACCGGATCCTCGTGGCCGAGGCGCGGAAGCTCGCCAACGTGACTCGGAGGAGCGGCTGATCGACCGGCCCCACCCACCCGGCGACTATC
>JALYSZ010000008.1 GCA_030854525.1 Chloroflexota bacterium | reverse complement strand
ACTCGCTGTCGGCGCGGGGTTGCTCTTCCGCCTCGCCCCCTATCGGTGAAGGATCACTGACTAGGTCTTACGTCGCCTATTCAGCCAAGGCAAATCCAGTTTTGTGAGCAAGCCCTGGGCCCTCTTTATAGCGACCTCCCTACTCTAGGTTCGAGTCCCGTCTTCCGCTCAGTTCTTCGCCTCTTCAAAGAACTCGATCCGCGGAGTTCCTTCGACCCCGGCGCCGCTCATCGCCGCGCGAAGGTCCGCACTAGGCCGCGCGCGCTACCCTCGTGCTTTGCGCGCTCGATCGCCGCGTCCACGGCGCTCCTAAACTTTTCGACAGGAAGTCGATGACGCTCGTCCAGGCGGTAGTTATGGTCCCCGCAGGTCCACGACCCATCCGCGTTCTGACTTGACATCGGGTGTTCACTTGGTGGGCGCCGACGAGGTGCGCAAGGGAGCGGGGGATACGTTGGACCGACGATTCAGTCGGCGTGCATTCCTTGGAGCGACGGCAGCCAGCGGCGCTGTTGTGCTCGCCGACCGCCTGGCGTCTCGCGCCGACGCCGCGACGGCCCCATCCAGCGCCTCATGGCTCGATGCTTCGATCACGCAGCTTCAAGGCCTGATGTCGTCGCGCCAAATCACGAGCGGTCAGTTGACCCAGGCATATCTCGCGCGCATCGCCGACCTCAATCCGCTGCTACGCGCGGTCATCCAGACCAACCCGGAGGCGTTGCAGATCGCAGCGCAGCGCGACGCCGAGCGTCGGGCTGGGAACATGCGTGGACCACTTCACGGGATCCCTGTCCTCCTGAAGGACAACATCGCGACGGCGGACGGAATGGAGACGACCGCGGGGTCCCTCGCGCTCGTCGGAAGCCGAGTCCCGGCCGATGCGGTGGTCGCGGCTCGCCTTCGTGCGGCGGGCGCGGTCATCCTTGGGAAGTCCAACCTCTCCGAGTGGGCGAATTTCCGAGGCTTCGCGCCCTTCAACGGCTGGAGCGCGCGCGGTGGCTTCACGCGCAATCCGTATCGCCTGGATCTCGATCCCTGCGGCTCAAGTTCGGGGTCCGGGGTGGCTCCCGCAGCCAATTTCTGCGCGGCCGCGGTCGGAACAGAGACGGACGGTTCGGTGCTCTGTCCCGCGGGCGAGAACCACATCGTCGGCCTCAAGCCAACGCTGGGGCTCGTTTCACAGAAGGGCATCATCCCGATCGCCCACAGTCAAGACACCGCGGGCCCGATGGCGCGGAGCGTTATGGATGTCGCGATCATGCTCAACGCGATGCGCTCGCCGTTCGGGGAGGTCGCGGGAGAGTTCTCCGGCCAGGAGAACGGGAACCACGATCGAGGTAACCTGCCAGCGGATTACACCGCTTTCGTGCGGCCCGGAGCCATGGCCGGTGCGCGCATCGGTGTCGACATACGATGGCTGAGCGGTGCGCTGGGACCGAATGACGCCGGCATCAGCGCCGTCTTCGACTCCGCGCTGTCGGCGATGGCGCACTTGGGCGCGACGGTCCTCGAGGTCGACACCGGAGACCCGTACGCGTACTTCGACCAGGAGCTGACCGTACTTCTCTACGAGATCAAGGCGGACATGGCCGCGTATCTCGCCCCGCTGCGGAACACACGTATGCGTTCGCTCGCCGACCTCATCGCCTTCAACAAAGAGCACTGCAGGGAGGAGATGAAGTACTTCGGCCAGGAATGGTTCGAGATGGCCGAAGCCACCAGCAATCTTCGCGACCCAGCCTACCTCGCGGCTCGCGCTCTCTGCCTTCAGAAGACGCGGGCCGAGGGAATAGACCGCGTGATCGCCTTGCATCACGTCGACGCCATCGTTGCGCCGACGTACAGTTTCGCGACGTCGCCCGCCGCGATCGCGGGCTACCCAAGTATCTCGGTGCCGTTCGCGCTGACGACCGCCGGCCGTCCGGCCGGCGTCTGGATGTACTCGGGGTTCCTGCGCGAGCCCAAGCTGCTCGCACTCGCGTACGCGCTCGAGCAGGCGAGACCACCACGCGCCACGCCGCACTTCGCAGGCACCGTGCCGCCCGAGCCGGCCGATGCCGGGCTGTGCGGAGCGCTGACCAGTGCAGGGTCACGGGCACTTGTGGCGCACCGTCGGCCGGAGCGACTCTGATCCTAGGCGGCGCCGTTTGTTTCGTGCCGGCGATCATCGCTCCTGCTAACTCGCCAAGGAGCCACCCACGGTCGTCCTGGACGAGCCGAGCTGTTACCACTTCCGCGCGCTTGACCCCCGTCTTCTGCCCAGACTGCCCGTTTGCCCCGCGGCCTCAAGAAACTTAACGCGACTCAGGCCGTCCGGGCACGGCAGTAGGCGGGAGTGGACCTAAGGGCGATCGTTTCACGACGTAGCGACCAGGCAGCCGAGACGATTCGCCGACGGAGTCTTCCTACCGACCCGGTCACTTCCCTTTGATCGCTGGGTCGCTACCGAAGGAGCGCATGCGCTGGTCCTGCCAAAAACGAAAAGTTAAGGCAGGCAAACACACGATCGGCGTTGTCTGGGTCGAGTAGGC
>JALYSZ010000364.1 GCA_030854525.1 Chloroflexota bacterium | reverse complement strand
CGAGCAGGATCGGCTGCAGGATGTAGAGGGCGGCGGCGACGCCGATGATGAGGAACAGGCTGCGTGCGAGCCCGATCGCCGACCCGGTGACTCCCATCATCCGGCCCATCGCGTTCATCGCGCGGCGGAGCAGATCCTGGAACTCCGGCGTCTCGAAGCGCTTCAGGTCGATCGCGATGATTCGATCGAGCAGGACCGAGTTCGTGTGTCGCTCGACGATCGCAGAGAGCATCGATTGCTGCTGGCCCTGGATGAGACCGGCTGCGCTCGAGATCACGCTGAGCCCGATCATCTCGGCCAGGAGCGTGGTGACGCGACTGAGATCGCCGCCGCTGCCGGTCGCGAGTACCGCTGCGATCAGGTCCCTTGTGATAACGAGCTGTGCACCCGTCGTGATCGCGGTCACGATCTGCGGCGCGAGGCTCGGGAGGAAGCGGCGGGGCGCCGCCTCCCACACGAGGCGGAACGACGACCCGAGGACGCGCGGTATTCGACGAAGCTGTCGCCGCTCCGGCGGAGCCTCGACGCGGTCGCCGCGACCCCAGAAAATCAAGGTTTCAGCGTATCGCGCGCACCTGCCTACTGGACGCGATACGAAAGCAGTTCGCTGACTCCGTTGTAGCCAAGGTTGCGCAGCGCCGCGTGCCGCGGCTTCGATCCGCCGCGCGCACCCGCGATCTCCTCGCGGATCGCGGCGGCGAGTGCTGACGCGAATGCGGCACCCTTCTCGCCGAGTCGGTCCATGCGGGGCAGCTCGCGCTCCGCCTCCTCCCAACGTGCGCGGACGATCTGCGCGATCGTGAGATTCATCCCGGCGATATCCCAGATGGACGCACGATCCCAGAGCCCGGTCTCCGGTGCGTACGCTCGGCGCGCTTCGTCTTCCGATCCGGCACCGCCGGCCATGATCGTTGGAAGGAGCAGCGCGGCAGCGCGGGTCGCGTTAGCTGTCGGGACCATCCGCTCAGTGAGCGGCACGAGATCGACGGGGAGGGCGCGGCCGCGGATCACTTCGGCTATCGCGCCATATCCGGCGAGGTTCGCGCCGACGAGGCAGAAGCTCGCGTCTGGGTTCGCCTCCACGATCGAGCGAACCTCTACCGCGAGCGCGGCTACGCCGGTCCAGTCGCCGCGCGCGAACCGCATGAGGGACTTGGTACCGACCGCGTGCTGGCGCGTGTGAGCGCTCATGGTGTTACCTACTTCGAGCAGGCGGTCGGCTGCGGCTTCGGCGCGCTCGAGCTCGCCGGCGTGGAAGAGCGCGAGCGCGTACCACATCAGCGCCTCGGGCTCGTTCAGTTCGACCCCTTGCCTTGCGAGTTCGAAGACCAGATCCAAGAGCTCGACGGCCTGCCCACAATCGCCGCTCGCCAAATGAACGAGCGCGAGCCGCCATAGCGCGTCCCCGTAAGGACGCTTGTCCATGACGGCGTCGAGGAGCGGCCGCGTCTCTGCGAGAACCCCGAAGTCGTTCGTGAAGAACCCACGCTGGGCCAAGAGGCGGACGAGGGCCATCGTGTCACCGGTCTCGCGCGCGGTCCGGCTCCCCTCGTCCAGCAGGGCGACTACCTGCTCAACGCTGGGCAGATCTTTGAAGTAACCCCAGTTAAAGACCGCGAGGTCGAGCGTGTCGGCGTAGAGCTCCGCGGGCACAGTGGCACCGGCCGATCGATAGAGCTCGATCGCGCGAAAGCGATGCTGTGTCGCCGCGTCGCCCTTGGCGTTTCGCGCGAGCGCCTGAGCGAACGCCTCTTCGACCCGCGCCGAGTCGCCAGGATCGCGTG
Organism: Chloroflexota bacterium; assembly: GCA_030854525.1. The sequence continues at coordinate 5,139 of JALYSZ010000364.1, read as the reverse complement.
CCAGCTTCAGGGCGCGTTCATAGACCTCGAAGGCTCGGTCGAGCGCCATTCGATCGGCGAGGCTGCGGCCGGCGGCGAGATGCGCCCGCAACGCTTCGCCGCGCATCGCCTCGATCTCTGGCTCGCCCTCCCAGATCCACTCCGCATCGTTGGCGCCGAGCGCCTCCCACCAGTGGTGCGCGAGAGCCTCGACCTGGTCCGGATCCAGGCCTTCGCGTGCGTAGCGAGCGTGCAGCAGCGCACGCGTGCTGATCGGCAGGCGGGCATATGCGACGTCGCGTACGAGGGCGTGATCGAACCGGAACGCGCCGTCGACCCTATGGACATAACGCAGGTGCGCAAGCCGCCCGAGCATCCCGGCCGCATCTGCCGGATCCAGCTCCGCAAGCAGTGCAGCGGCGCGGACCTCGAACGTTTCGCCGACGACCGCGGCGCGCTGGAGCAAATCGCGATCCGCCGGGGCGAGCTCATCGAGGCGCGCACCGATCGCGGCCTGCACGCTGACCGGTAAGTCCGCTTCGAGCGCGCCGCGGGCGCGAACGAGCTCGACGATGAAGAGCGGATGGCCCCCCGCCCGAACGACGCGAGCGGCGTCGCGAGCGCCGTCGCGAGCGCCGGCTCCGCGTGCGAGTTCGGTTGCGGCCTCATCGTCGAGCGGCGCTAGATCGATGATCAGATGGTCTTCGCTAGGGCGCAGCGCGGTCATGGCTGGAAATTCGGGTCGCGCGGTCGCGATCACCAACAACGCCGCGTTAGTGGCGAACGTGAGCCGGTCTACAAGTCGCACGACCTCGGTCTCCGCCCAGTGCAGGTCCTCGAGCCACAAGATCACCGGACGCTCGCGCGCAAGCCCGGCGAGGTGATCGCGCCAGGCGATGTAGATCTCGTTGCGACGGTCGGCGAGGGGTAGCGCCAGCAGTCGTGGATCCGTCGCAAGCCCAGCGCTGTGGGCGACGGCTGCTGGAACCGCCGTGTCGCCGGCGTCCACGATGAGCTGTTGCAGGGGAGATGCGCCGACCTCCGTTCCTGGCCGGATACGCGTGCGGAGAAGGCGGGCCTCGCCGGCGGCTGATCGAACGAATTCCTCGACGAGCCTGCTCTTCCCGATCCCGGCCTCGCCGGTCACGAGCGCCAAGGTCGCCCGCCCGCCTTTGGCGCGCCCGAACGCGTCTCGGAGGCGCGCGAGCTCGGCGCTCCGGCCGACGAACGCCAGCGGGACGTCCGACCCTTCGGCGATCTGCAGGAGTCGCCAGACGGGCACTTTGCCGAAACCCTTGAGATCGAGGCCACCAAGGTCCGCGAAGACTCCGAAGCTTCCGGCCGCCGCATGGCACGTCGGACCGACGAGAACCTGACCCGCATCGGCGAGCCCCTGGAGTCTCGCTGCCACGTTCACGCAGGTCCCCACTGCCATCCGCTGGCGATCCTCGAGCGCGGCAAGGTCGACGAGTGCTTCGCCGGTCTCGACGCCGATCCTCACGGCAACGGCCTCGTGTCCCGAGGTTGACAAGCGTGCGCAGGCATCAGCGACCCGCAGGGCTCGTCTGACATCGTCAACGTGCCCGACCGGAGCGCCGAAGAGGATGAAGACCTCGTCGCCAATGTACTTCTCGATCGTTCCGCCCGCGGCGGTCGCAATCGCACTGATCTCACGGAAGCTGTCGGTGAGGAGTCGCTGCATCCGTTCGGGACCAAGACGTTGCCCAAGGTCCGTTGAGCCCACGATGTCGATGAAGACGCAGGTGACAAGACGCCGCTCGGACCGCCGTTCCATTTTCCCGCTCCCCGGCGGAATCGTACGCGACTAGGTCTTTGCCGGTGGCGGCGATTTGCGCTTTCCGCGCACCTCGACGTGGGTGCGCTTCGGCGTCTGAACGATCCGCAGGATCACCGTAAGGTGCTGGCCGGGCGGGATCCGAGCGGCCTGGGCCGACCGCGCGGGCTCGCGACGGCCGACGAATTGCCGAGTGACGAACCGGTCCGGCACTCCCTGAAGCGTAGGCCGAGTGCTCTCATGATGTGTTCGTGACGGAAGCGATCGCCACGCTGGGTCTGACAAAGGACTACGGCGCCGGCCGCGGCATCTTCGATCTGGACCTCACCGTGACGGAGGGCGAGGTCTTCGGATACCTCGGGCCGAACGGGGCGGGGAAGACGACGACGATCAAGCTCCTGATGGGCCTCTCGCACGCGACGCGAGGCACGGCGAGGATCCTGGGGCTCGATGCGGATCGCGACGCCGTCGCCGTGAAGCGGAAGGTCGGTTACGTCCCCGGCGAGCTCCCGCAGTTCGGAGGCTGGCGCGGATCCGAGGTCGTCGCCTATGTCGCCGGGCTGCGTGGCGATCTCGACGACCGCGAGGTGGAGGCCGTGGCTAAACGGCTCGACCTCGATCTGGGCCGCAAGTACCGCGAGTACTCGCACGGAAACAAGCAGAAGCTCGCGTTGCTCCTCGCGTTCGCGCATCGGCCCGCGCTTCTGATCCTGGACGAGCCGACGAGCGGTCTCGACCCGCTCCATCAACAGGAGTTCTACGGTCTCGTCCGCGACGCGCGGGCCCGCGGCGCGACGATCTTCATTTCGTCGCACGTGCTCTCCGAGGTGGAACACGTATGCGACCGCGTCGGTATCGTGCGCGGCGGTCGTCTCGCGACGGTCGGTCAGCTCGATCAGCTCGTCGGCGTGCGGGCGCACCGGATCGAGATCGAATTCGCGGACCGACCCCCTCTTGAGAGGCTCCGCGCGATTGCTGGGTTCGAGCAGCTCTCGGTCGAGGATCACCGCGTGACCGGGATGTTCCGCGGCGACTTCGAGCCGCTGCTCGCCGCGCTCGCCAGCGCCCGGGTCACGAAGCTCGAGAGCCGCGAGCCCTCGCTCGAGGAGATCTTCCTCGGCTTTTATGAATGACCCTCTTGCGGATCGCGGTCCGTTCGCATCGCACGGGTTTCATCGCGACCGCGCTTCTCGCTGCGATCGGCGGCGCGCTGAACGCCGTCGCATTCGTGCAGGTCGCAGGCACCACGGCGACGGAGCGCGCGGTCTTCGCGCAGCAGATGGCGCTTCTCGCGCGGCAGCTGTCTTACCTGCTCCCGGCGCCGCTGCAGCTCGACACGATGGCCGGATATCTGGTGTGGCGCGCGTTCGGGGTCATCGGCATTACCTATGCGTTCTGGGGCCTTCTCTCGGCCACCGGCGCCGGGCGCGGAGACGAAGAGCGCGGTCTCGTGGAGGAGTGGCTCGCCGCGGGCGTGTCGCGCGCGCGCTGGCTAGTCATCCGGGCGTTGGCGTTCGCGCTCGTGGCCGCGACCTCACTCGTGGCGGGACTTGCGGTCACGGAGGTCGCCACGATCGGGTTGAACGAGGCGCTCCCGCTCGGTCCGCTTCTTCTGGAGGGACTCCTGATGTGGGCGCTCGCGCTCGTCAGCTTCGCGCTCGGCATCTTCATCTCGCAGCTCGTCACGACACGTCGCGGCGCATCAACCATCGGCGGCGTGGTCCTGCTCGCCCTTTTCCTCGTGAATTCGTCGGCGCGGTCTGGGCTCGACGTCACTCCGCTCCGCTGGCTCTCCCCGTTCTATCTCGCTGAACGGAGCACGCCTCTGCTGCGCGGCGGGTCGCTGGACCCGGTCGCGACGGCGATTCTGGTCGTCGCGGCGCTCGTTCTGCTCTGGCTCGCCGGCCTCGCATTCATGCTGCGCGACGTCGGCGCACCGCTCGTCCGTGGCCCCACTCGGAACTCGCGAGCCGTGTGGACCGCGTCGCGCGATCCTCTGCTTCGCGCGCCCGTGCTTGCGCTCGTCGATCAACAGCGACTCTGGTTGCTCACGTGGGCGATTGGACTCGCCTTGCTGGCATCGTTCATGACCTCGCTCACCAAGACCATCGTCGACGCGCTCGCGAGCTCCGAAATCCCGGCGATGCGGATCTATTTTGAGCGCGCCGGCATCACCGCGTACTCGGACTTCGTCGGCGTGATCTGGTTCGCGACTCTCCTTCTGCTTATCTCGCTCTTCGTCGTCGCGCAGGTGAACGGCTGGGCGTCGGATGACGCCGAGGGCCGGCTCGAAACGATCCTCTCGGCGCCCGTCTCGCGAACCCGCGTCGTCGTCGAGCGCATCGCCGCGGCGATCGTCGCAGTTGGCCTGATCGTGGCGGCGAGCTCGGTCGCGGTGTACGCGACCGCGAGCGCGAATGCCATCGAACTGCCCGCCGGACGATTTGCTCTCGCGTCGGCCGACGTCCTTCCGGTCGCCTATGCCTTCGCCGGTATCGGTCACGCTCTCGTCGGGTGGCGCCCCCGGCTCGCGGTTGTGGCGCTTGGGGCCGTCGCCGCCATCGGTTACCTCACCCAGCAGTTCGCGCCTCTCTTCGGTTGGCCGGACTGGGTCAAGAACACATCGCTGTACGCGCTGTACGGGACGCCGATGTCAAAGGACGACTGGGCCGGGATCGCGACGCTGATCGCGATCGGGACCGCGGGCGCGGCCGTGGCGCTCGTCGTTATGCGCCGCCGGGATGTGGGACGCTAGGGGTATGCGCCGGATCGGACATCGTGGGGCCAAGGGGTATTCGCCCGAGAACACGATCGAATCGTTCGAGAAGGCGCTCGCGCTTGGGTGCGATGAGGTGGAGACGGACGTGTGGCTCGCTGACGACGGTCGACTCGTGATCTCTCACGACCGACCGGGACCCGACCACAAGCTCACGCTCGAGGAAGTGCTCGACTTCTGCCGCGGCAAGATGGGCGTGAACGTCGAGCTCAAGTGCGAGATGAGCGAGAAGGGCGCTCACCAGACCGGCGCTCAGGTCGGCAAAATACTCGCCGAGCGCCGGGACCCTGATGCCTATGTCTCGAGCTTCTGGTGGGCGGGTCTCGAAGGATGCCGGGTCGCCGGGCCAGCGGTGCGCCGCGCGTTTCTGTTCGCTGATTCACCCGATCGTTCGTCGCTGATGGAAAGTGCGCGGGGGATGCGTCTCTGGGCGCTGCATCCCAATCGCAACTACGCGACACCGGAGATCGTGAAGGCGGCGCACGCCACCGGCGTGAAGGTGAACGTCTGGACGGTGAACGAGCCGCGCGAGATCGCGCTCTTCGGTGAGTGGGGTGTCGACGGGATCATGTCCGACTTCCCGGAGCGG
>JALYSZ010000306.1 GCA_030854525.1 Chloroflexota bacterium | reverse complement strand
TCTCGTGAGGGAGCGCGTGCTGCGCTCGGCGGAAGAGATCTTCCTTTTGTACCGGGCGGAGGTCGCGAGCGTTCTTCGCGAACCGCGCGATCTCTCCACGCTGATAGACCAGCGCACCGTCGAGGTTCGCCGGTGGAGCACGCTTCAGGTGCCGCTGACGATCGGCGCTCCACCTGCCGCTCCGTTACCGACAACCCCCGGCGTTTCGCTCGCGCGCATCGATCTGGATTACACCGTGACGCAGGACGATTTCCACGTGCTCAAAGGAGTCGCGGCATCGCCGGGTGTGGTTCGCGGGCCGGCACGCCTTCTCGCTGACGGCGACATGTCGAAGCTTCGTGTCGGCGACGTGCTGGTGTGCCGATCTACGAACGCGTCGTGGGTGCCCGCCTTCACGATCGCGGCGGCCGTGGTCACGGAGGTCGGCGGATCGCTCTCTCACGCCGCGGTCGTCGCGCGAGAGTTCGGCGTGCCGTGCGTGGTGGCGACCGGCGTCGCCCTCTCGACGCTCACCGACGGTGAACCGCTCGAGGTCGACGGGACCGCCGGCGTCGTCCGCCGCCTTTCGGCCTAACCCGCGACCTCTTCCGCGATGGGCTCGGTCTGCGCGATGCCTTGCCTCACGCCGGGAAGCGCAAGGCTTGGGATGGCGGCCGCGAACGCAGCCGCCGTGAACAGCCAGAAGAGCGCCCGCAGCGAGTCCGTCGAGGGCGAGCCGCCGAGCGCGATCGCGATGGCGATCGATCCCAGCATTCCTCCGAAGTAGCGGCTCGTCGAGAACACGCCGGACGCGAGGGCCGCGTAGCGCTCTGGTACGACCTCGACCGCCGCGAGCCGCATCGAAGGGAAGGTGAGCGCGAGACCGACACCGGCGAACGCGAGCGTCGCCGCGAGGAGCTCGAGCGGAAGCTGCCCCGCCGAGAGCGCGAGCGGCAGGAGGCCCGCGCCCAAGAGCAGCGCGCCCGCGAAGGTCGGAAGACGAGGCCCGTAACGGTCGGCCGCACGACCGCCCAGCGGGGCGAGGATGATTGACCCTCCGGAAAACGCGGCGAGCGCAATACCGCTTCGCACGCTCGCGCCGGCGAGCGCGATCGGGAGCGCGAGGAGCGTTCCGTACATCGCGAGGTTCTGGAAGGCGACGGTTGCGCACGCCGCGGCGAACGCGCGGATGCGAAAGAGGGAAGGCGGGAGCGCCGGATCGGGATGGCGCGACTCATAGCGCAGGAGCGCGACGGCTGCGGGCAGCACCGCGACGCCGATCGCCACCGTCACCGGGTCGACCGCGCGACCGAGCGAGACGAGGACCCACGCCGCGGCGAGCAGGACGACACCGAGTCCGACCGCGCCGACCAGATCGAATCGCGCCGTCTCGCGCGCGGCACGCGGTGGAAGGACCCGCCACGAGAGCGCGAATCCGGCCGCGCACACCGGAACGTTGACGAGAAAGATCCACCGCCAGTCGATCGCCGCGAGCAATCCGCCGACGAGCGGTCCGACGGTGGCGCCAACGGCCGTGGCCGCGCTCACGATCCCGAACTCCGCGCCGCGCCGGCCGCTGGGGACCGCCTCGCGAAGGAGCCCGAGGCCGTTGGGGACGAGGGCGGCGGCCGCGATAGCCTGATTGAGCCGGAATACCGCGAGCAGCAGGATCGAATTCGCCGCGGCGGCGCCGGCGGACGCAATTGCGAAATACACAAGCGCGGCGAGCATGACGTTGCGACGGCCGAGACGATCACCGACGCGCCCGGCGATGGGCTGAAGCGCGGCCATCGCGATGAGGTAGGAGGTGATGATCCAGGGGGTCTCCGCGACATCGACCCGGAGGTCGCGAGCGACCTGCGGAAGGGCGACGACGATCATCGTCGAGTTCAGCGGGACGAGCAGATTGCCGAGCGCGACGGAGATCGCAAGCCACCGCGTGTTCCGTTCAATCTTCATTCCGCGCCGATGCTAGGCCGCGAGTAGATCGCGCAGCCGCTCGGCGGAGAGGGCGTTCGCGCCGGTGTCGTCGTGTCTGAAGTACGCGTACACGTCGTTCCCCGCCTCGAGCATCGGACGGAGACGCGCCGACCACGCGTCGACCTCAACGTCCGTGTAACCCTCCCGCTTGCGGAGGCGCGCGTACGCGAACGACGATGTGGTCACGAGGGTGTCGACCGGCGAGGGCGCCTTCTCTCCCTCGGCGTGGACCAGCGCGACGCCGGCGGTCCGCAGGAGCTCGTAGACCTCATCGACGTACCACGACGGGTCGCGCACCTCGAGCGCACAGCGCGCGTCCCGCGGCAGCGAGGCGAGGAATCCAGCAAGGCGATCGTCGTCGCGCTTGAGCCACGGCGGCGTTTGAAAGAGCACCGGGCCGAGCCGATCGCCGAGCGGTCGCGCGCGTTCGAAGAACAGCGGCAGGGTCGCGGCGGGATCTCGCAGCTGCCGGTAATGCGTGATCTGCTGGGACGCTTTGAGCGCAAAGAGGAAGTCCGGCCCGGTCGCGTCGCGCCACGCGGCGATGTTCTTCTCGGTCGGGAGGTGGTTGAAGGTGTAGTTCACCTCAAGGGTCGCGAGGCGGGTCGCGTAATAGCGCAGGAAGTCGCGCGACTTCACGTCCGCTGGATAGAACAGCGGCTTCCACGTCTTGTACGACCAGCCGGACGTCCCGACGAAGGCGCGCCCGCTAGGCATCGTGCTGGCCGAGCACCGCGTAGGCGATGCCCGTGACGAGCGAGTTCGCGCGCTTGAACGAAGCCAGCAGGTCGAGATGGATGCTCGAGGTATCGATCGATTCGCGCAGGCCCTCGTGCAGCCGCTGGATATGCGCGGCGCGGAGCTGTCGCTCCATCGTGTTCACGATCGACTTGTGCCGGATCACCTTTTCGGCGACACCGCGGTCGCCCGTCGCGAGCGCCCCGATCGCCAGCTCGAGATTCTCGAGCACCTTGGCGTGCAGGTCGGCGATCTCGCGCCAGCCTTGCGCCGAGAAGACGTGGTTGCCGCGGATCTTCTTCTCGGCGAGGTCCATCAGGTTCTTGTCGATCACGTCGCCGATCTCCTCGAGGTTGACGATCACGAAGATGAGCGCGGTCTCTCGTTCGGCCTGCTCCTCGGTGAGCGACTGCTCCCTGAGCTTCACGAGGTACTGCTTGATGTCTTCCTCGAGCCGATCGATGAGGTCATCGCGCGCCACGATCTCGCGCATGAGCGCATCGTCGTTTCGCTCGAGCACCACCCGCGTCTCGCGCAGCGACTGAAGCACGACGTCGCCCATGCGGAGCACTTCACGGAGCGCCTGGCCAAGCGCGACTGCCGGCGTGTCGAGGACCGCCGGATTGAGGTACATGGGACCACTCTCGCTCCGCCTGCCCTCGGGAATGAGCCGGGTGATGAGGTCCGCCGCGAGCCCGGCGACCGGCAGGAAGACGAGCGCGAGCGCGACGTTGAAGATCGTGTGCGCGTTCGCGATCTGCCTCTGAACGTCGGGCGACGTCTGACGCACGAGATCGGCGAACGGGCCGATGAACGGGAAGAAGATGACGACGCCGACGATCTTGAATGCCGCGTGCGCCGCGGCCACGCGGCGCGCTTCCGCGTTCTGCCCCACCGCGGCGAGCACGGCCGTCGCCGCTGTGCCGACGTTCGCGCCGAAGATGATAGGGATCGCGCCGTAGAGCGGCATGAGGCCGGCGGAGGCGAGTGAGAGCACGAGGCCGATGACGGCGGCGCTCGACCGCACCAGCGCCGTGAAAACGGCGGAGATCAGGACGAGCAGGAGCGGCTGGTCGGTGAGCGCGCGGAGCAGATCGGTGAAGAGCGCGTTCGTCGCGAGCGGCGCGGTGCCGTCGTGGATGAGCTTCATACCAAGGAACAGGAAACCGAAGCCGAGGATTGCCTGGCCGATGTAACGCGGGGTCCCGCGGCCGGCGACGTACATGACCCAACCGATGAAGACGATGAGCGGCGACAGCTGCAGCAGGTCGAACGCGAGGAGTTGCACGGTCACCGTCGTCCCGACGTCCGCGCCGAGAATCATTCCGATCGTCTGCCGAAGCGTCAGCAGGCCCGCGGACGCGAAGCCCACGAGCATGACCGTCGTCGCGCTCGAGGACTGGAGTACCGCGGTCACGCCGGCGCCGACGAGGAGCGATTTGAGGCGATTGCCGGTAAGCGTCGAGAGGATGTGTCGAAGGCGCGTGCCCGCCGCGCGCTGCAGACCCTCGCCCACGAATCGCACTCCATAGAGAAGGAGTGCGGTCCCGCCGAGCAACGAGAAAAGGACGAGGTTGGCGGCGTCGTTCACGTTCGCGCGAGTATCAGCCTCAGCGGACGGAGACGGTCAGTGAGGCCCTTCCCGATGTGCCGGCGCCGAGAGCGACGACGCCCACGTCGCCTTCGGTCGTTGGCGCCGTAAATGTGAGCCGTGCCGTGCCCGTTCCGTCTGTCACGGCCGTGCCGACCGTGACAACGCCCACCGAAACTGTGAGCGCGACGCCTGGGCGCGGCCCGTTTGTGCCGACAACGAAGATCGTCGCGAGGACACCCTGACCCGGCCGGACCGTCGCCTTGTCGAGCGTGACCGTCACGGTCACACCGGTTGTCGGAGTCACCTGCGTTGCCGTGACCGTGACCTTCTGCGTCGTCTCGTTCCCGGCGCGGTCGCGCGCGACGACCGTGATCGGCAGAGATCCCGGCGTCGCCGAGAACGAATCGGTGAAGCCACCCTCCTGCGTGATGACGACGATGCGCCCGTTCACCGTGATGGTCGATCCGGGCTCGGTCGTCCCGATGACGACGATGTTCTTCGCATCGACGGTGCTTCCTGGAGCGGGCTGCGAGAGGGTCATAGGCGGAGGCGTGCGGTCGAGGACGACGGTGTACGACGACGCGGCGACGACATCACGGTCCGCGACGAGCGCGACGCCGATCGAGTTCGCACCGTCCTTGAGAGCGAGGGTCGCGCTGAATGCACCGCTCGGGTCGAGTGGCGTGGTCGCGACGACCGCGCCGTTGAGCACGACCTGCAGGCTTCTGCCCTCCTGCACGGCGAAGGATGGGACTTTGCCGGTGAGCTGCAGCCGCGGGTCGCGTGTGTATGCGGGCAACGAGTCGGCGATAGGAGCGGCGCCGACGCTCGAGCTACCGCCAGCCGGGAGGTCGATCGAGCCACGACCCTGGAGCAGCGGGATCGCCGCCTGGATCGAGGCCACGACCTGTTCGAATCCTGCCCCGACTGCGGCGGCGGCGCGAGGAAGGGCGATCAGGGCCGCGACGGCGAGCGTCAGGGCTAGGGCCGCGTCTACCCAGCGCGGGCGCACCGGAAGCCGAACACCCGCCCCTCGAGCGATCGCGCGGTAGCGATCGCGCGAAACGGGGACCCGCCGCCGTGGGCCCATACGCATGCGTGTGATCAGGGGTGCAACCTTTCCTCGTCTCAAAACTAAGGCCCGAAACCATAGCGAAAGGGCGCCGGCCTTACGGCCGCCGCCCTCCGCTGGTGGGTGGGATGAGGGGCTAACAGCTTGAGCGCGCGTTACGTCGTAAACGCGCGCGCCTGACGGATGTTTCGTCCTCCCCGGACGGTATAGCCTGCCTGACCGTCCCGCTGGGACTGTACCGCTGGCACTTTGGGGTCGCAAGTCCCACGCCTTGTGACCTTCGGTACATCCGGGGCTTAGACACGGTTGTGCGACACTCGGCCCGTGGCCGTCGAGCGGGAAAAGGTGGCTCCGCGGGGTCTCGAAGGCGTCGTCGCCACGACCACAGCGATCTCCTCAGTCAGTGACAACTTTCTCCAGTACCGCGGCTACCGGATTGAAGAGCTCGTCGGTAAGGCCGAGTACGAAGAAGTCGCTTATCTCCTGCTCAATGGCGATCTTCCGAACAAAGACGAGCTCCGCGACTTCAAGGCGGAGCTCACGAAACACCGCGCCCTTTCACCGTTCCTCCGGGAGATCCTCCAGCAGATGTCCGAGAGCGGGACGCCGATGGATGTTCTCCGCACTGTCATCTCGGCCTCGGCGGTAGAGGATCCAAGCGAGGGCGACAACTCGCACGAAGCCGAATATCGGAAGGCCATCCGGCTCACCGCGAAGCTGCCGACGATCCTTGCGACGTACATCCGGCGGCGCCGAGGCGAGCAGCCGGTCACACCAGACCCGACGCTCGGGCATGCCGCGAACTTCGCGCGGATGGCCGGGCTCGACGACGCACATCCCCGTGCGGCCGAGATCCTGAACGGGTGCTTCATCCTCCAAGCCGAGCACGGCCTCAACGCGTCCACCTTCGCCGCTCGCATCACGGCGGCGACGCTCGCGGACATGCACGCCGCGGTGACAGCGGGACTGAGCGCACTCAAGGGACCGCTGCACGGTGGTGCGACCGACGGGACGATGAAAATGCTCGATGAGATCGGGACGCCCGAGCACGTCGACGCCTGGGTCGCGAAGGCGATCGTATCGAAATACAAGTTCTCGGGGTTCGGCCACCGCGTGTACAAGACCGAAGACCCGCGCGCGAAGTTCCTCCGCAAATTCGCGCAGGATCTGTCGAAGGACTCGAAGGGACCCAAATATTTCGACATCCAGGAGAGTCTCGTCGCGGCGATCGCGAAGGCTCGGCCGAGCATGTCGCCCGCAGCGGCCGACAAGGTGAACATCGTGAATGTCGACTACTACGCGGCCACGACCTACACGTTCCTCGGGATCCCCGCCGACCTCGGGACGTCGATCTTCGCCGTCGGCCGTATGGCCGGCTGGTGCGCGCACATCATGGAACAGCACGGCGACAACCGGCTGATCCGGCCGGAATCCGACTACACCGGTCCGACCGGTAAACGCTGGGTGCCGCTCGCCGAGCGCTAGCCAACCGCGCGGCGGATGCCGTTCACGTCGGACGCTCGGCCTGTGCCTTTAACCCTCGCGCGAACTGCGCGAACGAAGGTCCGAGGTCGGGCATGGATCGCCACATGAGGACGAGCAACGGCCCCGTGTACTCCTCGCGCACGGTGAACTGCGTCGTGCTCTCGTCCATACGGCGCAGGACAAACGTGCGCACCCCCTTGAAGAGCCCGAGCGGCATGCCACCCGACCACGTCATCCGGCTGGCCGGCTGAAACTCGGTCACCTTCACCGGAAACGCGCGGCCCGGCGCCGCCTTCGAGCGCACCGTGATCGTCTGGCCCGGCGCGATGGCACCGTCGACCCCGTCAACTCCCGAGTCCCAGCGGGTATAGCCCGACCCATCGGTCAGCACGCGCCAGATCGACTCAGGCGTCGCCTTGATCGTCTCGCTCGCCTCGTAGGATCGCATACGGTTCCTCCCCGCCCGGTGTGGTAACCATACGGTTACGGTAGCCCCTACGTTACCATGCAAATCCGTGCGCAAGTCCGCGGCTGCACACGATCCCTTCAGCGCCCTTGGAGATCCGAACCGTCGCGCCATCGTCGAGCTGCTTGGGCAGCGCGGCCGCTCGGTACAAGAGCTCGCCGACGAGCTGCCGATCAGCCGGCCTGCCGTTTCGCGGCATCTACGCCTCCTAAAATCCGCCGGCCTGGTCACCAACACGGCCGACGGCACGCGGCGGGTCTACGAGCTCGATTCGCGCGGCATAGACGCCGCGCATCGCTATATGACCAAAGTTTGGGGAGAGACGGTTGCGCGCTTTCGGCTAGTCGCCGAGAACACGCGACCCGTGAGAAAGCGGACGTGATCGAGCCGCTGCGCCTGTCGTTCGAAGTGAATTGCTCGGCGGAGCATGCCTTTGCTACATGGACACAGCGGACGCGAATGTGGTGGCCGGCCGCACATACGGTCTCGCACGAGCCGGACGCGGAGATCGTGTTCGACCCACGCGTTGGCGGTCGCATCTACGAGCGGACGCCGGCGGGCCAGGAGATCGACTGGGGCGAGATCAAGGTGTGGGAGCCACCACGGCGCCTGGTCTATCTCTGGCGCATCGCGACAGACCAGGCGAGCGCCACGGAAGTGGAGATTGGATTCATCGAACACGGCGAAAAGACGCGCGTCGATATCGAACATCGCGGCTGGGAACGGCTCGGCGAGCGCGGACTGTCGTGGCGGGAAGCGAACCAGGGCGGTTGGGACGGCGTCCTGCCCGACTACATCGCGGCATGCGCGCACGTGATCGTGAACGCGCAGGGGAGGACGACACATGGTCGCTAAGAGCGCGGCGAGCGAAGGCACGAAAGAGAAACCGTGGAGGCTGAAGACACCACCGGGCACCTCTGACTACCTGATGTACCGGGCAGAGGACGCGGATCCACCCGCGATCGTGTGCCTCGTCGGAAAGACAGAGTTGCGCTATCACCTGCGAGCGATTGACGATCTGCACGCGATGCTGAAGAAACACGGCGACTGGATGCCGCTCGGTAGCGCGGACGAGCAGAAGCCCGCGGCAGAAGGGACCGTCGAGTCGTGGGGCCGTTCGCCGAAGAACCCGGTGAAGGGCTGGTACGGGATCAAGAAAGGTCTACGCGGCCGCTTCGGCATGTACATGCCACCGCTACTCGAAGAGCTGGGCCTCGCCGAGGTCACGCACGAGGCGAAGAACAACCGGATGCGGGCCAAGTAGCGAGCCGAAGCGTGATCAGGCGTCGTAACTCGCGAGGATCGCGTCCCACATCGCATGTGACGCCAGCTCTCCGAGCGTGACTTCGTCCATATCGGCGTTCGCGACTTCCTGCGTCGAGACCATGTAGCTCACGTCGCCATCCCACCGCGTGTGGAACGGCTGGATCCCGCGCGCCATCGAGGTGTGCACCTGCCTGCCGATTGACTGGAGCTGCAGACGGTCGAGCTTCTGATTCGTCACCACGAGCGAGAGCGTCGTGTTCCCCGATTGCGGCACGCGACCGGCGACGGGGCCGGCCGGTTTTCCGCGCACGATCTTCCCTGTGCGGTCGACGATGCAGCCGTACGCGTTTACCACCACGAACGCGACGATCTTGGTCGGCCCGGACTCGCGGTACGCGCCGCCCTGTCCGGCGAGCTCGGCGCCTGTGCCGTGACTGGCTTTCGCCGATCGCCCCGCTCCGCGCGCGCCCAGAGCAAACCGGCCCGGCCGCATCGCGCGTACTGCGGCGCGGCCGAGCTCCTTGTCCGGATAGATCGCGTTCGAGCGCATGCCGTAGTCGAAGACGATCGCGCCGGAGACGAGTGCTATGTCCATCCACTTCGTTGAGTAGCCGCGGATCTTGAAGATCTCCGCGGCAGCCCCAGCCGAGGCCTCGAGCCCATACAAGGAGCCGCCGGCGAAGCACACCGCCTCAATGACTTCACGGTGCCCGGCGCTCACATCAGGCGATCCTCCGCGAACGTCGATCGAGACAGCTGCGCGCGTCCCGAAGGAGAAGACGGTGCAGCCCGTCGGACCCTCCTCGTACTCAGCGACACCGATCTCGAGGCCCGGGAAGTCGAAGTCGAGGACGCGTCCGCTCGGAAGGTCGGTCCGTGGAACGAGCCTGGTGTTGTCATTCGTTCGGCGCGGCTCGTCCACGGACCAATAGTGCCCAGATCGCCGCGGTCAGGCAGGCTGAGGGACCCGGACGCGAGCCGGGGTCGCGCCGAGCCGGCCGAGCCCGACCGACGCGCCGACGAACCAGGCCCCGAAAGCGACGTTTCCTACGAGGGTCAGTGAATCCGGGATGCCCACCCAGATGGCGGTCATGTTGACGAGCTGCAGTGCCGCGACGAGGAGCGAGAACCGTGGCAGCCAGCGGGGGAACGCGGGTGCGCCCCGCATGGCCAGTCCAAACGCGGCGAGCCATCCAGCCTCGAGAACGTAGGCCGCGCTGTTGTAGAGGACATCCCAGAAGCGGAAGAGTGGGAGGACGTCGCCGCCGCTTGTCGCCGTGGTCACGAGCGCGGCTTGAAGCGAGCTTTCTGTCAAGATCACGGGAACCTCGGTAGCCGCAAGAAGGAGACCGAGGTTCGCGAGGAATCGTCCGCCGGGGAGGCCGGCAAGCGTCTCTCGCATCGCGAGTGCGAAGACGAGCACTGAGATCATCACGAGAAATGGTGCGATGCTCGCGGGCGCGATGATCGTGTGCCGGTAGTAGTCCTGTATGGCCGCAACGTCGGTCGTGCCGCTGACGCGCTGCCCGACGATTGCGGTGAGTCCGATGTTGTGTGCGAAGATCCCGATCACGCTTATCCAGCCGGCATACGCCCCGATCCGTGCGACGTTCGCCATTTGTTTATCCCCTTCGGCCCCGCCAGAGCCGCCCGCGGTGCGGCTTTGACACGGTCCATATAATGACGATATGAAACGTATCACCAATGTCAAGCGCCGCGCCAAGCGGTCGCGCACCTACGAAAGCCCGCTGCGGGACGAGCAGGCGGAGCTGACGCGTCAGCGGATCCTCGACGGCCTCGTCCGCACGATGGGAAAGGGCGTCGCCGGTCTTTCGGTGCCCGCGGTCGCGGCCGAGGCAGGGGTCTCGGTGCCGACTGTCTACCGGCACTTCCGCACCAAAGCGGAACTCGTCGCCGCGCTCGCTCCCTATCTCTCGCGAAAGACCGGTCTCACGGAATTCCCGGACGTCGGAGGCGACGACCTGGGGGCGGTCGCGCGTGAGCTCTACCGGCGCAACGAGGCGATGGACGCCGAGGTCCGTGCGGCGATGGCGAGCCAGCTCGGCCAGGAGGTGCGCCGTCGGACCATGCCCGAGCGGGTCAGCATCATCAGGAAAGCCGTCGCGGAGCGCGTGCCGGGCGTGACGGGGGCGGAGCTCGAGCGCCTCACGCGCGTCCTCCTCATCCTCATGTCGTCGGCGACGATGCGCGCGTACAAGGACTACCTGGGAATGGGCGCGATGGAGGCGGCGGAGGATGTCGCGTGGACTGTCGGGACCCTGCAGCGGTCGGTTCGGCGCGGTCGATGACGGGCATCGACGTGCGTTGGGACGCACCGCCGGGGGCATTCGCGCGTAACTTCCGCCTCGGGGAGTGGATCGGCGACCCGGTGACGCCGCTTTTCGAAAGCTGGCTGCTCACGACAATGGAAGAGACGATGCACGCGGATTACGCCCGGCTCGTCGGCCAGCCCGCGCCGCGGCCACTGCATGTCATCGTCAACGGCTGGTACTACTACAACCTCGGATTCCTGCCGGCGTCGGCCCGCGCGGTCGCGCGCATGCTCCCCGGCCTCCTCGTTCGCCTCGCACGAGATCCGCGCCGCGTCGCGCCCGCGATCCCGCCGCTCGCCCACCTTGGCATCGACCTCTACGTCAACGAATGGCGCGCGGACATCCTGCCCAAATATCTGTCCGCCGTGGCATCGGCCGAGAGCGAGATGGAAACGGCGTCGGTCGACCGGCTTGCCACCGTCGTCGACGACCTCGCGATCCACGCCGGCCACTACTTCACCTCGATCACGATGGTCGCCGGATACGGCTGGAAGACCGAGATCCCCCTCGCCCAGTTCTATCGCGCGCAGCTACGCGAGGCCGTGGGCGGAAATCACCAGCAACTCCTTCGCGGGCTGTCTGTTCCCAGCACGCCGGCGCACGCCGCGTCCTCCCTCGACTGGTACTTCCCCACGGCGGGGGAATCCGCGGCGATCCCCGATAAGGATCGGGCTGCTCGGTACCAGCGCCTCGTCCAAGAGCGCGAGGAGCTCGAGCGTCGAGCACGCGCCTCCCTTTCGCCCGGGCAGCTCGCTCGCTTCGACCGCCGCCTGGCCGAGGCGCAGCGCGCCTCGCGGCTTCGTGAGGAGCAGGTCGCCGATCTCACCCGGGCGTGGCCGGCTTTCCGCCGTGCGCTGGCGCGCATCGGCGAGGCCCTCGCTTCGCGCGACACGATCCAAGCCGCGAGCGATGTGTACTTCCTCACCCGCCCCGAGGTCGCGCGAGCTCTCGACGAGCCGACCACGAGGCTCGGCGTCGAGGCCGTCACCCGCCGGACGCGTTGGGAAGAGCAACGCCGCCTCGCTGCGCCACTCGTCCTGGGTCGTCCTCCTCGGATGCTGACCACGCTCCTCGACGCGGCCGATCGCGCGCTGCGCGATCCCGCGCCAGAGGCGACTTCCTCGATCCGCGGTACTCCGGCGAGTCCCGGACGGGCGACGGGCCGCGCGCGGGTCATTCGCTCGACGGACGAGTTCGATCGCGTCCAAGCCGGCGAGATCCTCGTCTGTCCCGTGACCACGCCGGCGTGGACTCCGCTCTTCGCGCGCATAGCCGCCGTCGTCACGGACGTCGGGAGCGTCGCCGCACATGCCTCGATCATCGCGCGCGAGTACGGCATCCCCGCGGTGGTCGCGACCGGCGACGGAACGACACGCATCGCGGACGGGTCGCGCATCACCGTCGACGGTAGCGCCGGGCTGGTCCTGCCGGCCGACTAGCTCGTTCTCACCGGAGGGCCCGCTCGATCTGGTCCAGATGCTCCTTCCGATGGAGGGACCGATCCAGGACCCGAGGCAGATTCATCGCGCGGATACCGTCATGCGTGTCCTGCGGAAGACCTTCGATGAGCCGATCGATCTTCGCAGCCGCGGTGGTCGCGAGTTCGGCGGCCGCGCCGACCGGCGTCGCGGTCCATTGCGCAAGACCTGCGGCGTTGATGAACTCGGTCAATACGTCACTGCCGAACTCCATCGGTTTTCCGTCGCGGATGTACTTCTCAATGCGCGCCGCGCCGAAGCTGTCCCAGAACGCTAGGTGCGCGAGCAGAGCACCGGCGGTCCAGCCGCCCGGCAGCACGACGCTTTCACCGCTCATCCACGCGATGACGGCCGCCAGCCGATCGCGCGAGGCGCGATTGCGTTTGTTGTGGTCGCTCGTCATTTGCGGAGGGACTCGCGGAACGCGCGGTCCGTCGCAACACGCAGGGCGGTCGCGGCGAGCGAGTCGATGACGACGAACGCGCTCTCGTGGGCGTAGTCGCTCACCGAAGCCTCGCGCATCCTGTGGGAATGCCCGGGTATCTGCTCCGGGCTGACGGGAAAGCCGATGTAGTCCGTCGGCACCTTTTGCGACATGTTCCCGATGTCGCCCGAGGCGGTCACGAGATCCCCTCGCGACGGGGACCTGCCGCGCCGGGTGAGCTCCTGCTCGAGCGCGTCGCCGAGCATCGCATTGGCCTCCATCGGCAGGTAGGGACGCATCTCGTCCTCGATCGTGACCTCCGTGCCGGTCTGGAGCGCCGCGCCCTTCGCCATGTCCTTGAACATCTCGACCATTTCCTTGAGCGTGCCCATTTCGGCGGCCCGGATGCCGAAATCGCCTACGGCGCGGGACGGGATGATGTTCTGAGCAACGCCGCCCTCGCGGATGATCCCGTGCACACGTGCCGTGGAGGGAAGGTGCTGCCGCCAGCCGTCGACCGCGACGAAAAGCGCGATGAGGGCCGTGAGGGCGTTGCGTCCCTTCTCCGGCGAGACGGCGGCGTGTGCGGCGAGGCCCTCGTAGATGACGCGCTGCACCACGATGCCGAGAAGCTTTTCGCTCACGCTCCAGTCGCCTCCGGCGCCGGGGTGCGAGAAGAGGGCGGCGACCGTGTCTTTGAAGACGCCCTTGTCGAGCAGGTCGATCTTGCCCCCGCCGTTTTCCTCGGCCGGCGTGCCCACGAGCTCGATGCCGACCTGGAGATCCTTTGCGCGTGCGGCCGCCGTAAGGAACGCGCCGACGATCGTCATCGAGATCAAGTTGTGGCCGCAGCCGTGCCCGACGTCCGGCAATGCGTCGTACTCGGCGAGGAGGGCGACCGCGGGCCCCGGGGGACCGACACGCGCGCGGAATGCCGTCGCGAGGCCCCCGAGATTGCGCTCGACTTTGTGACCGTGTTTCTCGAGGAGGGCGGCGATGCGTCCGACCGCCCGATGCTCCTCGTACGCGAGCTCGGGGTCCGCGTTGATCTCACGCGACAGCTTGACCAGGTCATCGCGGAACCCATCAGCGGTCACTTGGCGATCCGCTCGCGGAGGGATTTGTCCGTCGCGACGCGCACCGCCGCGGCGCCGAGAACTTCGGCGGTGATCATCGCATTGCGATGGGCGAGATCGCTCACGCTCGCGTCGCGCATCTGCTCGGAGTGGCCCGGCACCGGTTTCTCACTCACTGGGAAGCGGACCCAGTCCGTCGGCACCTTTGTCGACACGTTGCCGAGATCCGTCGCTGCGGTGACCAGGACGCCGCGCGCCGGCTTAACGCCGCGGCGCTCGAGCTCGGCCGCGATCAGGTCGCTGAGCGCGCGATTCCCTTTCACTGGCTCGTAGCGCGGGAAGTATTCGGCGATCTCGACCTTCGTTCCGGTGAGGAGTGCCGCGCCCCTTGCGAGGTCGCCAAAGCGCTCGACCATCCCATCGAGGGTGGCCGCCTCCTTCGCCATCAGGCCGAAGATCGCCTCGGCGTGTGCGGGGACGACACCCAGCACGCCACCTCCATCCGTGATGACGCCGACAACGCGCGCTTCGGCCTCCAGCTGCTGTCGCCAGCCGTCTACTCCGACGAAGAGGCGGATCACGGCATTGAGTGCGTTCCGGCCTTTCTCCGGCGCGGAACTCGCATGAGCGGCGACCCCCGTGTATGCGGCTCGTTTTCCCACTACGCCGAGGCCCGTCGCGCTCACGGCCCAGTGGCCCTGACTGGCGGGGTGCGACGAGAGCGCTGCGACGATCCGATCGAAGACACCCTTACGTAATAGGTCGATCTTGCCGCCGCCGTTCTCTTCAGCCGGCGTGCCGATCAGCTCGACGCCGACCTCGAGACGAGCGGCACTCGCCGCGGCGATCAGGTAGGCACCGACGTTGCTGATCGCTATCAGGTTGTGACCACAGCCGTGCCCGACATCGGGAAGCGCGTCGTACTCCGCAAGGAGAGCGACGGCCGGACCATCCTTTGGACCGACTCGCGCGCGGAACGCGGTCTCGAGCCCGCCGATGCCCCGCTCGACGCCGTGACCGGCACGCTCCAGGAACGCGCTGATCGCGCCGAGCGCATGGCGCTCCTGATAGGCGAGCTCGGGGTGCCCGTGGATGTCGCGCGACAGCGCAACGAGGTCAGCGGCCTGGGACGTGGTCAGAGTCGGCATGTCGCTGTATACTGGCTCACACAACCTTTCCCCTTCTCACCAGCCGGATGCGTGCGCACCCAAATGCGCCCACCGGACCCACGAAAGCCAAAGACCTGGGCGACAAGGCCGCAGGCAAAGCTAAGGAGCGAACACACCACTTGGACAATCCAGAACCCACACCAGAACAGACCCCTACAAGCAAAGAAACCCCCGCCGCGAACGCGGCAAACGGTCCAGCCTCCAACGGCCCCGCGACAAACGGCGGCAACGGAGGGACCGCGACCGCTACGGCCACCCGACGCGAAGCCCCGCCCGCCGCAGCGAGTCGCAAGTACTACACGATCACCGAGCTCAACGAGAAAAAGCCAAAAGAGCTCGTTGAGATCGCCAAAGAATTCAACGTAGAAGGCGCCGCGGACCTCGGGCAACAGGACCTCGTCACACGCATCCTGCAGGCGCAGACCGAGGCGCAGGGCGCCATCTTCGCTCAAGGCATCCTCGAGATCGTCGAAGACGGCTTCGGTTTCCTCCGGCGCCGCTCGCTCCTTCCTTCACCCGAGGACGTGTACGTCGGCTCGAGCCAAGTGCGCCGTCTCGGTCTCCGAACGGGCGACTTCATCACCGGCCAAACGCGGCCGCCGAAGGACAGCGAGAAGTACTTCAGCCTCCTGCGCGTCGAAGCCGTCAACGGCATCGACCCTGAGCAGGCGAAGCGCCGCCCGGTCTTCGAGAACATGGTCCCGGTCTTTCCGGATGAGATGTTCGACCTGGAGATTGACAACGCGAACCTCTCGCAGCGACTGATCAATCTCGTGAACCCGCTTGGCTACGGGCAGCGCGCGCTCATCGTGTCGCCACCCAAGGCAGGCAAGACGCAGCTGTTGAAGGACATCGCCAACGGCATCTCCGGGAACCACACGGACGTCCACATCATGGTCGTGCTCGTCGGTGAGCGACCCGAGGAAGTTACCGACATCCGCCGTTCGATCAAGGGTGAGGTCTTCTCATCCACCTTCGACGAGCCCACCGAGAACCACACCCGCGTCGCGGAGCTCGCGCTCGAGCGCGCAAAGCGTCTCGTCGAGACCGGCCGAGACGTGGTCATCCTTCTCGACTCGATCACCCGTCTCGCGCGCGCCTACAACCTCGCGGTCCCGCCGTCCGGCCGAACGCTCTCGGGTGGTATGGACCCAGTCGCGCTATACCCGCCGAAACGTTTCTTCGGTGCGGCACGGAACATCGAAGACGGCGGTTCGCTGTCGATCTTCGCCACGTGCCTCGTCGACACCGGATCCCGAATGGACGACGTGATCTACGAAGAGTTCAAGGGGACCGGCAACTCCGAGATGATCCTGGACCGCAAGCTCCAGGAGCGCCGCACCTTCCCGGCGATCAACATCCCCGCTTCCGGCACGCGCCGCGAGGAGATGCTGCTCGCTCCCGAGGTCATGCGGCAGGTCATTCTGCTTCGCAAGATGCTCTCAGCCGTCGGTCAGATCGAGGGCACGGAGCTCCTTCTGCAGCGTCTCGGCAAGACCAAGACGAACAAGGAGTTCCTCGCCGCCATCGCGAAATCGATGGAGGAGAAATAAGCGAAGCGAGTCAGGGACGACAGCACCCACGTTAGGAATACCGCGTTCCTGCTCTGGATTTTCGCCTTCCTCGTCTGCGTCGCGGTCCTCGGCTTCATCGCTTTCGGCTACGTCGGGCACGCCTTGGATGGCCTTCCGAAGCTGGGGTAACGTCGCCGCTCTTCGTCGGGCTCGAGCCAGGGCGGATGGATGAGTCGCTCCTTCAGATAGCGGTCGAACGGCAGAAAGCCCGGGCTGCTGGATACGACGCCGTTGATCATCGCTAGGTGGCTGTCTCCTCCTCGAGCCAGGGCAACCGAAGCAAACGTTCGCGGAGGTAGCGTTCGTGCGGGATGAACTGCGGGTTCTCCCGCAGGGCGCCGTCGCTCAACACGAAGGGGTGCGTCTCGAGCGCTCCGTATGCGATCGCCCGAGCAGGGAGTCCGGCGACGTCATAGGGGCATAGTGCGATGACGGGGAACCCCGCGAGGAGCTCGGTGAGCTTCGACTCGAACCAGAGAAAATCTTCGGGCGGCGGGAAGGACGGAACGTTCCAGGCGACGATGCCAACGAACCTTACGAGGCTGAAGCCACTCGCGCGGAACGCCTCCAGTGGCACGATGACGTTCTCGAGCTGCTGATCGATGTCGGGGTTTGCGTGGCCGACCGCGATGCGGCCGGCCCGAAAGTCAGATGAGAAGTCACGGCCGACTTCCTTTTCCAGAGCCCGCAGGAGACCCTCGCCCGCGCTGGGCTCGCCGAAGCAGAACAGCGCCTCATTCGGGCGATCGAGGGCCGGTCGAAGGAATGCGAACGCGGCAGCGCGCAGCTCCGCGTCCCCGCGGTAGAGCAAAGCGATGTGGCTCGGTACGGGAAAATCCTGCCGAGCCGGGGCCGCGGTCACTGCGTCGTCACCCAGCCGCTCTGATATGCCCGAGCCACGGCCTCGAGTCGCGACCGCGCCCCAAGCTTTTCGATGACCGACCGCACGTGGCCGCGGACCGTCGTGTACCCGATCCGTAGCTTCGCCGCGATCGCGCGGTTGTCCATTCCTGCTGCCATGAGCTCGAGGACCTCATGCTCTCGCGGTGTAAGCCGCTCCAGCCCGCGGAGCGGCGACCCGCTACTGACACGCCTAGCGTCGACCGGTCGAGGGGAGTTAGGCTGTCCGCGCCCGCTCACGACTCGATGGATCAAGACCGCGCCTGCGCGCTCGCCCCGGAGGGCCGCTACCGAGGTGAGGTAGGAGCGTTGGCTCTCACCGCTCGGGCGGTGCTCGATCTCGAAGTACGTCGCCTTCCGCTCGAAGATCGCCACGATCGCATGCGCGATCGCGTGGGCCCTCGGATCGTCGTCGCCGCGGTACGCCTCGAGAAGGTTCGCCCCGATCGGCACGTAAGGGAGACCGGTTTCCTCGTTGTCAGGCCCCCACGCTTCGTCGGCCCAGGTGACGTTCGCATCAGGGTCCAGGACCGCGATCGCGCCACGCTGTAAGTCCGGGGCGGCGTGGCCCAACTCCTCGTCGGCCAACCTAGGCAGTGTGCGCCCCTTGTCGAAACCGTGCGGCCACTGCAAATGAAGGGGACAACACGAAGGTTGCGTGGGGGTACGACGCGCGGACACATTGTGTGTTCTGACGGATCAAACGACCGGGCATGCACAGCGACGCCCGGAGGAAAAGCGCGCGCGCCTGATTGCCGCCGCGCGGACCACCTTTGGCGAGACGGGGTACGGGGCGAGCGTTCATCAGATCTGCCGAGCGGCAGGCGTGGGGATCGGGACCTTCTACCACCAGTTCCCGGACAAAGCCGAGCTCATGCGGTACCTGATGGACCAGGAGCACGACTATCGCGTGCGCGCGTTCGACGCGCTCGGACCCAACCAGGCGGCCGACTTCCCGGCGGAGGTCGCCCGCGTTCTTGTGGGATCCGACGCTGCGTTGCTGCGCGCGATGATCGAAGCCTGCGGGGTCGATGCTCGGCTGCGCGACTTCGGGCGCGATCTACGGAAGGAAACAGGTGAGCGGCTCGCCGCTGCGCTCGCGCGCGCACGGCGGGCGCGCAACTGCCGGCATCCCGCCCTCGACGCGAACGCGGCGGCATGGGCGATCCTGACTCTGGGCGACGCCGGGACCGACCAGACCGCGACCTCGCACATCCGAAAGATCATCGACATCTTCGCGTTCGCGGAGACCGAGGGAGAGCGCATCCGAGCCTGACCAGACCGGCGGCACGCGAACTGCCGCACACTCGCTTTCGATCAGTAGCGCTTTTTCCGCGACGCCGATCGTCGCGCTTTATGGCACGTCGCGGGCCACCTCAAGTCCGGGTCGCTTTCTCTTCTGCCTTCGGAGGGGAGATGGTCCGCCCAAGCGCGACCGGTCTCGCGACCGCGTTTTTCCGCCTCTATCTTCTCGAAACCCTGGCGGCGGGCCCCGCCCGACCAGCCGCACTGCTCGCCGCGATCGCGGCGGAGCGGCTGCCGTTCGCGGCAGGCGCATTCGGCCGTGCGCTGCAGTCGCTCATCGAAGGCGGTTACCTGGCGCCGGCGACTGCGGCGACCGTGTGTCTCACCTCGCTCGGCGCGGCGGAGCGGATGGCGGAGCGCGAGCGATGGTCGGAGATGCTCCCGACGCTTCTCCGTCTCTTGGGAACCGCCGAACCGCGCGCGTTCCCCGTCGTGGCGGAAGTTCCTCTCCCGCGCGCGCGCCCGGTCGCCGAGGCGTACCTCGATCGGGTGCTCGTCGCGTCCATCCGCGAGCGGATCGCGGCGGCGCGCGACGGTGGACCAACGTTCGCGGTCGTCCTCGCGCAGCTGGATGTCGACGGAGTCGGCGAGGCCACGCGCCGCGCCATGGTCCACCGGGCGATCCGCGCGACACTCGGCGCGACCGCGACGCTACTCGGAGGCGACGTCACCGCGTACCGCTACGGCGATTCGGGCGTGGCCGCGGTCGCTCCAGCCGGACGCGACGCGTCGCGCGGGGAGCGTCTCTCCACGCTCGTGCGCGCGCGGCTCGACGAGCTCATGCGCACGATGACCTCCACCGTTCGCGCGTTCGGAAGCGCGCGGTGGAACGTCCGTGCGGGGACGGCGACCTGGAGCGAGGACTTCGCGACGACGACAGTGTTCCTCAGGCGCGCCGAGGAGGCCCTTTCCACGGACGGCGACCGCAGCGACGCGGCCTGAGTCCCACGCATCGTGCGGGTCCTGTCACGGCTCCAGGCCTGAGCAGCGCCGGGGTCTTCTTCGCTCGGCCCCTCGTGGGATCGCGATGGAGCGCCGGTCAGGGGCCGCTCGCTCAGAAGCCCCCGAGGCTGCTCACCACCTCCGTGCCACCCGCACGATGTCTGGTGTGACTAGGCCGCGTGCGATGCGGTCAGCATGTCCTTGACCCCATCGACCAGCTGTCTCTTGGTGAACGGCTTCCGCAGAAGGGTCTGGCCGGCGACGAGCGGGCTCGCCTTTGGATCGCCGGACATCAACATGACCTTCAGACCGGGGTACTGGCGCCGGAGGTGCTCGGCGAGATCGTGGCCGCGCCAGTCGGTCAGAAAGACATCGGTCAGCACGAGGTCCAGGTGCCCGTCGTACTCGGCGCACATGCGAAGCGCTTCGCTCGCTGTCGCCGCATGGATCACGTTGTAGCCCTCCGCGGAGAGGATGCGGTGAGCCGCCACGCGGAGCGGATGCTCGTCGTCGACGACGAGGACCGTGCCTTGGCCCCGGACGATCGGAGTGGGAACGGCTTCGGCCCGGCGCGCGGGACCCACAGTGATCTCGATCTTGGCGGCGGCGGTGTCGAGCCATGCGCGTGTCTCGGCGACCGGCATCGGCTTGGCGATGTGGAAGCCTTGGATGAGGTCGCACCCCATGACCGTCAGCCGGTCGACGATCTCGGCGCTCTCGACCCCCTCGCCGACGACGTCGAAGCCAAGAGCGTGACTCAGGTCGATCGCGGCGCGGACGATCGTCGTCGTGTTCGCGTCGCGGATGAGTCGCTGAACGAAGGAGCGGTCGATCTTCACCGCATCCAGAGGGAGCTGATACAGGTAGCTGAGCGACGAGTAGCCCGTCCCGAAGTCGTCGAGTGCGATGTGAACGCCCAGAGCCTTTAGCGCGGTCAGTACGCGGATCGATTGCTCGGGATCGGCCATGACCGCGGACTCGGTCACCTCGACGGTGAGCTGGTCGGCGTCGACATCGTGGCGCGTCAGCAGATCGTCGATCTTCTCAGCGAACCGGGCTGCGGGATCCAGGCTGCGCGCACTCACGTTCACGGCGACTCGGAGGCGCGTCCCCTCGTCCCGCCACTCGCGGACCTGGCGCAGGGCCTCGTTGACCACCCAGTCGGTGAGTGGGGTGATGAGACCACTGCGTTCGGCCAGGGGTATGAACTCGGCCGGGGAGACAAGCCGTCCGCCACGCTGCCAGCGCACGAGGGCCTCGAGCTCGTGGAGCTGATGCCCGGCGGTCTCGACGATGGGCTGGTAGTGGAGCCGGAGCTCGCCGTTCGTCAAAGCCGCGCGTAGCGCGGTCAGAGTCTCGAGCCGGCCACGGTTCTCGACGTCGCTGGTGACATTCGTGGCCGGCGCCCACCGGGCCGTAGCGCGCTCGGCATCGTGGAGGGCGCCTCGGGCCCTGCGGAGAAGCGCAGCTTCGGTCGCGCCGTGGTCGGGGAAATGCGCCACGCCGACGCGGCCCTCGAGCTTTAGGTCCTGTGCGTCGGCGGCGAGCGGTGAATCGAATACGGCGAGAGCGGACTCGGCAAGAGCCCGCGATGAGATCGCCACGGATGTGCTCAGGATGCCGAACGTTCCTCCGTCGAACTTGGCGACGAAGGCAGAGGTCTCGACCGCGGCGGAAATCCGCCGGCCGAGCTCGCGAAGGAGCTCATCGCCGAACTCGTAACCGAAGCTCTCGTTCACATCGTCGTAGCCATTCACCCGCACCAGGGCAACGATGGCGAAGGGATCCGCCGCGGCCAGCACTCGGGCGACCTCGTGCTGGAAGGCCACCCGGTTCGGCAAGCCGGTCGTCTGATCGAAGAGCGTTAGCTCGTACACGCGCCGATTCGACTCGCGCATGTGACCGATGAGACCCCCGATCCCCGCGAAGACGATCGCGGAGAGCGTGTTGCCGGCGACGCTTTGCATGAGGGTCGACCCCTCGCCAAGGAAGAGGAGCGCGTTGATCGGCACGAAGGTGATCGCGGTAAGTGCGCCGGCGCGCGCACCGCGCAGCCAGGCCGCGGTGGCGACCGGCAGAAGAGCGAGTGCCCCGGTCGCCTCGCGCAGGACGGTGAACAGCACGAGGAACGCGACGATGTACAAGAGCCACGCCGCTATGGTCGCGAGCGTCGTGAACTGCCA
>JALYSZ010000297.1 GCA_030854525.1 Chloroflexota bacterium | reverse complement strand
CGCCGACGTTGGTCGCGCGGAAGCGGATCGAGCCAGTTTGATTCATCGTGCCCGCGACGATCGCGTTTCCGGCTTCCTTCTCGACGGGGATCGACTCGCCGGTGACCATCGATTCGTCGATCGAGGTGCGGCCATCGATCACCACGCCGTCCACCGCCGCACGCTCGCCGGGTTTGAGCACGATGACATCTCCGACCCTGATCTCCAAGGCCGCCACGCGCACGACCTTGCCGTCCCGCTCGATATTTGCGTCGCTCGGCGCGAGCTCGAGGAGCGTGCGCACCGCGTCGGACGAGCCGCGCCGGGCACGCATCTCCATCCAGTGACCGAACAGCAGGAACGTCGCGAGCATGACCGCCGCCTCGTAGAACGTCTCGCCGCCCACCGTGAACGTGAGCCCGACGCTGAACAGGTAACTCACGAGGATGCCGAGGGAGACGAGCACGCTCATGTTGAGCACCCCCGAGCGGATCGACCGCCACGCGCCCGTGTGAAAGACGCTCGAGGCCCAGAGGGCGACCGGAGTAGTGAACGCGAGCAGGATCAAGTTCCGATCGATGGGGGCGGGGAGCGCGCGGCCCCCCAGGAGCAGCGTCCCGAGCGGCGAGTAGGCGATCACAGGGAGTGCGAACAGAAGCGCGATAAAGAACCGGCGGCGCATGTCCGTTTCCATCGCGGCGGCCATCCGCGGGTCGGACATGTCATGGCCCATCGCCGCGTCGCCACCGTGCACGGCGGTCTTCGACGCGGCGTGATGCATCGCCTCATGCGAGCTCACCGCAGCGTTCGGAAGGGGCACTGGGTTGCGGAAGTTGCAGTCCGCGATCTGCGTGCGCAGCGTTGCCGCGTCCGTCATCCCGGGATGCACCGTGACGTGCGCTACCTTGTGCTCGAGGTCGATGTGGGCGCCGATGACATGTGGTAACTGCCGGATCGCTGCGCCCAAGTCCTCCGTGCAGCACTGGCAGAAGATCCGATCGAGGGGAACCTTGATCGTCTTCGTTGCCGGCGGCGACGCGCTGCGCATCTTCTAGCGCGACAGCGTGGAGCGAAGCGTCTCGTACTCGTCCTTGCTTATCTCGCTCCGAGCGAAGCGGCGGGCAGCGATCGCCAGTGGGTCGTCCACCTCGCGCGGGGTTACAGCCGAGAGGCCACGGACCAGCGCGATTACCCCAAGAATCAGAAGCGCGACGATGAGGACCGTCGGGATCCACATCCATCCGCGCATCCAGCCGTTCATCATGTAGTCCCAATTCATCACTCGTCGCCTCCTTGTTGTCTACGAAGAGAGTCTTCTGCCGGTGCTCAGGTCACGAGTGCCGTTCGGCCCTCAGGCCGAGGCATAACGTCCCGAGTTGGGGTGTGCGGGCCAGCTTCGCCCAAAGAGTCAGCACGGACGAAGCGTGATTCGCAGGCATATCGACAAAGGCCGCCTCGATCTTATTGAGTTGCATTCGGGCTACGGTAGTCGCGGGACGGAGGGTGGATTCGAACCACCGATTACCTGATCCAGAGTCAGGTAAGCGAAATCTAGCCGTGAAACGCGAGAGGTCCTCAGCAGAGTAGGCAATTGAGGGGAGCGGGGCGGCAACTCCCGTCGAGAACCAGGTGAGCTTCCGGCTGCACCCCGACACACTTTCCGCTCTCCTCGGTACTGACAACGTCGCTGAGCAGAAAGGACTGTCAAAGTCGCTGAGCGATCACACGAGGCCTGAGCGCTTCGCCGGCGCCGTAGACTCCGCTTCGCCGTGCCCGGCTCGGGATGGGAAATGGGGAACGGGAGGGGGAGGCCCGGGGAGCTCGTCGTCTGCTGGACACAAGTTCTAAAAAGTGGGGGAAACGTATGGACACGCCACGACTGAGTCGGCGCCAGATCCTGAAGGCCGCGGGAGTCGCGGCCGCCCTGGGGGTGGTCGCAGGGCCTGGGGCGGCGCGCGCGAGCGCTAACGAGACGAAGGTTGGGAAGGTTCGGAAGGTTCGGTGGGACCTCATCAGCATCAACTTCGGGACCGCCACCGCGTCGGCGGGCGGCTTCGCGTCCGCCCGCGCAGACGACAACTCGAGGATCAGACTCACCGGCTCCGGGACGTTCGTCCCCGGAGATCGGGCGAAGGTGACCGGCGGTGGGACCTTTACCACCTTCTCCGCCGCCCCGCCTCCGGCCGTGGGCACGGTGACGGCGAGCGGCAGGTACCGGGTGACCGAGCTCGTCGAGTGGCACGAAGCGCCCGGGGCGTTCCCGCTGTCGGTCGACGCAATCGGAAAAGTGGCCGACGCCCGTGCGGGGTTGGCCGTCC
>JALYSZ010000278.1 GCA_030854525.1 Chloroflexota bacterium | reverse complement strand
GCTCTCAACTCGCACGAGTTGTGTTTTCTCGACGACGCGATCCTCTGGAACCCAGAAGTAGAACTCCTCTGTAGTCGCCTCACTCGCTCGCGGCGCACCGATCCGACCGAGAGGCGCGGCATCAACGTGACTGTCTTTCGGCTCCGATTCACCCGCCATGCATTCCTCCTACACGCCCAGAGCTCGATGGAAGGTCGCCACTTGCTGACCGACTCGGGGCAACAATGCCCGGAGCTCGTCCTCCACTCGCACGATCGGTTCGAGTGAGATCCCAGCTCGCGCGTAGTGCCCTTCGCGATGCCTTAGACCAAGTGCCCAAGCAGACAGTGCCGAGATCTCGCGGTACCGCGCCGCCGGATCGGCGAACGCCTTCTCGAGATACTGCTGCGACATCGTCAGTCGCACGAGGCCGTAACTTGGCGCGGCGCGTTCCTCAGCCGTGAGGCGCAGGTACCAGCTAACGATCGTGGCGTGTTTCGTCTGCAGCAGAAAAGCCGGGCTGCGTTCGCCTGGGGCGAGTTCGTACAGAAAGTTGACGAACGCGTTGGGTAGGTACTGGCGGACCTGTCGTTTGACCATACCGAGGGCGGACATCGACTGGGACTCGATCGTCACGAGCCTGCGTTCGAGGAGGCCGTCGACAAGCGCTGCAACGGCTGGGCGCGCAAGCAGTATCGCGCGTTCGGCTTCCTCCATTCGGTGACTGGCCAGATCGAACGTGCGGCGTCGCAGGAGTTCGAGATCCGGACTCAATTCTTCAGTGATGGACGTAATCAGATCGATTCCGAGACCCCGTAGGCCGGCTGCCAGTTGGCCGAGGTGTTCCTCTGGCATGTCATTACTCAGGAGGCAGAGCACGGTTTCGACGCGGGGCGATGTTCGACGGACGAGAGATCCGTGCTCGAGGTCGAGCTCGAGGGCTCCTACGCACGCAAGTAACGCTGGACGCCGACGATTCTTGACGGTGAGGGCCGCGACCGTTCGTGAGACGACCGTGCCGTCGATGAACCGACGCGGCGCAGCCAGTGGTTGGCCGACGCACGTAACGGGCTTCCACGAGGCGGCGGGCAATTCGTAGGACAGCTCCTTGAACCGGATATCGAGGTCTTCTTCGTCCTCTTCTTCGATGAGCTGCGGAAGGGTGAGCGGTGTGAAGGGAGCGTCGTCGATGGCCCTTATCTCATAGGCCTTTGCAAGCCCGCGAAGAGCGTCCAAGGCCACTCCAACACCTGCTTGAGAGAAATTGCGGGGCCACCTCCCCGCGTGCCCTCTAGCCTAGCCAGCCCTTGTTAACCCGAGTAGAGTTTCGCTCCTCGAACGCGCTGGACAGTGGATGGGCGTCATCACCCGTGGCTGGCGGACACGATGTCGCGCATGCGACTACAGGTACGCAAGACGCCACCCGCGACTTCGAGAATGTCCTGACCGACTACCTCGGTCTCACCGGAGCTGCACGTCTCAGTGGGAGCAGCGGACTTAGCGGAAGCAGCCACGATTGAGGAGCGCGGGTTGGAGGAAGTGTGAGATTTCACGAGTTCGCTTCATGGTCTGCCGGCAGCTTGTCGACTCTGGCTGGTCTCGCGCAGCCAGAGGACTGGACCTATCGAAACACAACTAGCGATCGGGATCTCCCGATCCTGTACGGCTACATGGTCCATACCTTCCGGCGGGTTCATCAGCAGGGCCGGGTTACGGTCGTCGAGGCCGATGCAGGTCGGTTTGCTTGCTTCAATACGGGCTTGCTCACTCCACACTTTGAACGGATCTTTGGACACTTCGTCGAGCAAACAAGGCCCGAGTATCCACAGCCATGGTTTCTCGAGGGATTCTTCCGCGAAAGCGATCACCGACTCATGAAATTCCAAAGGCTTCCAGATCGCGCGTCGTATTTTGACGAGCCGGCGGACCTCCTCTACGACCCCAGGCTCGACTTTCGCGTTCAGTACGAACACATTGTTAACGACCATGTCGAGCGGTTCCCCAGCCGCCTACAGTCTGATGAGCGCAGCCGGACAGAGGCTGTCCGACAAGCGGTCCGCCATGCCCAGTTCCGCGTCGAGCAGAACTACAAGACGGCGATTCCGCAGTACTACTGGCCGGCGTACGAGGACGTGGGAAAGTTGCAACTTCTCTTACCTCTCAGCCTCGAAGATCTAGGCCGCGCTGACCTCGCGCTGAGCATCGATCGGGTAGGCGACGTTTACCGGGCCGCCACGGTTCTCACGCTCGATATGGCTTACAACAACGCGCGCCTGATCGCTCGTCCGGATCGTGAGTGGCTTGAGCCGTTGGTTCGTCCCGGCGCAGCTCCATCCACCGCAGGTGACGCCGAGGACAGTGCCGAAGGGCAGCGCGCCTCTGTCATCGCTGAAGTGCCATCGCCCGAGTCCTAGGCGACGCACTCCGCTCCGTCCGCGTTCGCTGTGCCGGATTCCATGCAGCAGAGCGGGTCCAACGAGTGCGGTAGAGGTCGCTACCGCGCGATGAGCGCTCGCGCCGCGCGCTCGCGAGACGATCGCTGCTCCGCGCGTGCCGGTTGCCGATGTGGGCCGAGAGCAGGCACGGTTCGGTCGAGCCCCTCGGCCGGGGGTAGCCTGTACCCCGCCCGGGCGCGGGGAGGGATGGCGTGCTCACGCTCGCGAACGTCGAGGTCGTCTATAGCGACGTGGTCGTGGGACTGCGCGGCATATCGCTCACCGTGCCGCCCGGCGCGATCGTGGCCCTGCTTGGTGCGAACGGCGCGGGAAAGACGACCTGCCTGCGCGCCATCTCAGGTCTCCTCGACGTCCACCGCGGCAAGATCACCAAGGGCACGATCACGTTCGAGGGCGAGCGCATCGATCACTCGGACGCGACGAACATCGTCCGCCGCGGCGTCGCGCAGGTGCTCGAGGGGCGGCGCATCTTCCCGGAGCTCACCGTCGACGAGAACCTGCGCGCGGGCAGCTACGGCAACCGCAACGGCGCGGGGATGCGACGCCCGTACGACCGCGTGATGGCACTCTTCCCTCTCCTCGCGGACCGGCGCGGCCACATCGCCGGCTACCTCTCCGGCGGTGAGCAGCAGATGCTCGCGATCGGACGCGCGCTCATGGCCGAGCCGAAGCTCCTGCTCCTAGACGAGCCGTCCCTCGGCCTCGCCCCTCTCCTGATCGCGCGGATCCGCGACGCCATCGCCCAGATCAACCGGGAGGGCACCGCGGTCCTCCTCGTCGAGCAGAACGCCGCGCTCGCACTGTCCCTCG
>JALYSZ010000263.1 GCA_030854525.1 Chloroflexota bacterium | reverse complement strand
TGCGTGCTCGACCTTCCTCTAGCGAGCTAACGACAAGCACGAGGTCCTCGACATCCTCGAGGGCGAGGATCGGATCGGGTGCGAGGAACCTGCTCGTGTGATAGATATCCGGGAACTTGTAGCCATCGGCGTAGAAAAGGAGCGGCAGAGTGGGGTGCAGGCCGGGAGATTCAGCCATTTCCGGCCAATCTAGGGGCTCCTGAAGTCGGTCGCGAACTCCTCCTACAAAGCGCTAGGTGGCGTGAATTACCGGCTAGGTCACCTGACGTGGAAGCCAGTGCAGTGCGCCGCATTCACAAGTCCTCGAGGCTCGCGTGACCGCCCTGGCGGCCCTCGCCGCACCCCCGTCGCGTGACGCGCAGCTTGCCGCCGCGCGGGTGGCCTGTCGGCGCTGGGTCCAGGCGATTACCCCCACTGAGCGGGGTCCGCTGTGGGACGTGCTGGCGCGGGCCGTGGACCGGGCCGAGGCCCTGGGGTTGGGCGACGAGTCCTTGCGGACCTTCCTCAAGAACGCCAAGCGCTTTCACCGCTACCTGCACGCCCACGAGATCCCCGAGGCGCTCGCCTTTGAGCAAGCCACGGTCGACGACTACCAGTTGTACGTGGCCCGCCTGCGCAAGACGTGCAGCGTCCCACCGCCAGCGCCCGGCCGCCCGCGCACATACAAAGCAAAGCCGGAACCGCGCGCCGCCCGCGGTAACGAGCCACGCCTCGACATCGGCACACAGAAGGACATCGTCGACGCCACCCGGATCTTGTGGAAGGCCGCGCACAAACAGCGCGCGTCCGGATTTAGCGTGCTTCCCGATCTCGCGCCGACGGCGCATCTGGAATGGCGCGACGAAGAAGAGCGAGATCCCGCGCGCATCGAGCTCGATTTAGAGGTCATGCTCTCCCAGCCGTTCGTCCCGGCGCGAGGGCGGAGCCGCAGCGAACACGGCCGCAACCTCGTCCTTGCCCACTTCTACGCGGCCGTACCCACGCGAAACGCGGAGCTGCGCGAAGCGGTTTGGGAGGGCCTCCAGGTCTGGAAGGTCCAGCCGGGCCGGAAGCTGCCCTTAGCGCGTTATCCGATCGAGGCCCTGCTGTGTGGCGAGGTCACCCTGGATCAGGTGCACTCGCTCTTCCTCACGCTCGGCGGCGCGGTGCCGACCAAGAGCCACACGTTCCGCTCCGTGCCGCTGGTCGGCGCGCTGGCCGAGCGCGTTGTCGGCTACGCATGGACGTGGGTCTACGGACAGCTCGATGCCGTGAGGTACCTGCGCTACCGCGCGCGCAAGCAGCTCACCGGCGCGCTGCGCCAGGCGAGCTTCGACACGGGTCGACTGGAGTTGCGGATCGGCGGCCAGCGCCTCACCGTACGCGCGGTCGAGCAGAGCCCCGTCCTCTTTAGGGACGCAGCTGGCCTGAGCGGTTCGGGATTGCTGGAGAGGAACGGGGTATTTCATCATCTGACGCCGACCGAGGCTCAAGCCTTCCGTGACCTGCTGTGGGCTGACGCCGCGGTGACCCGCTACGGTGCCGCGATCGCCGCCTTCAAGAACCAGACGCCCATCCGCAACATTTTCGCTGGCGTCTTCCTCCCCTCGCGTATCGGTGGCGTCCTCGGCGACAAACAGATGCAGCTCATCTGGCGGGCCATGGGCTGGACCGCTAAGGGCTGGACCGCCCAGCACCTGCGCGCGCACGCTGCGCAACAATTCGAGGCCGCTCACCTGGCTGCACTCCG
This sequence comes from Chloroflexota bacterium, assembly GCA_030854525.1. The sequence continues at coordinate 7,519 of JALYSZ010000263.1, read as the reverse complement.
GCCTCTCGGTTCGGTCATCGGGCACAAGCACCCCGCGACCACCCGTCGCAATTACACCGGCAAGACCCCGTACGCCGACTTAGTTGTGGCTGAAATCATCGCTGAGGCCGTGGGCTCGACCCAATGATCGGTCCCCAGGTCGCTAACGTCTCGGGCGCGACGTGACGGCATCTGTGGATGATGTTTCCGGTTCGCCATCGTTTCACAGTGCGGATCGAAGGGCATTCGAGGGGCACCGCGACGTGGCGTTCCGTTCGCGTCCAGCGCTTCGGCTACCAGAGCAGGGATGGGGTGGCGATCCACGCTCGAGGACTAGCGAGCACTTAGTATTGATATGAGAAGCGCGTCTCACCGGCGTCGCGCAAATACGTACCGCTGCGCTTGAGTTCCTCGCGACTGCGACGGTCGCCTCAGCAGCGGCAACTGTCGGAGGCAGGGATCGGGGGGCATGTGATGGAGCTTGTTACTCTCAGAATCGATCAACTCATCGTTCATGATGTGCCGCAACGCCTCGCCGCGCAGCGCGGCGGGGCACCAGTACTGAGTGACGTACCCAGCCCCCTCGATGCCGATATTCGCGCTTACTTTGCCGGACGGCTGACCCAGACGCTGGCGCGGCACGCGTCCGCGGTCGAGCATGATCCCGGCACGTCGTCCAAGGTTCCCGAGGAGCTTGTGGCCCTGCTGACGAGACCTCTTTTCGCGACGCGCTCCACGTCTTCACCTGGTGCCGCGCCGCGGCCGGCCTCGTCGACCGGCCGCGGCGACTAGCAGGCTCAGGTCACCAGCTGATCGTCCAGTTCGTGCACGCACCGTTTGAAGTATCGATGTGAATGTTGGCGTAGTACCATCCGGCTCCGGGTACGGAAACGGTGTCGCTGGTCGTGCCTCCGTTGACGCTGTAACCGACCAACGTGGTCGGTGCGTTGCCGTTGTTGTAGTAGTAGACCCAGAGGTCGGGGTCGCCGCCGGAGATTCCGGAGATCGTCACCGAACCGGCGCCGGACTTGTAGAACTTGTACCAGACGTTCTGTCCCAGAACGCCATCGCACGCCTGACCTGGCCCCGAATTCGTCAGCGCCAGTCCGTACCAATCGCCTCCAAAGAATTGCCACCAGGACTTGTGCTGATAGCCGCCGGCGTCACCCCAAGTCCGAAAGTTATTCTTGGCGCCGTCCATGTTCGTCTGCGAGTGATCGGTCGTCGCCTCGAGCGTGTTGAAGCCTGCGGTGTTGTACCAACGTCGAGACTCATAGAAGAAGGTGTGGGGGGTCGAGGCGAAGTAGTTCATCGCCTGGACGTTGCCCGGCCATCCCGCGTCGAGACCCGCGAGACTACCGCCCGTCATCAGACTTCCGGTGCCCTTCTTCGGGCCCGTGGTGTATCCGGAGGCCGCGTAGACGAAACCCGCGCAGTCGATGCCCGCGGTGCCCCCGACGTAGTATCCGGACCCGTTGGTGTTTCCAATCAACGGTCCGTAGCCCGGCCAATACTTGTTGACCGCGCCATCGGCCCCGTCCCACTGGGCCCAGGGCGCCCCGTCGCTGTGACTCCCGGGCCCGTCGGCAAAGACCGTGCTATCGAAGCCGCCCCAGTCGTAGGGAACCCCGTACAACCAGGTTCCGTCAGCAACGCCATTGAACTGGATGGGTTTCGGCGTATCCGCGCCCCGCACGGCTCCCCAGGAGTACCGGTCGTAGGTCGCGTACCAGCGCCAGGCGCTCGTCGTCATCCTAATTGCGCGGTCATGGACGAGCTTGCGCGTCCGCAGGTAATCCGCGCTCAAGCTTGCAAAGCCCTTCGCTCCTGCGGGCGCAGCCGCCACGCTGGTCGAAGGAGACGGCAGGCGCGAGATGAGTGTGGTCCCCATCGTGACGCGATACACCGTGAGCTCACTCGCGCTCGGCACCATCGCGTAGAGCGTGCCGTCGGACATGACCTCGACTGCGCGCCGGGGGTTGATGACAAATTGCTCGGTCGGAACCCGCGCGATCCCGGTCAGCGTGCCCGCGGCGTTAAAGCGTCTGATGGTCTGCTCGACCACGATGGTCGATGCCGTGTCGGAGACATCTTCGACCGCCACGTACGGCTGCGCCTTTGCATCGAATCCCACGATGCGTGCGTCGCCGAAGTAGCTTCGAACTGTGAGCGTGGCATTAGTTTTCCCGTCCGCCGTGTGCAACGTGCCAACGCCGAGGCCGTCCATCAGCCATCGCCGACCGTCGGGTCCGCCAATACCGCTGCGGCCCTGCCCCTTGCCGGCGTCCAAATCCACCTGGCTGGGCAGCGAGTTCAAGTCGAGCTGGTGCGTCGTTGCGGTCCATAGTGCCGGTCGGCCGGCGAAGTCCGCGACCCGCAGCACGCTGCCTGCGTTCAGGCCGGGCGGCAGCGTGAACATCCGAATCAACTGGCCACGAGAATCCAGCCAGATCACACGATTCGATGAGTCGAGGATGAAGAGGCCTTGGCGCAAGACCGTGAGCTCGCGTGGGTAATCGGCGCTCGGAATGTCGATTGTGTTCACCAAGGAGCCGCCATGGAGGACCTGGATCCGGCGGTTAACCGAGTCCAGGACGTAAACCTCGCCCGTGTCATTCGCGGCGATCGCCTGCGGCCCATGCGCGATGTCGCCGGTGCTGAAGTCATACCCGACTTGGCCGGGGCCAGCGCCGATCCTGAAACTCCCGATCCGTGTCCAACTGCCGGTGTCGGCTTGCGCGCTTCGCTCAGCTGCGATCGTCCCCAGCACTAAGGTCGCGATCATCACGGCCGCGAACCTTCTCATGTGATCCCCTCCCTCGCGCATCTGGATTGCCGCTGAGTTAACGTGTGTTTAGTAAGACCGTTACCCACTAGACACACGTAGACACACGAATTTTTGCTTTCGTTCAGCAGCCACGCGGCCAACGGGTCGCGTCTGTTCCTGTCCGCAGGGGCAGCGCGTGATTGGCGGCTTCACATGTCATGGTGTCTTGATCCCCGACATCATCGGCGAGGGAGAGAGGATCTGAACGAGACAAGAGCGGCTGAGTTGCACCCGCGGAGGCGGCGCTACGCGTCTGTATTGGCAGGATGTACCAGTGGTCCGCGCGGCCGGCACATGCGGCGGTCTTGATGACTGTCGACTGGGCCGCGCTCTACGAGGAACATGCCCAGGAGCTCGCCGGGTACCTCGCCAAGTTGTTGGGTGATCGCGAGACCGCGAGCGAACTCACGCAAGAGGCCTTTATCCGCGGCCTCCGGTCGGAACGCACGCTGCGAGAGCCTGCCGCCGCACTCGGCTGGCTGTATCGCACGGGCACCAACCTCGCCACCAGCCACCTGCGTCGTCGAGCGCTCCTGCGCTTCTTGCCGCTGACTGGCGTCGAGGTGGCGGCCCCGGATGCGCTCGATCCCGAAGCGGCGCAGGTCCATGCCGCGCTGCGGTCCATCAGTGCGGACCAAGCCGCGACCTTACTCCTGTTTTACGACGTGGGTTTCGAGCGTAAGGAGATTGCGGCGATGCTGGGGTTGAGCGAAGAAGCGGTGAAATCGCGCCTCGCGCGCGGCCGCAAGGACTTCATGGCCGCCTATCGTCGGCTGGAGAGGGGTTTGGCGCGATGAGGAGCGATGATCGAAACGATGCCGAGGAGGGTGAGATCCGTTCACTCCTCGGCGCGCGCGAACCGCGTATCGGCCTGCCTGCCTACGCGACCCTGGTCGCCCGATCACGCCGGCCACGGCCCCTCGCCCCGATCTCGGCGACGGTTGCCGCTCTGTTGGTTTTGGCGGCGGCCGGCCTCTGGTTCAGCTCGCGGCTGCCGAGCGCGGTCGCCAACCCAACGCCGTTTCCGAGCCAGGGTCCATGCGAGTCATCCACTCCCGCCGTCGTCGGACCGTTCACGCTCGGGACCTCACTACGCACGGGGCTCGAGGCCGTGACACTTTCGGATCCACAGACCAATCAGGTGCGATGGTCGCTCCGGTTCTCCTTGCCGAGCGACGCGCCGGGTCCGGCGACGATCACGAGCCGCGCGCAGATCGCGGTCACGGGCTTTTCTGGCCTGCAGATCCTCGGCTATGACCTCATCGAACCTTCTCAGCGTGCGCTGCCCGAGGGTGAACTCGTGACGGTTGGGCCATGTCAGACGGTACGCGTTGTCGTTCGCACCGCCGGACCCCTACGCGACGGCAGCCTTCGCTATGAACTGACGATCGACAAGGTCGGGCTACCCGAGGGTGGCACCGTCAGTGCGCGCTACCCGCTCCAGCTCTCCTGCAGCGCCCGCGCATTCAGCTGCACACCGGTCACGGCGGGGACGACGGCGCCACCCACAGCGACGCCGGTCGCCGGACTGCTCAATCCTCATTTCGGCGTCATCTACCAAGGCGGTCGTCAAGGGTACGAACCGGGCTCGGGTCCGCAAGCTCGGCGGGAGGGCGAGACTTCGACGCTTGCAGAGCTAACGCCGAGCTTCTTCAACCAATTCGCCGGCGCGGTCTCGCCTGACGGTCGGCGCGCGGTGTACTTCGCCCAACCTCAGAACGAGGCGTGGGGCCTCTACTTGTTCGACGGCGCGCGACCGACCGAGCAACACAGGCTCATCGCGATCGACGGTGAGATCCCGGGCGGTACGCCCCTGTGGTCGGCCGACGGCAGTGGAGTCGCGTACGTCGTCTTGGATCAGGGAGCGAATCAGGGAGTGACTCCAAAGTACTCGGCGATCCGGACCCTGGACATCACGTCCGGGAAGGCCACGGAAGTCGCCCGCCTTACTGATGGCAGCGCGTATGTCCTGGTCGGCTGGGACCGCCCGCGGTCGACCCTGGCCGCACTGATCGTTCCGCACGGATCTCCGCCGTCGACCTACGTCGTGGTCGGGTCGAGCAGCCGAACCTGGCAACTCGACGGGGACTATGCGGTCTACGGTGCCCCCAACGGGCGCGATGTCGTCGGTATCCGCTGCGCGGCGGCGACCGGGTGCTCGCTCTGGACGTGGACGCTTGCTGACTTTGGCAACCGCGTTGACCGCACGCTGGGGGCGGGTCTCAGCATTGGTTTCATTGGCTTCCGTCCCAACTCGAGCGATATCGGCCTCCTGGTCAGCGCCAACACATCGCCAGCAGCGCAGACGATTGAACTCTGGTCGGCAGCCGCCGGCCGGCGGGAAGCCTACGGGCCGCTGGCCCAGCTGCCGGATTCGATGTTCTTCCGCGCCGATGGCAGCGCGCTCATCGTTTCGACCCGCCCGACCGAGACCCTCGTGATCGACCTCGGAAGCAGGGCAGTCTCGCCCCTGCCGGTGCCGGTGCCTAAAACGGGACTTGAAATTGGACGACCCGTGGCATCGATTGCGCTGGACTGATGCGGCGTCGAGAAGGTGCCGGTCAACGTCAACGATCACGTGTGCTTAGCAACGCATCGCTGCTGGCTGCTGACGGACTCCGGCTGGATGAGGCAGCCGATCGCTGACGGTACGAATACGTGGTCGCCGGAGCAGCGCGACCGGGGTGGTCAGGTTGGCCAAAGCGTTGGAAGCTGACACCGGGATCATCGAGCAATCCCAAGCGAGGACACCATTTCGAGATCGCGACCTCGAGCCTCGCGGACATGCCGAAGCTGTTGCCTGCGCACTGACCCGGCGCCCAGCGGCCACTCCCTTGTCCAGGTCGAAACTACCCCGATTGGAAAGCACTATGCGGTCAATGGGCTCAAAAACCGATGTTAAGGATCATCGGCAGCGCGGCGTACAAAGAAAAGGCGAGCGACCCCGTCGCCCCGTCGTCGCTCCCTCCGGGTTCGCCTCGAGCCTCACTCGAATTCAACTACCCCGAGCGCGCGCACGTTCGCGCGCCACGTCCGCAGCGATTCGTCGGCGTCCTTGGGTCCCCGCGCACGAGGCACGCACGCGCGTAGATGACAAGCCCCCCGAGGCGCTCGCCGAGCTCGCCCCTAGGGCGAGGCCCGCTCCTCATCAGATTGCGCGCGTCTGAACGAAACGGGCGCCGGTCCCGAGTCCCTCCAACTCAGGGACATCGAGCCCGTGAGCAAAGACCGCGAATTCGCTCCCAGCGTGGTGTCGACCCGCGGTGTGCGCGAGCTCATACCGCGCCCGACGATGATCGGGATAGAGATCGCGGCCGACCCGTCGATCGGTGTCATAGGTGAGGAACCAACCCGGCCGGCCGCGAAGTGCCCGCGCAAGGGCTTTGTGATCCTTCCACTCGAGGGTATCGAGGTAGAGCCGCTCGCCCTTGTGGATGTACGGCGGGTCAAGGTAGACGAACGTGCCCGGCACCCCGGCGTATCGGCGCGCTACCGCGACACCATCCTCTTGCAGCACCGTGACACGGCTTCGGTATGCCGCCACGCGTCTGATGCGCGCCTCGAGCGCGGCGCGATTGAAGCGCGCCGCGATTGTCCAGTCCCCCTCCTGGGCGTACCCACCGATCGGCCGACCGTCGAGGATGCCAGACCGATTCGTGCGGTTGAGGAAGAAGGTCGCGAAGCCGAGGGCGCTGTCGTCAGCGCCGCCGGCTGAGTAAATCCGACGCTGCCGCCGCCACATCGCGACCGTCAACGGCGCGCGCCGGAGTCGTGCGAGGAAGTTCGCGGTGTCGAAGAAGACCGCGCGCCAGAATGCCGCGACGCCAGAATCGAGGTCGTTCAGGACGATCTCTTCGACGTATTCGCCCGTGAGCAAATGCAAGGCGACCCCGGCACCGCCGGCGTACGCCTCCACGTAGCGCCGCGTCGGCCTAGCCTGCTGTGAGAGTAAGCGCGCCACGAACGGGGCCAATTCGCGCCTTTCCACCCGGGTACCGCAAGGGGCTGACGTACCGCATCACTGCTGACGTAGCGCGAATACCGTCCAGATCACAGGCTCTTGTTGACCGCGATGAGAAACGGCTCGAAGTTTGAGGCGATGACCCGCACGTCGCCAGGAGCGGAATCCTTGCGATGAGTTCCGACGGCGCAATCTTTGTAGCGAGGGTACCAGCGACCTTCTCCGAATCGTCGTCTCCTAATCTCGAAACGCCGATTCGCGATTCCCTACGCTTTGGCCGCGGACTCCGAGCGAAGCGTTGTCGTGCTCAGCCGGTAGGCTGTCTGGGAATGAGCGAAGGCGTCCTTCCATTGACCGCGATCGGCCAAGACAGTCGCGTAGGCCTGATGGGCTTCTGCTTGGATTCGGCTGGGCTCCTTGGCGAGCGCCGAGAGAGCGCGGTCGAGTAGAGGCAGGATGTGTGCGGCTGGCGCCTTCAGTTTGGATGCGGCTCGGGCCTGCAGCAAGAGGGCTTTGCCGCGCGTCTGCCCGAGGGCTGCGGGATAGTCGGCTGCAGCGTTTGCCATGGCCTGGGCCTGACGCCAGTTGCCGCGGGCGGCCGCCAACTCACCGCGTAGGTACACAAGGCGGGCTTCGAGCGAGCCGAGCTTTCCGTGACGGGCCAGGGTCTCCGCGCGGTCGAGCGCTTCAGCGGCCTTGCCGTACTCGCGACGGGCGAGGCGAATCAGGGCCAAGTTGTGCCAGAGTTGAGC
>JALYSZ010000256.1 GCA_030854525.1 Chloroflexota bacterium | reverse complement strand
CGCGGCGGTCCTGCTCTCGACCGCATGTGTGGACAACCGGATCGTCGTGACGACGCCCACGCCGACGCCGGTTCGAACGACGTCGACGCCAACGGCCAGCGCGAGCGCCAGCCCGACGCCAACCTTGACGCCGACGCCCGCTCCGGCGCCAACGCCGCTCCTCTCGGCCCGCGGCGGGATCCTCGTGAAGGAGCCGCTCGCGAACTCGCGGGTCCGTAGCCCGCTCACGATCAGCGGCGAGGCGGGCGTGTTCGAAGCAGCGCTCATCTGGCAGGTGACTGACACCGCCGGCCGCGTCCTGGCGAGCGGATTTACCACCGCGACCGCTGGCGCGCCCGCGAAGGGGACGTTCAGCATCACGGCGACCTACCAGGACCCGCCGTCCGACATCATCGGATTTGCCGAGGTCTACACGCGCAGCCCGAAGGACGGGACGATCGACGAGATCGTTCGCGTGCCGCTCATTCTCGCCGCAGCGCGCTGATGCGCCTCGCGCTTCTGGCGATCCCCGCGGTGCGGAGTGCGCTGTCGCTCGAGATCGGCCGCGCAATCGAATACCACGAGGCGCTCGCGAGCACTCAGGATCGCGCTCGAGCGCTCGCCGCCGCCGGCTCGCCGCCGTCCGTCGTCGTCGCGGACCACCAGACCGCCGGGCAAGGTACGCACGGGCGGTCCTGGTCCGCCCCCGCCGGCACGAGCCTCCTCGGCTCGTGGCTCTTCCGTCCCGCGCCCGCCGAGCCGGGCCTTTTCGCCCTCCTCGCGGGTGTTGCGGTGGCGCGAGCCCTCGCCCGCGTGGGAATGGGCGGCGCCTCCCTAAAATGGCCTAACGACGTCGAGGCTGGCCATAAGAAGGTCGCCGGTGCACTCGCCCACGCGACCACTGATGGGGAAGGCGGTTCGCTGGTGCTGGGGATCGGCGTGAACGTGCATCAGGGTCTGGACGACTTTCCGTTGGAGCTGCGCGCGACCGCCACCTCGCTTGCCCTCGCGGGTCACACGGTGGATCGCTTGTCCTTGTTCGTCGACCTCACACGCGAGCTCGACCGTGTCGCGGCACCCGCCGGACGCGAGCCCGCCCTCGAAGAGTGGCGTACGCGGTCCACGGTCCTGGGTCGCGAGGTCGAGGTTGTCCGGGAAGGCCGGCCGCCGGTGCGCGGTGTCGCGCGCGACATCGCCGAGGATGGCGCGCTCCTCGTCGGATCGGAGCGCGTTGTGGTCGGCGACGTGCGCGTGCTCGCATGAGCGACCGAAGCGTCATCGTCATCGACGGCAGCTCGGCGATGTCGGACGAGGTGCAGCGCGAATTTCGCTTCCGCCTTATGCCAATCCACGTGCTCTTCGGTGATGAGGACTTCACGCCTGGCGTAAACCTCACCACCGCGGCGTACTACGAGAAGCTCGCGTCGTCGAAGAAGCCGCCGACGACCGCCGCGCCATCGCTCGGCGAATGCGTGGAGATCTATCGCGGTCTGGTGGACGAAGGGTTCAAGTCGATCCTCGTGATCACCGTCATCAACGAAGCATCGGTGACCCACACCGTCGCAAAGACCGCGGCGCAGCAGGTGGACGGGGCGAGGATCGAGGTCGTCGACTCGCGGACCACCGCGGGCGGGATCACGCTCATCGCGACGGCGTGTGCCCGCCTTCTTCGTAACGGCGGCGATTTCGAAGAGGTGGTCGCGCTCGCTCGCCGACTCGCAGGCCGCGTGCAGATCCTCGCGCTGATCGACACGCTCGAATACCTGCGCCGCGGCGGACGGGTATCGGGCGCGCAAGCCGCCTTCGGGGCACTCCTTTCCATCAAGCCCATCGTCGAGGTGAAGGACGGCGACCGCGTTCTGATCGACAAGGTCCGCACGCGCGAGCGCGGCGTCGAACGGCTGAAGCAGCTCATCGATGAGCGTATCCCCGCCGGGTCGCGCATCCACGCCTGCGCGATGCACACCAACTATCCCGAGCGCGCTCACGTCCTCGGCGAGTGGGTTCAGCAGCGATTCCATTGCGTGGAGTACTGGATCGCGGAGGCGGGCCCCATCATTGGGACGCATACCGGTCCGGGCGTCGCCGGGTTGTGCTGGTATCGCGAGGAGGATGCTCGAGCGTGAGGCTGCGCAACCCATTCGGTCGCAAGACGAAGGAGTTCCCGTCGCATCTCTGGACGCAGTGCCCGAGCTGCGGCGAGATGCTGTTCAACAAGCAGCTCGACCGCAACCACAACGTGTGCCAGAAGTGCGGCCATCATTTCAAGCTCGACGCCCTCGCGCGGATCGAGCTTCTGGCCGACCCAAAGTCGTTCAGCGAGACCGACGCCGACATGGTGTCTTCGGATCCGCTCGGGTTCGTCGATAGCAAGCCGTACCCGGACCGCATCACGGCTGCACAGGCGAAGAGTGGCCACAAGGACGCGGTCCTGACCGGCAACGCGCAGATCTCGGGCATCCCGGTCGTCCTGGGCGTCATGGACTTCGAGTTCATGGGCGGATCGATGGGCAGCGTCGTTGGCGAGAAGCTCACCCGCGCGGCGGAGCGCGCACTGGCGGAGCGGAAGCCGCTCGTCATCGTGTCCGCGTCCGGTGGCGCACGGATGCAGGAGGGAACGATCGCGCTCATGCAGCTCGCGAAGACCGTCGCGGCCGTCGCGCGCCTTGACGAAGCGGCCATTCCGTTCGTCAGCGTGCTCACCGACCCGACAACCGGCGGCGTCCTCGCATCCTTCGCCTCGCTCGGCGACATCGTCCTCGCCGAGCCGGGAGCGCTCATCGGCTTCTCGGGCGCACGCGTGACGAGCGAGACCATCGGCGAGAAGCTCCCGAAGGGCTTCCAGCGCTCCGAGTTCCTGCTCGAACACGGCTTTGTCGACCAGGTCGTGCCGCGCACCCAGCTGAAGGAGCGCATCGCGTTCGTCCTGAATGCTTTTCGAGTCGCGAGTCAAGACCTGCGTTGGAGCCTTTGAGCATGTCCATGCTCGACCGCATCGTCGGAGCTCGCCGGACGGCCGAAGGCAACGGCCATCTCGCTGTCGAAGCGGGGCTAATAACCGACGCAACGCAGCTCGCATCGAGCCGGCCGACGCCGTGGCAAACCGTGCAGACGGCGCGCAACATCGCGCGCCCCCACGCGCTCGACATCATCAGCCGCGTCTTCGAACGCTTTCAGGAGCTCCACGGGGATCGCGCATTCCGCGACGACCCCGCGATCGTTGGCGGCATCGCCGAGCTCGCCGGCCGGCCGGTGATCGTCGTCGGACAGCAGAAGGGGTCGTCGACCGAGGAAAACATCCATCGCAACTTCGGCATGCCGTACCCCGAGGGGTATCGCAAGGCGATGCGCCTGTACCGCCTCGCGCAGAAATTCCATCTGCCTGTCGTCACCCTCGTCGACACGCCCGGCGCGTATCCCGGTCCCGAGGCTGAGGAGCGCGGACAGGCCGAGGCGATCGCGTCGAGCATCCAGGCCATGACCCGCCTCGCCGTCCCGGTGGTGGTCGTCGTTCTCGGGGAGGGCGGTTCGGGCGGTGCGCTCGCGCTCGGCGTCGGTGACGTGGTGCTCGCCCTCGAGAATGCGACGTACTCCGTGATCTCACCCGAGGGCTGCGCCGCCATCCTGTGGCGGAGCGCGACGGAGGCCGAGCGTGCGGCTGTCGCGATGAAGCTCGCCGGACCCGATCTCCTCGAGACGGGCGTCGCCGACGCGCTCATTCGAGAGCCCGCGGGCGGGGCCCACACCGATCACGACGCGACCGCCGCGGCGATCAAGACCGCGCTCATCGCGCAGCTCGACCGGCTGTCGCGCGTCCCGGTCGCCGACCTGCTGTCGCTGCGCTATGAGCGCTTTCGCGCCTTCGGCACCTTCGTCGAGCCAAACCGCGCCGCGGCGCCCGCTCTGCCACAACCTTGGTGGCGGCGCATCCTGCGCAATCCCCTGGAGAAGGGCGGGCTATGAGCGACAACAACGATCCGCTTCTCGGTCTCGTCGACGACCTGCTGCGCCTCGAGCTACCTGACGGCCTTGCTGCGGTGACGATCGAGGTCGAAGCGGATGGCTTCGCGGTCTCGGTGTCGCGGCAGGGGCAGACCGCGCGCGCGACGACGCCGGCCGTGATGCGCGAGGAGACTCCCGTCGAGAAAACGCAGCGGGTTCATGCGACGACGGTCGGGATGTTCAGCGCCGCGCGCGAGTGGACCACCGGCGACGAGGTGGCGCGCGGCGACGTGCTCGGCGGGATCCAGTCCCTGGGTCACGTCGCCGAAATCAGCGCGCCTGCGGACGGGGAGATTCGCGAGGTCCTCGTGGCCGGCGGTGCGCCGGTGGAGTACGGCCAGGCCCTCTTCGTCATTGCCCTCCGCTGACCGGATCGCCGTTAGTGTCAGCGCGTCGGGCGAGGGCCACGTCGCCGACGTCACGGTGACGGATCGCACGACGACACACCATCGCGTACGCGTCTCACGCGCGGAGCGCGAGCGCTATGGCGGTGGCGACGCCGTGGACCTTGTGAAGCGCTCGTTCGAATTTCTCCTGGCGCGCGAGCCCAACACGTCGATATTGCGTGAGTTCGATCTGGCCACGATCGAGCGGTACTTCCCCGAGTACGGGAACGAGATCCGGCGGAGCTAGCCGACCAACGCTGGAGTCGGCGTGTCGAGCTGCTTGAGTGAGCGGGCCGCGCGCCAGCCGGACGCGAACCCGTAGATCGCGATCGCGTGCACCGCGATCCCGAGGATGTCCTTCACCACGATGAACAGGATGCTGTCGAGGAGATAGAGGAAGATGCCGACCGCGTACCAACCCAGATTCCCGCGCCGCGCAGCGCGTCCGATCAACATGAATCCGCCTGCGACTGCGATGTCGACGGCGAACGCGTACATCGGGGTGCCTGCCGTGTTGCTCAAGGCTGCGGCAAGACCATCGATGAGATGCGTGATGCCGAGGGCGACGGAGAGACCCCACTGGGTTCCGGCCGCGTTCAGCACGGAGTTCACGATCGACACAGCGCCGATCCAGTAGAACCACGCGCCCCCGGTGCTGCGTCGCTGCAGGAGCTGGACGCGAAGCAGAACGCGGCTCTTGACGGTCGAGACAGGTGCCATGGCGGGAGATGATGCCTCTCGCACGGCGTGCAACTTGGGTGCTGTCGCGTTTCACCGGCGGCAGTACGTAGACTCGGCGCGCTCATGGCCAGCAGCGCGGTCGCATGGCTCTTCCCCGGTCAGGGATCCCAGGCTGTCGGAATGGGGAAGGATCTGGCCGATCGGTACCCGAGCGCCGCGCGCGTCTTCGAAGAGGCGAACGACGCGATCGGCGTTGACCTGCGAGCGCTCTGCTTCGAAGGTCCACAGGGCGAGCTCGATCGCACAGCGAACACGCAGCCCGCACTGGTCGCTTCGTCGATCGCCTCGTTGCGCGCGGCTGAGGAAGCGGCGGGCGCCCCCTTGCGGGAGCCGGTGGTTGTCCTTGGCCACTCGCTCGGGGAGTTCAGCGCGCTCGTGGCTGGCGGTGCGCTGAAGCTCGCCGATGCGGTGCGGTTGGTACGCACGCGGGGCGAGCTCATGCAGGTCGCCGACCCCACGGGTGCCATGGCCGCCGTGATCGGCCTCGATGCGTACGTCGTCGCTCGTGCGCTCATCGGAACGCACGTCGTCGTCGCCAACGACAACGCGCCCGGCCAGGTCGTCATCTCCGGACCGCGTATCGAGCTTGCTCGCGCGGCTGAAGACCTGAAAAGCATCGGTGCGAAGCGGGTCATACCTCTTCGGGTCTCAGCCGCGTTCCATTCGCCCGCGATGCAGGGGGCCGCGCCGCGGCTCCGACAGGCGATCGACGTGACCCCTTTCAGCGCGCTGCGCTATCGCCTCATCGCGAACGTCGATGGTCGCGTGCACGAGCACGCGCGCGAGATGCCCGCACTGCTGGAGAAACAGGTGTGGTCTCCAGTACAGTGGGTCGCATCGGTCAAACGGGCGTACGGGGAGGGCGCGTCCGCGTTCGTCGAGTTCGGTCCCGGGACCGTGCTCACCGGACTCGTCAAACGGATCCTCCCTGACGTGGTGACCGGGAACGTTTCGGACGAGAGCACGCTTCGGCAGTCGCTTCCGCTGTTGAAGGGAGAAACGCGCTGACGCCCATCGAGAAAGTCCTCATTGCGAACCGCGGCGAGATCGCGGTGCGGATCATCCGCGCCTGCCGCGAGCTCGGCATCCAGTCGGTCGCTGTCTACAGCGAAGCCGACGCGCACAGTCTCCCGGTCCATCTTGCCGACGAGGCGATATGCATCGGACCGGCGAACGCGCGCGAGTCGTACATGAACACTCCCGCGATCATGTCGGCCGCCCTTCTCTCGGGCGCGCAGGCGATCCATCCCGGGTACGGATTCCTTTCGGAGAACGCTGACTTCGCCGAGGTCTGCAAGGATCACGGCCTCCTCTTCATCGGGCCGCCGCCAGATGTCCTGCGCCTGTTCCACGACAAAGCGCAAACGCGACTCGACATGAAGCGCGCCGGAATGCCGGTCATCCCGGGATCGGACGGACCGGTGCGCAATGTCGCGGAGGCGCTGCGGATCGCCGAGGCGATCGGCTACCCGGTGATGCTGAAGGCGAAGGCTGGCGGCGGCGGGCGCGGGATGCGAAAAGCGACATCCCCCTCCGAGCTCCAGCGCCTCTGGCCGCAGGCCGCGAGCGAAGCGCGCGCCTCGTTCGGCGACGACGGCATCTACGTCGAGCGGTGCCTCGAGGGCGTGCGGCACGTCGAAGCGCAGATCGCGGTCGACGAGTCGGGGCGGGGGATCTGCCTCGGCGAGCGGGAGTGCTCGATCCAGCGGCGCAACCAGAAGATGATCGAGGAGGCGCCCTCGGCCTCGATCAGCGAGAGCCTGCGGCAGGACATCGCCAAGCTCGCCGTCGACGCAGCCGTGCGCTCCGGGTACCGCAACGTTGGAACGTTCGAGTTCCTCGTCGACGCACAGAACAAGCCGTACTTCATCGAGGTGAACTCGCGTATCCAGGTCGAGCACACGGTCACCGAGATGACAACCGGCATGGACCTCGTAAAGGAGCAGATCGCGCTCGCCTCCGGCGAGCTGCTTTCGATGAGCGAGGAGCAGATCTGGGTGCGCGGGCATGCCATCGAGTGCCGCATCAACGCCGAGGACGCCGAGGCGAACTTCGCTCCCTCGACCGGCGTGCTCACCACCTGGCTCCCGCCCGCCGGGCCTGGGATTCGCCTCGATTCGCATTGCTTCCAGGGCTATGAGGTCCCGCCGTATTACGACTCGCTGCTCGCCAAGGTGATCGCGTGGGGCCGCGATCGCCACGAGGCGGTCGCGCGCATGCAGCGCGCTTTGGACGAATTCACGATCGTTGGCGTAGCGACGAACATTCCCGCGCACAAGAAGATCCTGGCGAGCGATCTCTTCCGGTCGGGCCAGGTCACGACCCATCTCATCGACACGGTCGGAGTCGACGCGCTCACGGGCTAAGCGGGACTCGTCCCGAGTCGTTGGGATCCTGACGCCGACCTCGATCACGCAGTCGGCCAGCGAGTGCGCTACGAAGGCACTTCTGCGCTACATTCCGCCGGTCATTGGGGCGGCCCACTAGGTCAGCTACTCATTAAAGGACTCAGGGAAGGGGTTCGTCAGTGCCTCGACACTCATTCGCTTTGCCTGTCGCGTTCGCATTTCTGGTCGCGGTTCTCGTGTTGGCGCCCTCGGACCAAGCCTTGGCCAAAGACAACGACTCGAAAGGCTCGAATCTCTACATCGTTCGCATGATCGATGCACCCGCCGTCGCGTACGACGGGGATGTGCCTGGGCTCAAGGCGACGAGACCCGCACCTGGCCAAAAGATCGATCGCGATAGCAACGAGGTGCGTCAGTACGTCGGATACCTGAATTCCAGGCACAGTGCCGCGATCGCACGGGCAGGCGGGGCAAGAACTTACGACTACAGCTACACCTTCAATGGTTTCGCCGCCCTCATGACCCAAACGCAGGTGGCCCGCCTCAGGGCTGATGCGGGCGTCCTATCTGTCGAAAAGAATCAGGCCGTCTCCATCGACACTGCGACCACGCCCGCGTTCCTGGGTCTCTCTGGTCCGAATGGTCTCTGGTCCAAGCTCGGCGGAGTCGACAGCGCCGGCGAAGACGTGATCATCGGGATCGTTGACACGGGAATCTGGCCCGAGCACCCGAGCTTCTCCGATCGTGCCCTGAGCAGCTCGAGTGGTGGCCAGAACGGGCAATGGGGACAAACATACGGAAAGATCGCGAAGTGGCAGGGAACCTGCCAGACGGGTGAGGCCTTCACCACATCCAACTGCAACAACAAGCTAATCGGCGCGCGCTACTTCTCGGCAGGTCGACCGGCTAACGATCCGGTGCGCGATTACGAGTTCAACTCACCTCGCGATTACAACGGCCACGGATCGCACACCGCGTCGACGGCGGGAGGCAACAATGCGGTCGCACCGACCGGCGATGCGAGTCGTTTCTCGAGCATCAGCGGCATGGCCCCGCGCGCACGCATAGCCGCATACAAGGCCTGCTTTGACATTGGGGACGCGACGGCCAACTGCTACACCGCCGACAGTGTCGCCGCCATCGATCAAGCAGTCGCGGACGGGGTTGACGTGATCAACTTCTCCGTTGGTGGAACGAGCACCAACTACGTTGATGCCGTCGAGATCGCCTTCCTGTTCGCCGCCGACGCCGGTGTCTTCGTCGCGACGTCTGCGGGAAACTCGGGTCCCGGAGCGAGCACGGTCTCGCACATCAGCCCGTGGCTCGCGTCTGTTGCGGCCGGAACGCACAGCCGGTCGGGCATCGCGACAGTCACGCTGGTTGGCGGTCCGACCTTGACCGGCTCTTCACTCACGGCCGGAGTCGGTCCGGCTCCGCTGATCAAGTCGTCGACGGCCGGCATCGCCGGGGCAACTGCCGCCGAAGCGAGGCTGTGCTTCAACGGCAAGCTCGATCCCGCAAAGGTCACCGGGAAAATCGTCCAGTGCGACCGTGGTGTGAATGCGAGGACTGACAAGAGCCTCGCCGTCAAGAGTGCGGGAGGCCTCGGCATGATCTTGACGAACACCTCCGCGCTCGGAACGAACGCTGATCTCCACTTTGTGCCCACGGTCCACCTCGAAGTCACCGATCGCGACACGGTCCTCTCATATATCGACACCGCAGCGTCGCCGAGGGCGACGCTGAGCGCGGGCATCGTGACGACGGTGCCGGCGCCGGCTGCGGCCAACTTCTCGTCGCGGGGGCCCAGCCGGGCCGGAGGGGGCGACCTTCTGAAGCCCGACTTCATGGCTCCGGGCGTCGACATCCTCGCCGCGGTCGCGCCTCCGGGAAACCACGACCGCTTGTTCGACCTTTACAGCGGCACGTCCATGTCTAGCCCGCACGTCGCCGGCGTCGCGGCACTGCTCAGGCAGGCGCACCGCGACTGGTCTCCCGCGGCGATCCGCTCGGCTCTCGCGACGACCGCAAGTACGAGCGTTGTCATAGGTGACGCAAGTCCCTTCACGGTCGGCTCGGGCCAGATCCAGCCGACCAAGGCGGTCGACCCTGGCCTCGTGTACGACGCGGGGTTTTTCGACTACCTCGCGTTCCTCAAAGGCCAGGGACTCTGTTGCGCGAGCATCGCTTCCCTCCCAGCTCTTGACGCGAGCGACCTGAATCAACCATCGATTGCGATCGGTGATCTCGCCGGCTCGCAGACGGTCCACCGCACGGTGACAAACGTTGGAGCATCAGCGGCGACGTATACCGCCACGATCTCCACGCCGGCGGGCTTCACGGTCGCCGTTAATCCGACAACGTTGACGATCGCGAAGGGAGCTTCGAGGACTTTCGATATGACGATCACACGCACTACGGCATCGCTCTCAACTTACGGCTTCGGTTCACTCAAGTGGTCCGACGGAGCGCACGCCGTGGTCAGCCCGATTGTCGTTCGTCCTGTCGCTCTGGCAGCACCCGCGGAAGTCACTGGGAGCGGCACGAGCGGCTCCCGGACGTTCACCATTAAGAGTGGCTACACGGGCTCGATGAATTACGCCGAGCGCGGCCTCGTCCCAGCAACGAATAGCGCACTCACCGTCTCGGACGACCCCACCGATAATTTCGACATTGCAAGTCCGGAGGCCAATGCCGGGACGGTAACCGGGGATGTCGCAGTACCCGTAGGCAGCACTTTGCTGCGGTTCGCGACATTCGATCGGTACACCGACGGTCACGATGACCTGGACCTTTATGTCTATCGCGTCCTGGACGATGGCTCGCTAGCGTTTGCCGGCGGTAGCGGCGGCTCCACGGCTGAGGAACAAGTCACGATCGCGCTAAATGCAACAACGGCTGCGAGATATCGCGTGTATGTCCACGGCTTCAATACCGATGGACCGAACGCGACATTCACTCTGTTCACATGGGTCGTCAACGGCAAAGCGACGCCGTCGAATCTGACTGCAACTGGTCCCTCCGCCGTCACGATCGGGGCCACCGCAAGTGTCACCGCCACTTGGACCGGCCTCACCGCGGGTACGAAGTACCTGGGCTGGATCAATTACTCGGACGGAACCTCGTCGGTCGGTCGTACGATCGTCTCCATCAACACGGACTAGGGTCAGCAGTTCGTGCAGTACGTGAGAAGCCCGGCCGAAAGGCCGGGCTTCCGCGTTTCGCTTTGTATCGGCTCAGCGCTTAGTTCTGTGGGGGGATAGTTGCTTTCGGAGGGTCTTTTTCCTTCGGCGTCAGACCCGGCACAAAGCTGGCGGACGGCGGCCTCGCCGAAGGCTGGGCGTCGGGTGGGACCGGCTGCAGGGGCCCGATTTCTGGAGCGGTCGTCGGCTGTATCTGCACTTCAGGCTGCGTCGATGCCGCCGGCACGACGGGAGCGCTCTGCTCTGCCGGCGCGAGGGGAGTGTTCTGCCCCGCCGGCGCGATCTGAATCGGGGAGGTTGGCGTTCGAACCCCGGGCGACTGGGCGACGCCTGCGGCAATGGCCGCGACGGCGAGGGCGGCCAGGACTCCAGCGGCCAGGAGCGCCGCGAGCTCCGGCGTCAGATCGCGTCGACGATTGACCTGGCTCATTTTCTAAGACCTTAACGCCGATCGCCCGGGAAAGTTCGGCTCGGTCGCGATCGCGCCAGCACCTGCCGGTCGAGCTCCTGAGAGGATCTCGTCGGCGCGCCTCCTAGACTCCGCGGCGGATGGCACAGCTGGACAAGAGCGGGATCGAGGCGCTCATCCCGCACCGCGACCCGTTCCTTCTAATCGACCGCGTCACCGAGCTCGAGCCGGGCGTGCGCGCCGTGGCCGAGCACACGTTCACCGGCGAAGAGTGGTACCAGCCCGGGCATTTCCCCGGTAATCCGATCGTCCCTGGCGTCATTCTCGTGGAATCGATGGCCCAAACCGCTACGGTCGGGGCCATGGCGCATCCGGATTACCGCGATGGTCTCGGCCTCTTCGCGGGTATCGAAGAGATGCGCTTCAAGCGCATGGTCAAGCCGGGCGACACCGCGCGGTTCGAGGCGACGTTCGAAAAGATGCGCCGCGGCTTCGCGCGTGTCGCAGTCCGCACGATGATCGGTGACGAGCTCGCTGCGGAAGGGACGATCCTCGCGGTCTTCCAGCCGAAGTCGAAGGCATCCACATGAAGAAGACGGTCGAGATCATCGGCGTTCCGATGGACCTCGGCGGCAACCGCCGCGGCGTGGACATGGGCCCGTCCGCCATTCGCTACGCGGGCCTCCGCGACCGCCTCGCGAATCTCGGCTACGCGGTCCGCGACCGCGGGAACGTCCGCGTGGCCGACCGCGATGAGGGCGCGACAAAGAACTTCCGCGAAGTCGACAAGAACGAGCTTGCCAAGATGGATGGCCGCGCACACCACGTCGACGAGATCGTCCGCGTTTTGGAAGATCTCGCCAAGGTCGTCGCTGACATCGAGCGCGCCGGCAACATCGCGATCGTCCTCGGCGGGGATCACTCGATGGCCATCGGAACCCTCGCGGGGATCGCCCGCGGCGGCCGCCGTCCCGGCGTCATCTGGATGGACGCGCACGGCGACAGCAACACGCCGAAGACCTCTCCGTCCGGCAACGTGCACGGGATGCCGTTCGCGGTCGCGTTCGGGCTCGCCGCCGACCCCTTTCCGAAGGAGCTCCGCGGTTCGGTCGATGGCCACAACGGCGTGCTCATCGCGCTCCGCAGCGTCGACGCCGGCGAGAAGGAGAACATCAAGGCCGCCGGGGTGACGCCGATCACGATGGCCGACATTGACCGCATGGGGATCAGCGCGGCAATGGAGAAGTCGATCGCTGTCGCGTCGAAGGGCGATGGCATCCACCTGTCGCTCGACATGGACGCGATCGATCCTGATGAAGCCCCCGGCGTCGGCACACCCGTGCGGGGAGGGCTCACCTATCGCGAGGCGCAGTTCGCGATGGAGATGCTCGCCGCGTCGGGAAAGCTGCGCTCGCTGGAGATCGCGGAAGTGAACCCGATCCTCGATCGGGAGAACCGTACCGCGGCGCTCGCCGTGGAGCTCGTAGCCTCCGCCCTGGGGCAGACGATCCTCTAAACAACGATCCCGCAACGCCAAGCGAGCGCTAGCGAACAGAGGCGCGCTGGCAAGCGTCTTGTTGTTGTGAACAGTCTGGCTATGGCTACCGCTCCCCAGCTCGACGACCGGTCGATCGTGCTCGCCGCGCAGGGCGGCAACGACGAGGCGCTCGCGGCGCTGCTCCGCACGCTCGGCGATCGCCTGCTCCCGCTTGCCTCCGCGCTTTGTGGAGGCACCGGCGAGGCCGACGTGCTGCTGGGCGACACACTCTCGCGCGTGTACGAGCGCATCGGCGACCTTCGCGACCCCGAGGCGATCACCAGCTGGTCCAGGCGCGTGATGGTCCGGAAGTTCATCGATCAGAAGCGCTGGTTCCGGCGTCGTCCGAAGATCTCGATCGACACCGTCGAGGTGGCCACGCCCCTCGGCACAAGCGCCGAACAAATGGACCTGCGAGACGCGGTCGGGCGTCTCGGTCGACGCGACCGGGCGCTCCTTGTACTGCACTACTGGCAGCGTGTCCCGATCGCCGAGTGCGCTCGCGAGCTCGACATTCCCGAAGGCACCGCGAAGTCACGACTGAGCGCGGCTCTGCGCCGGCTGCGGCGCGAGCTGGAGGACAACCATGGCAATTGAAGATCGCTTGGAGGAGCTATTCATGAACGATTCGAACAACCGGCGCGTGACGTCGGTGAACATGCCCCAGCGTCCGAGCCCGTGGCGGGGTGTGGTCGCTTTTGCGGGCGTTGCCGCGATCGCCGGCGTCGTGCTCGTCGCGGTGATCCTCGGACTTCGCGGCGGACAGCAGGCCGCCTCGCCGACGGCGACCGCAACGGCGACAGCGATCCCCTCGGCCACCGCATCGACGGCACCGAGCGCGACCGCGTCCTCGGCGCCTTCCACATCGCCGGGCGCGGGTTCCACATACCAGAGCCCGCTCGGCTACACGGTCCAGCTGCCGGGCGACTGGCGCCGGTCGGACCTGCAATCGCGCACGACGCCGAATCCACAGGGGGACCCCGAGCTGCTCGGGGCTGAGACCTTCACGACGCGGACGCCGGCCGATGAGGCGGAGGCCATACGACGGACCGACACCGGCGTCGGACCGGCGCTCATCTATACGGCGAACGTCAGTCTTTACCGCAACACCCGGAACGAGACCGCAATGGCCTACGCCGACCGCGTAAAGAACTCATTCGGACTGACCATAGTCAGCGTCGAACCAACAACGGTCGATGGCCGTGCCGGGGCGAAGACGACGTTGAAGCACTACCAGGCGGACAGCAAGACCTTCTACGCCCTGCATGTGGCGGACGGCGATCGCATGTGGATGGTTCGCTACTTCCTCGGACAGCCGACCGATCCGGTTCCTGCTGGGGCGACGGATGAAGGCGTGCGCAGCATCGTCGAATCGTTCAAGTTCGCTCGGTAGTTACGCCCGCGCGCGGGTGACCAGGAGGTCGGCGATCTCCTGGTGCCCGCGCTCGCGCGTGATGTCCGCCGCGGTCTTTCCGTCGTTGTTCTTGATCGCCGGATCGGCGCCATGCTCCAGCAAAAGGTTGAGGCTCGCGCGGTCGCCCGTGAAAGCGACCGTGTGGAGCGGCGTCGAGCCCGACTGACTTGTCGCGTTCGGGTCTGCTCCCTTATCGAGCAGCATCCGCACGATCTCGACGACGCTCGCGCTCACGTCGGTCGCCACCGCTGAATGCAGCGGCGTGAAGCCGCCGTCGCGCGAAGCGGGCCGCGGGTCGGCGCCGGCCTCGAGGAGATAGCGCACGACCTCGCGTCGCTTGAAGAAGGCGGCGAGCCCGAGCGCCGAGTAGCCATCGGGCGCGTCCCCGTTCGCCCGCGCGGGTTCGCGCGCCACGATCTCGCGGACCCGGGCGACATCCCCGGCCGCGGCGGCCTCGAACACGGTGAGCGTCGGCCCTCGCCGGAGTATCGCCGCCGCGATGTCGCTCTGACCGCGGTACAGCGCCGCCAGTACGGGGGAGAGGCCCTTTTCGTCGCGTGCGTTTACGAGCTCTCGCTCCCGCTCCAGAAGTCGTTCGACGGCCACCGTGTCGCCGCCCTTGATCGCCGTGAAGAGCTCCGCAGCCATCTCGGTCTCCTGGTTGCGATTAGTTAGCGTATCGAGGCCGGTCTACCCTCATGGAAGGGGAGGCCGTGCAGCTCAGCATCTACGACACCCTCCAGCGGCGCGTCGTTCCGCTCACCACCGAGCAGGCCGGCCAGGTCGGCATGTACACCTGCGGTCCGACGGTCTACCGGCCGGCGCACCTCGGGAACCTGCGCTCCTATCTGCTCGCGGACTGGATCCGTCGCACGCTCGAGCATTTCGGCAACACCGTCGTCGCGGTAAAGAACATCACCGACGTCGGGCACATGCGGCAGGACGCTGTCGAGCGCGGCGAGGATAAGGTCATCGCGGCGGCCCTCGCCGAGGGAAAGACGCCAAAGCAGATCGCCGAGTTCTACGAGGCGCGGTTCCATGACGACGAGCGGCGGCTCGGGATACTTCCAGCGACGCGATTCCCGCGGGCGACCGATCACGTCCCCGAGATGATCTCCATCGTCGAGAAGCTCATCGCGCGCGGCCTCGCGTACGAGGTCGAGGGCGCGGTGTACTTCGCGGTGAAGCGTTTCGCCGGCTACGGCAAGCTCTCCGGCAACGTCGGCGAGGCGCTCCGGCAGGGTGTGCGCGCCGAGCTCGATCCGAACAAGCGTGATCCCGCCGACTTCGCGCTCTGGAAGAAGGCCGAGCCCGGTCGCGTGCTCACCTGGGACTCCCCGTGGGGTCCCGGCTTCCCGGGGTGGCACATCGAGTGTTCGGCGATGAGCACGAAATACCTCGGCGAGCGTTTCGATCTGCACACCGGCGGCGTCGACAACATCTTTCCGCACCACGAGGACGAGATCGCGCAGTCCGAAGGCGCATACGGTCACGCTTCGGTTCGGCACTGGGTGCACGGCCAGCATCTCCTCGCCGACGGCGTGAAGATGGCGAAGTCGGCGCGCAACACGGTGACCATCGATGAGATGGTCGAACTCGGGATCGATCCACTCGCCTTCCGCTACCAGTGCCTGCTCACGCACTACCGAACGCGGATGCACTTTTCGCTCGGCGCGCTACGCCAAGCGGCCGAAGCGCTCGATCACCTCCGTCAACGTATCCGCCACTGGTCCCAGGTGCCGCAGGGCGATCCGACGCGCACGGCGCTCCACGAACGGTGGATCGAACCGTTCGGCCGCGCGATCGCTGACGATCTGAACCTCCCGGCCGCGGTCGCCTGGCTTCAGCGGTGCGCGGTCGACCGCGCGATCTCGGACACGGAGCGCCTCGCGGTGTTCCTCGAAGCGGACAAGGTCCTCGGCCTCGATCTCGCTTCTGTCGCAGCGGAGCACGCGAAGGCGCCCCGTGAGGTCATCGCCTCAGTCGAGGAGCACCGCGTGGCGCGCGCGTCGCGCGACTTCCAGCGTGCCGACGGCCTGCGCGGCACCTTCGATGGCTACCGCGTCGAGGATCAAGCTGTCGATCGCGCCGTGCTCTCCCGCGGCGATCGCCGCGTCGCGGCGCGAGAGCGGAAGACGATCTCGTCGGGCAAGGAGCTTCCCGATCGCCGCAGTGAGGCCGCGACGCGCTCGTGGTCGGTAGGCATCGTGACGCGCGAGTATCCCGCCGACCTTGAGCGCTGCCTCGCCGGGCTGCTCGCTTTTCTCCCGGCGGACGGCGAGGTCTTCGTACTCGATTCGGGGTCGAGCGACGAAACGCAGGACCGGATTCCCGAAATCGTCGCACAAGACCGACGCGTCGAGGCCTACTTCGCCGACCGCGATCTCGGCGAGGGCGCCTCCCGCAACGCCCTCGTCCGCGTCGCGCGAGGCCGCATGCTTCTCATGCTGGACTGCTCCGTGGAGATCACAGGCGATCTCTTCGCTCCTCTGGCCAGAGCCCTCGGCGAACCGACCGTTGGCCTTGCCGGACCGTGGGGCCTTCGCACGACCGACCTCAAGCACTTCGACGAAGTCACGAGCGGTGAGGCCGAGGCGGTGCAGGGGTACTGCGCCGCCGCGCGACGCGAGGTCATCCTCGAGATCGGCGGGTTCGACGAGCGCTACCGCTTCTACCGGAATCTCGACATCGCGGTATCGCTCGCCGCGCGAGAACGGGGTTACCGCGTGGTCGCGCTCGGCGCGGAGTGCGCGCGCCGGCACGAGCACCGGATCTGGGAGTCGTTCTCCGAGGAGGAGCGCCTCAAGCGGAGCCGCCGCAATTTCGACCGTATGTACCGGCGCTTCCACGGAAAGCGCGTGTTGATCGGGGAGCGCGGTTGAAGCGCGGCCGGCTCATCCTCGCGGGGTCAGGAGAATTCACGCCGGCGATGGACGAGGTCGACCGCGAAATACTCGCGGGCATCGCAAAGCCCCGCGCGCGCGTCGCGATCGTGCCCACGGCGTCCGGTCTCGAGGACACCCCCGCGAGCTGGGCCGAGCTCGGGAAGGCGCATTTCGTCGCGCTTGGCGCCGACGTGGTCCCGGTGATGGTCCTGCGCCGCGACGACGCCCGGGAGCGGAGGTGGATCGACGCGCTGCGGAACGTCGATTGGATCTACTTCTCAGGCGGCCGCCCGCAGCACGCGATCAATGTCCTGGCCGGGACGCCCTTCTGGGAGGAGGTCGTGCGCCAACATCGGTCCGGTGCCGTGCTCGCCGGCTCGAGCGCGGGCG
Source organism: Chloroflexota bacterium (assembly GCA_030854525.1). The sequence continues at coordinate 8,777 of JALYSZ010000256.1, read as the reverse complement.
CCATGATGCTTGGCGAGAAGAGCTACGCCCCCGATGACTTCGACGCCGCCGGCTTGCCGCAAAGCGTGTCCGTACGCGACGGACTCGGCGTGCTCGGAGGCCACTTCGTCATCCCGCACTTCGACCTGCTGGCGCAATTACCGGCACAGCGCGTTCAAACATGGATCACGGCGTGGCCAAACGGCTTCCGCGGCATCGGGATCGACGAGGACACGGCGGTCATCGAGGGCCCCGACGGGTGGACCGTCCACGGACGCGGCCGCGCGGTGATCATGACCTCATTCGAGCGGCAAGAAGTGCATCCGACCGGCGCGCGTTTCGACAGCATCCCAGTACTTATCTGAGACCCGACCGCTATGCGCATGACCGACTGGGCTATGGCCCGACCGTGATTCGGTCGATAGCGTTCTAGCTTGGTGACCTGGTCGCTTGTCCTCGGAGCTCTCGCGCATCGAAGCGCGCTCGTGCGCCTCGCGACCGCGGCCATCGTCGGTTTCATCGCTTTCGTCGTCGCGTGGACGCTCGCCTATGTGTTGCTGCCCGAAGGGGCGACCCGTTTCACGCTCCGGCTGCTACCGACGCTCGATGCGCGCGCCGATTCCGGCGGGGTCGCGACCACCCTTTTCATTTGGAATGCCGCGTTCGGCTTCGGGGTCATCGCTCTGGCGAGCCTCTATAGCGTCGGGCCGGTCTCGCTCGCGTACTTCGCTCCGTGGACGTGGCTCGTGCGGTTCGGGATCGCGCTCGGCACCAACTCATTCGCGCTATTCGTCCCGGGCGCGCGCATTGCGCCGCTCGACCTGCGATCCATCGTTTCGCACGCAGGGATCCCTGAGCTGGTCGCGTACATCGTCCTCGCGACAGTGCTCGCGAACGCCTCGCTCTGGCGGCAGCGCCGCATCACCGACCGGCACGTCATTCGCATCCGCCATCTGCGGGACATCCGGTTGACCCGGCTCGAACTCGCGCTCGTCGCGGTGGCCTTCTCCCTTCTCGCCGGCGCCGCGGTCATCGAGACATCGCAGATCGCGCGACTGCAGGCTCTCTAGACAGACCCCCTCGCTAGACTCGACCCATGCAGAACGGCGAGCGCCGCCGTGTCGTGGTGACGGGTCTCGGCATGATCACCCCCCTCGGCTCGACGGTGGAAAAGACGTGGGATGCGATCCTGGCGGGGAAGAGCGGGATCGGGCCGATCACCCGCTTTGACGCGACGGGCCTCGAAACGACCATCGCTGGCGAGGTCCGCGACTTTGACCCGCTCGACTACATGGACCGCAAAGAGATCCGCCGCTCCGATCGCTTCGTGCATTTCGCGGTCGCGTCGGCCGGACAGGCCCTCCGGTCGGCGAAGCTCGAGATCACGCCGGAGCTGGCGCCCCGTATCGGCGTCGCGTTCGGTTCGGGCATCGGGGGCGTGGAGACTCTGGTTGAGCAGGTGCTCGTCCACGACAAGGACCCTCGGAGGGTCTCGCCGTTCCTCATCCCGATGATGATCATCGACATGGCGGCCGGCGAGATCGCGATGAAGTACGGTGCCAAAGGGCCGAACATGGGCCACGTCTCGGCATGCGCGTCGAGCGCAAATGCGATCGGCGAGGCGGCCGAGATCATCCGCCGCGGCCAGGCCGACGTGATGCTCGCCGGAGGGTCCGAGGCCGGCCTCATAAAGATCGCGATCGGCGCGTTCAACCAGGCTCGCGCGCTCTCGACCCGGAACAACGAGCCGGAGAAGGCGTCACGCCCGTTCGACAAGAGCCGCGATGGCTTCGTGTTCAGCGAAGGTGCGGGTTGCCTAGTGCTCGAGGAGCTCGAGTTCGCGCGCGCGCGCGGCGCGACGATCCTCGCCGAGTTCCTCGGTTACGGCATGTCCGCTGATGCCTATCACGTGACGGCGCCGCCCCCGGGTGGCGAGGGCGCGGTGCGCGCGATGCGCATGGCCATCGCGGATGCCGGCGTCAAGCCGGATGCGATCGGCTACGTGAACGCGCACGGGACGTCGACCCAAGCCAACGACGGCGCCGAGACGGCCGCGCTCAAGACAGTCTTCGGCGATCACGCGCGCAAACTCGCCGTCTCTTCGACGAAGTCGATGACGGGGCACACGCTCGGCGCTGCCGGCGCGATCGAAGCCGCGCTTTGCATCCTCGGTATGCGCAACGGGATCCTTCCACCGACGATCAATCAGGAGATCCCGGATCCCGAGTGCGACCTCGACTACGTGCCGAATCGGGCTCGCAAGGCGAAGGTTGACCTCTCCCTATCGAACTCGATGGGTTTCGGCGGGCACAACGTCGCGCTGGTCATCAGCCGCGAGGCCGCCTGATGCCGGATCCTCGCAAGGTTCGCGCCGACGCGAACGCGCTGGTCGCCGAGCTCCTCGAGCGCCTCGCGCACGACGAGGTAAGCGAGCTCGAGGTGAAGCGAGGCGGTGTGCGCGTGCGCGTCGCCAAGGACGGTGCGCGTGCCGCTGCGGGCGCCACCGGCGTCGTCGCCCCGCATGCGTCAGCGGCTGCCGCGGCTGCGCCGGTCAAGGAGCTTCCGACGGTGAACGCGCCGCTCACCGGGATCTTCTACCGCGCATCGTCGCCGCAGACGGAAGCCTTCGTGCAGGTCGGCGCGAATGTGGAGGCCGGCGACGTCATCGGCCTCATCGAGGCGATGAAGCTCTTCAACGAGATCCGGTCGACCGCTTCGGGACGGGTTCGCCGCATCTTCGCTGAGAACGGGCAGCTCGTGCGCGCGCGTCAGCCGTTGCTCGAGGTGGAGCCGACGTGAGCGCGACCCGTTGCGTAATCTGCGGCGCCCCGCTCGGGGACGGCGCGCTCCGGGTGCGGTACGAGGACCGGATCTATGCGTTCGACGCGCCGAAATGCAAACGCATCTTTCAGGAGAACCCGGATCGGTATCTGAACGCGACAGGCGGCGTACTCGAGGAGCCCCGCTAGCGCGCGTTGCGCTCCACCGCGGCTGTGATCACGGCGCGAATGAGACCCTCGGGCATCCGGTCGCTCACGTACGCCATCGCCCGCATGATCGGCGCGGGATCACTGGCGCGGACCTGCACCGCGTAGACGACGGTGGGGACGCGGTCGGAAAGCTCCTCCACGACCGCCGCGTCTGCCTTTCCGTACGAGCTCAGGATGGCGAAAGGCGCATCAGCCTCGATCTCCGACGTGTCCTCCACGCGAAACAGCGAGAAGGGCAGCTCCAACGACCGCAGAAGCCGGAAGACACTGCCGTACGGATCGACGACGGGGATCGCGACGTTCAGCGCCATAACCATATGCCGAGAGATTGGCGCCACCGTCGCGGCGAGGTAACCCCCGCGCGGGGGAAGGGCCTCCCCCGTTGGTCATGCGATGCCGAGAAGCGCCAGCGCCACGTAGGCCACCGACAGCGTTCCCGCGACGAGGACCGTCCCCCAGCCGAGCGCCGTGGCGACCCGACCGCTCACGAGATCGCCCATGACTCGCCGGTCCGTCGCCAGACGCATGATGAAGACGAGCATCACCGGGAGCAGGACGCCGTTCGCGACCTGGGCCGCGACGATGAGCGGGATCAGCGACAACCCGGGGGTGAGCACGACAAGGCCGCCGACCAGTAGGAGCAGCGTGAAGAGGCTCATGAAAACCGGCGCCTCGCGAAAGTTCTTGCTGATGCCCGACTCCCAGCCGAACGCCTCGCAGATCGCGTACGAGGTCGACAAGGGCATGACGACGGCCCCGAGCAGCGAAGCCCCGGTTAAACCGACGGCGAAGAGAAGTCCGGCGTACTGGCCGGCCAAGGGCGCGAGGGCCTTCGCCGCATCCTCGGCGGAGGTCACCTGCACGCCAGCGGGATGCAGCACGGTCGCGGTCACCACGATGATCAGAAAAGCGAAGAGCCCGGCCAGCGCCGCGCCCATCAGTACGTCTACCCGCGCGTAGCCCATCGAGCGCCGGTCGAGGCCTTTGTCGACCACGGATGCTTGGATGTAGAAGAGGAGATAGGGCGTGATCGTGGTCCCGACGAGCGCGACCGCGAACGCAAGCGCCGAGGGATCGCTCGGAAGCGTCGGGATGAATCCGGTGAGCACCTGGCCGAGGTCGGGACGTAGGATCGCCACGGACACCGGGTACGCGAGGAACGCCAGGAGCAGAACGAAGAGCGCGCGTTCGATCACTCGATAGCTCGAGAACACGACCAACGCCCAAACCAGCGTTGCTGCCACGGGAACGGAGACCTCTCGCGGCACGCGGAGGATCTCGAGACCCGCCGCGATCCCCGCGAATTCGGCGATGACGTTGCTGCCGTTCGCCACGAGCAGCGCGACCATCGCCACGATCGTCCAGCGCACGCCGAACCGTTCTCGGATCAGGTCAGAAAGACCCTGGCCGGTCGTGAGGCCCATGCGCGAGGTCGTCTCCTGGACGACACCAAGACCGACGCTCGCCACGAGCAGCAGCCAGAGCATCGAGTAACCGAACCGAGCACCAACTGCCGAGTACGTGGTGACCCCGCCGGCCTCGTTCCCGGCGAACCCCGTGATGACCCCGGGACCCATGACGGCGAGGAAGGCGAGGATCGAGGCTTGGCGGACGCGGGCGCGACGGCGAACCGCGGAGGCGGTCCTGATCACCGTGCGATCGACCGAAGGGACCTCTTCTTCCAGCCTCGGGGGAGCATGAGTTCGACGACGTCGTCGATCGTGACCGTGCCGAGCAGGTTGCCGCGAGCGTCGACGACAGGAAGAGCGAGTAGGTCGTACTTCGCGATGAGCGCCGCGACCTCCTCCTTCGGCGTCTCTGCGTCGACCCGCAGGACGTGCGGATCCATGATCGCGTTGACCTTCGTGTCAGGCGCGGCCACGACGAGGTCGCGCAGGGACAGGACACCGTCGAGTTTTCCCTCGCTGTCTACGACGTAGAGGTAATAGGTGAGCTCGGGGTCCGGTTGCTTCACGCGGAGCTCGTCGATGGCCTGCGCGGCCGTGATCCCACCCGGGAGCGCGATGAAGTCGGTCGTCATGATCCCGCCGGCCGAGTTCTCGGAGTGGGTGAGGAGCTCGGAGACGTCCTTGGCTTCCTCCTTCTCCATGAGGTCGACCAGCTCATCGCGGCGCTCCTCCGGTAGGTCCTGCAAAAGGTCCGCCGCCTCGTCGGGATCCATCTCTTCGAGGATGTCGGCCGCGCGCTCCTCAGGCAGATCGCTGACGATCGCGGCCTGCATCTCTGGCTCGACCTCCTGCAACGCTTCAGCGGCGGTCTCGAGGTCGAGCTGCTGGAAGACGGCGACGCGCTCATCGGCTGTCATCTCCTCGACGATGTCGGCGATGTCGGCGGGGTGAAGGAGCGCGAGCTTCGCGTGCGGGATCGTCAGACGGACCGCGGCCGTCTTAGCCGCGTGGTCATTCGCGGGCTCGAGCGTCTCAACGAGGTGCCACGGGATGATCCCGCGCGGTAGCCGTCGCCCGGCGAGCCCAACCACGCGCTCGGCCAGGGACTCGGCGCCGACGCGGCGGAGCAGGCCGCGGAGCCCTACATCCGCGCCCACCAGGCGCAGCTGCCCATCGACGTCGGAGAGCTGGAGGTCATTCACGCGCACCACCTTGGCGCCGTGCGTGTCGACGATTTGCTTGTCGAGAAGATCGCGGGCGAGCCGGAGCGCCTCGGTCGGAAGTTGCGCGTCGGGAGTCGTCTCAAGGCGGTTGCGAAGACGGAAGTGACCGATCTCTTGCGCGAGATCGCCCCAGCGCAGGACCCTCTCGCCCGACGGCGTCGAGATGATGGCCCACTGCGCGGCCGGGAACTGACCCTGCGGTACGACCGCGATGTCCGCGAGCTTGCCCACCTCGTTGCCGTTCGGCTCGATAACCCTGCGGTGCTGTATTTCCGACAGGTACGGCACGACGCCGGAAGCGTAACCGGTACAATTCGTATATCCCAGAGCGCCCGACCCGGGCGTACCCTCACGCGTTGGAGGAACACCCCGTGCCACAGATAACCGATGCTGGTCTTCGCGCGCGCGCACTCGCCGACCAGGCCACCGCCGCAGCACTCGAAGCCGACTGGCCCCGCGCCGTGGAGCTAAACCAAAAGCTCGTCGACGCCTCACCTGACGAACTCGAAGCGCGCAACCGGCTTGGCCGGGCGCTCCTCGAGCTCGGCAGGCTCGACGAGGCAAAGGCGGCTTTCGCCGAGGTCCTGAAGACCGAGCCGTACAACTCGATCGCGCTCCGCGGCAACTCGCGTGTCGCGGCGCTACAGGAGCACAAGATCAAGCCGTTCACAACGACGACCAAGACGCAGCCGCGCCTATTCATCGAGGACATGGGAAAGACGGGGATCCTCCGTCTCATCAACCCAGCTCCGACCCACGTCCTCGCGAAGTACAGCCCCGGCGCGGAATGCGAGCTTCGCGAGCAGGAGGGCCTGCTCGCGGTCCACGCCCGCGATGGCGAGCTCATCGGGTTCCTTGAGCCGAAGGTCGGCCGGCGCCTGATCGACCTTCTGCGCACTGGCAACCAGTACGTCGCGGCGATCGTGAGCAACGACCCCGCGAACGCGCGTGTGGCTATCCGTGAGCTGTTCTCGAGCGCGGAGAACGCTAGCCGCATCTCCTTCCCGGGTCACCACCGCTCGGCGGAGACGAAGGAGCGGGCCTACGTCCGCGGCACCTTCTTCCGCGACGGCGGAGATGAGATCGAGGACGAGGCCGAGGAGGTCGAAGAGGAGACTCCGGCCGCTGAGGGAGTGCTCGACGAGGTCGAGGCCACGGAGGAGCCGCTCGCCGTCGACACCGAGGACGACGATTCGGAGGACGAAGCCGAAGAGTGAGCGGCGCGCTCGTTACGCGCCGCGCGCTCGCATCAGTCTTTGCCCTCGCGTTCGTCGTGTCTTGCGCCGACTCCGCTCAGCCCAAGCCCGGCGCCCCGTCGAAGGACGTCGACGGTGCGTCGAAGCTCGCGCGTGACGCAGGCGCCCTGCTGCTCCAGGTCTCTGCATACGACTACGGTCTCGCTGGGGCGCTCGCAGGCGAGCAGACCCGAACGGTCGCGGCGGCGCGCTACGGCGCGGTCTTGCGGGGCACCGCGCAGAAGATCTCCGCCTTGAACGCTGCCGTCCTCGCGGGGACGCTCGATCGCACTGGGCCGATCCGCGAGAAACTCGTGCCCCTCGCCGACGGCCTGTCGGACCTCGCGCGTGACGGGGAGACCTACGCCGACGGCGGCGACCCTGCCGCCTTCGCCCGGGTGATCTCCGACGTCACCGCCGGATGGCAGCGGCTTCGCGATCTTTCGACCGCGCTGCCGAAAGACGACGCGCTGCAAGGCACGATCGCGCGCGGTATGTCCTTCGCGGTGACGAGCAAATCGTCGACCCAATCGACGATCACGACCGGCCCTTACGCGAGCGCGTCAGAAGCCAAGCAGGCCCTCCAGCGGATGGGCTCGCCACTGAACGGCTCTTACACCCAAACGTCTCCGTTCGTCGTGCGCATCGGGCCGTACGCCGATCGCCTCGCCGCGGAGACCGCGAGCGCCGGCCTGCTGAAGCAGGGCGTCATCAACGTGGTGACGGACGCGGCCTCGTACGCGTTCACGCGCAGCGGGCCCGTCCCCGACGCCGAGCTCTGGCGCGAGCCGTCGCGCGTGCAAGAGGTCCGCGCGACCTCTCGGAGGATCGCCGTCAGCTCGGACGGGGCGTGGCTCCTGACCGGAAGCGACGACGGCTACGCGGCACTCTTCGATCCGAAGGGCACGCTCACGGCGCTCCCGCAGGGTTTCGCTGGCATGAGCGTGCTCCAGTTCTCCGATGGCGGTACCGCGCAGACCTTCGCGGTCGGTGGCCAGGTCGTCACGTTCCTCGCCGTCCCATCCGGGGAAAACATCGGCTCGGGCATGCGCTTCACGGGTGCGGCGACGCAGATGCTGTTCGTGGGTTCGACGCGGGTCTTCGTCGCGGCGTCCAGCGGCTCGACGGGCCTTCCGGGTGGCAGCCCTGGGCTGATCGGCGGACGCACCGCTGATGGCGAGACCATCGGGGATCCGTTTCCGATCGTCACGCCAGCCGCTGGCGCACGCATCGCGGGGAGCGACGCGGGAGACGTCTACATCGGCACGACGGGCGAGGCCGCCTTTGACATCGAGGTCTTCCGACCGGGCCGGGACTCCGAGCTCAAAGAGGTAGCGCGCATCGCCGGATCGGGGTCGGCGCTCGCCGTCGACCGGTCCGCGAAGTTCGCGGCGGCTGTCACCGACCAGGGCACGTACCGCTTCGCCCTCGCCGACCCGAAGACGCTGACCAAGGTCGCGGGCACTGTTCGCGACATCGCTTTCGCGACCGATGGCACCCTCTACGTCCTCGACCAGACCTCGCTCGCCGCGATCGGTCAGGACGGTACGGTGAAGTGGACGGCTCCGCTCGTCGACGGGAGGCGTCTTGTCGTGGGACGGCGCGCGGTCGTCCTGGACGGCACCGACAAGGTCTTGGCGTTCGCCCCGGCCGACGGGTCCGCCGAGGAGCTGGGCGCGGGCGGAACGATCAACGACCTCACGATCTCGCGCGACGGCCGCGTCGTCGGGGTCATCGTGGACGCTAGGAGGGCCGTACTCTTCACGTTGCCTTGAGCCAACCCGAGCGCGTTCGCTCCATGGTCCCGCTCGAGATCCTTCCTCTTCCCCGTCCGCTTGACCGTTTCGGAACCGCATTTCCCCTGGCACTGGCCGATCTGTACGCGAACGCGTACGCGCCGCGCCGCGGCGTCGTCCTCGATCCGCTCGCGCATCCCTGGTC
>JALYSZ010000252.1 GCA_030854525.1 Chloroflexota bacterium | reverse complement strand
ACGAAAAGATTTGAAAGAAGGTACTCACGATGACAGTTCACGTTACTCATACGCTTCCTAGACTTCGCAGTCCGAAATTACTGGTGACGGCTGCGATCGCGCTCATGCTCGCGATGTCAGGACCTAGTGCAAATGCGGCACAAGGGCCATCCCTTGGAGCGGCCGCCAGCTTCGCGGTCCTGAGTGCGGCGCCCGGTGGTCTTGGGGCGGTGACCTGCACCGCTTCCACCATCACCGGAAATGTCGGCTCCACCGGCGCGCTCACTAACACTGGGTGCGTGATGACCGTCGCGCCGGTCACCCAAGGGGTTGTAGATGGCTTCAACAGCGCGTATCTGGCGCTCACGCCGCCCTCGACGGGGAATCGGTGCGCCGGCGGCACGACCTTGACGGGTACTCTCGCGCGGACGCTCACGATCCCCGGTCTCTACTGTTTCGACGCAGGGGTAACGACCTCGGACGGCACCCTGTTTCTGGGCGGGCCCGCGGACGGGGTCTGGCTCTTCAAGATCGGGATCCTCGGCACCGGCGCCCTCACGGGGACCAACTTCAATGTCGTGATGTCCGGCCTGGGGAGCCCGTGTAACGTGACGTGGTGGGTCCGCGACGGCGCGACCATGACCACTTCCCAGTTCAAGGGCACGATTCTCGCCGGGGCGGCCATCACCGTGACCGGCCCCGGAACCTTCCACGGGCGGGCCCTCGCGAAAGCCGGGGTGACGATAGAGACAGGCACCCGCCTGACCGGCTGCACCGGCGGTAGCCTTGGCGGCGGCAACGGCAACGGCAACGGGGGTAAGTGCAACGACAACGACGACGACAACGACCACGACAACAACAAGGACCACGGCGACAACGGCAACGACGACTAGTTAGGCGCGAGGAGGAGCGGCCGTCATAGGTCGCTTCTCATCGCCTCTTCTTCCTCTTACGTGCCGGCTGCGGTCTTCGTCTTGGCTTTCTTGGGCTAATGACGAGCTCGGCGGGACGCCCGGGAACCCAGGCCGCGGGGTGGCAACGGCACGTACCGCCGCGCTGGGATCAATGTGGGCAACGCTGGACTCGAACCAGCGACCTTCTCCGTGTAAAGGAGACGCTCTAACCAGCTGAGCTAGTTGCCCGCGCGGCCTCAAGTATGAGGGAGCGCGCGTGCTAGGACGCGGTGAGCCAGGGCACGTTGGGCAGCGGAAAGAGTCGTACGTTTCGGCCGGCGACGACCAACGCGTCCGCGATGCCTTCAAGACGACCGACCTGCATCGCGAAGTAGTCCAGACGCTCGGCTTCGCGCTCTTCCTCCGGCCATGTGGCTCCGCTGCGGCGGGCGATGAGGTGCCACAGCTGGAAGTAATCGCGCGACAGATCGTCGGCGCGCTCGGTCAGCTCGAGGTCGTACCGGCACTGCGCGAGGCTGCCCATGGCGATCTCGAAGGTGCCGAGCCGTCCGAGCGCCGCGAGGAAGTCGGCCCGCAGGCGGCGGATCTCCTCGCTCGCCGGATCGGCCCGGGAGCGACGGTAGGTTCGGCCGCGGGCCTTGGCGTGGATCGTCAGCTCGCGATGGCGCTCGTCGAGCCGCTGCCGAAAGCGCTCGCTTCGGACCGCGGTGGTCGTCCAGACAACTGGGGCACGAGGGGGCATCTCGCCGCCGATTATCCTGCGGTGAGGATGCGCGACAAGACCTTTTTCTCTCGCGCTTGATGTGAGAAAATGAATGAGTCCGGTCTCATACGAGACCTCCTCTCCTCTACCCGCGCGATCGCCGTCTTCGGCTATTCGGTCCGCCCCGACCGACCGAGCAATTCGGTTTCACGCAACTTGCGTGAGCACGGCTATCGAGTGATCCCGGTGAACCCGGCATTACGCGGCGACATCGTCGAGGGCGAGCAATCGTATGAGCGGCTGGTCGACATCCCGAAGGACGCCCGCGTGGGATTCGTGGATGTATTTCGTCGGGGCGAATATTTGGACGCCGTCGTGGACGACGCGATCGCGGCGGGCCTGAAGGCGATGTGGTTCCAGCTGGCTCTCGGCAATGCCGCGGCGGCCGAGCGCGCGGAGGCGGCGGGCCTGAAGGTGGTCTGGGACCGGTGCACCGCGATCGAGCTCAGGCGATTGGAG
>JALYSZ010000251.1 GCA_030854525.1 Chloroflexota bacterium | reverse complement strand
GATCACCATCCAGCTCGACGGAACCGTGGTCCGCACGAGCGGCGATCAGACGATCGCAGGCAACAAGACTTTCACGGGCACGACCACGCTCGGTACCACCAACGTCGGCAATACGACCGTCGCGAATGGCAGCACCCTGGCGGTGGGCAACTCGAGCAACAGCATCACAACGGAGACCATCGCGTCCGTGAACACCGGCGCCTCGACGTTCTCGACGGGTAGCGGCACGGGCTTCTTCTACGGTGGCGCGACCGACTCCTACAAGGGCGCCACGACGATCTCAAGCACCGGCAACTTCACCGGCACGCTCGTCGCGCTGACGGCGGACCGGACGACGGCTGGCACGGTGCTGGGAATCAGTGCTGAAAATCTCACGACCGGCAAGGCAATCGACGTAATGCTGGGCACTCTCTACAACGGCGGCAGCGACGCCGACGGCCCCATCGGTGCGGTGAACATCCGCGCGAAGTCATTCACGAACAACGTCCTAAACGTGACGGCCAGCGGCGCGGCAGGCGCGTCGTCGAACCTCGTGAACTTCACGAGCCCGCAGCTTGCCGGCCAGGTGCTCAACGTCGACGCACAGTCTCTGACGACCGGAAAGGCGGTCAAGGTCACACTTGGAAACGCCGGCACCGGCTTTTACCTCAACACTGCCGCCGGCTTCAGCGGCGCTGGGAATAGCTTGATCCAGCTGCAGCTGAACGGTGTCGACAAGTTGCGCGTCGATGCAGCCGGGAACACCACGCTGGGCGGCACGCTCGCGGTGACCGGCGCAACGACCTTCAACGGCGCCGTGACCGTCGCCGCGAACAACAACTTCACCCAGGCCGGCACCGGCAACTTCAGCACCGGCTCCGGCACCGTGTCGCTCAACGGCAACACGACCGTGAACGGCACGCTCACCGCGACCGGAACTGCGACGCTCGGCTCGGGCTCCGCGAACGAGCTGGTCGTGGCCGGCGCGGCCGCGGGAAGCCCACCGACCATCACCGCCAACGGAAGCGACGCGAACATCAGCGTCAGGATCGTTCCCAAAGGGACGGGCGGCATCATCCTGGGCTCGAGCACCAGTACACCAATCACCGCCCACTACTCCGCAACGGCCTCTCTCGACATCGCCAGCATGCAAAACGCCTGCGTGAACACCACCATCACGGTCACGGGAGCGGTGGCCGGCGACACGGTCGTTGCGACGCCTACCGCCGTCGCCGGGGGCATCGAGACGCTCGACGACGTCGTGTACTACGCCTACGTGTCGGCGGCAAACACCGTGACGATCCGCTCCTGCGAGACCACGAACACCGCCCGGAACCCCGGCGCGCAGACCTGGCGCGTTGACGTCTGGCGCCACTAACCTAGACGACCGAGTGCGCGACAGCGCGATCGTCATTCCGATCAGTGCGCTCCGGCGCATCTTCGTCATGCTCGCCGTGCTCATCCTCCTCATCGTCCTCGTGCTCATCGTGCGCACGCAGCTGTTCCGCGCGGGCATCGCCACGCTGTTCGCGCCCAGCGCTGCCGAGGTCATCGATCGCGGCGCTTATCAGTCGGTCTTCCTGACCAACGGGTCCTCCTATTTCGGGAAGCTCGAGCCCCAGGGCGATGACTGGTTCCTCCTGAGTGATGTCTTCTACCTGTCGGTGTCGGAGCAGAGCGGCACCCAGCTCATCAAACGCGGGTCGGAGCCATGGGGGCCGAGGGACCCGATGATCATTCCGCGCGCGCAGGTCCTCGTCGTGGAGAACTTGCGCGAGGACGGTGATGTCGTGATCGCGATCCGGAAGTACAAGTCGGGCCAGGCACCCGCCGCAACGGCACCGCCCCAAACCCCCGCGCCAACGACGGTCCCAACCGCGGTGCCATCCACCGCGACCCCGAGTCCGACCCGGTGAACCGGATCACCATTTACTACCGCCGCGCCGGCCAGTGGGTAGACGGACATCGCACGCCTCTCCGCAACGCAGGCGTGGCCACGGCGGTCTTCGTTGCTGCCGCCCTGCTGACGCAGTGGTGGGACTTCACGCTTCCAGCCGTCGGAAGGGCGCAGTACCAGGCGGTGTTCCTCGTGAACGGTCAGACCTACTTCGGCCGGTACTACGACCGCATCGGCGCGTACGCGAAGATCGAGGACGTCTACTACCTGCAACAGACGGCGGGAGCCAACCCCGACGCGGCCCCCGACACCAAGATCGTGCGCCGCGGCAGGGAGCTCCACGCGCCGCCGGCGCGGATGCTTGTGCCGAAGTCGGCGGTCCTCTTCGTTGAGGATCTGACCGACTCGTCGCCGATCGCCCAGTTCATGCGACAGGACGGTCGATGAGCCTCTACGACCCCGAGCGTGACCGGGTCCGCATCGCCGGGCGCTGGCTCCGCTGGTCGTTGCCTTGGATCGTGATACCCGCCTTGCTTGGCGCGTTCGTGTCGGGAAACGTCGACGCCCGCTCCCTGCCACTCGTCGGCGCGGAGCGAATCCGCGCCGTCCTTCTTCTCGACGGCCAGGCGTACTTCGGTCACCTGGACGATTCCGGCGAGACCGGAACGCTCACGCTCCGCGATGTGTACTACTTCCAGGACGCGAAGGGCGGCCCGAGCGGGCTCCCCGTTGGGTTGATCAGGCGTGGGACCGAGGCACACGAGCCTGCCGATGGCATGCGCATCAACCGCGAGAAGGTCCTCGCGGTTGAGCAGGTTGGGACGAACTCCCCCGTCGCACTTGCTATCCAGGTCGAACGTCTTCTCGCGAAGGTGTCCCCCCCACCGGTCGCGCTGAATAGGCCAATGACTGCCGGCGCGAACGCGGTCTCACTTCAGCGCGTCGCCACGGAGCACGATTTGCAGCGGTCGTATGCGACCGCGCTGGAACAGCTCACGAAGCTCAATGAGCTCGTACTTCCGATCGGCAAAGCCGAGGCTCAGACCATCACGCAGAACGCGATCAGCGATCTGCGGGCGGTGCGCCGGAGTGGGCTCGGTGCGGTGGCCAGCGCGCTCGGCATGACACCCGTCGACGCCGAGGCGTACGTGCGGGCTACGGACCCGCTGCTCGAGGGTCAGAGCTTCGCGAACGAGCCAGGCGTACTCCTTGCGCCGGACCTTAACGCGATCGTCACTCGCGCGACGCAGCTTTACGCGCAGGTCGGCGACGCGGCCGCGAAACAGCTCACCCAGCCGAAGGCCACCCCAGCACCGAGCCCGAGCGCTCGGCCTTAGTTCACGTCCTCGCGACGACAGTCACCGAGGAGCTGGGGTCGAGCCCATTCCGACACGGCGTGCGGTCCGGCCCCGAGGCCGACGGCACCCGGCTGGCGCCGTGTTTGTCCCCCAAAAGACCGATTTCGGCGTACGACCCGCCGTTAACATCGCGGCGAAGTGAAGGGTCGTGTTCTCGCGGGCGTTCTCCTCTGCGGTCTTGCGCTTGCCGGGTGCGGCGGGCCGGGATCGTCCGGCGCCGGGAACGAGACCGCCGCCGACGCCCTGAACCGCGGCCTCCAGGCCCATGCCGCCGGAAAGCTCGACGAAGCCGTCGCGGCATATTTCGTCACGCTCTCGAAAGACCCGAAGAACCCGTTCGCGTACTACAACCTGGGTGAGATCTTCCAACGGCAGAATCGCCTTGTGACCGCCGACGGCTTCTATCGCCTGGCGCTCGACTTCGACCCCAAGATGGAGAGCGCCCTGTTCAACCTCGCGATCGTGCGCACGAACCTCGGGATCACCGGCGATGCCGTCTCGCTCTACAAGCAGGTGATCGCTGTCAATCCGAATTCCGCACCAGCGCACTTCAACCTCGGACTGCTCTACCGCCAGCTCGGACAGACCGCGGATGCGCAGACCGAGCTCGCCGCCGCGCAGCGCCTCGATCCCAAGCTGGTCGCGCCGAGCCCGAGCGCGAGCCCGAACCGACAGTCGAGTCCCTCGCCGACGAGGTGATCAGGTCGCGTCCCAGCTAGACGTCACGCGGCTCCGTCGAATCGTTCTCGTCCTCATCGTCGGTCTTCCGATGCTCTTCAACGCGATCGCATTGCTACCCGAGGTCGCGTACCCACTTCCGAACGTGAACGACGACGCCGAGCACGTCCTCTTCATCCAACAGGCGTCCGACGCGTGGGCGAGCGGCCAGGACCCGCTCGACTTCTGGGTTCCGCAGCTCGAGCTCGGCTTCCCGCAGTTTCTCTATTACCAGAACCTCGCGCATCTGGTCGTCGTCGCGCTCGGCAAGCTCACCTTCGGCCTGGTGCCGCTACGAACTCTGTTCGACCTCGTCCGCTACGCGCTGCTCGTCGGTTTCCCGCTCACCGTGTTCTGGTCGATGCGGCGCCTCGGCTTCTCCGAGGTTGCCGCCGCGATCGGGGCGGCCGCGGGATCGCTGCTCTCGAGCGGCCGCTACGGCTTCGAGTACGACAGCTACGTGTGGCGCGGTCTTGGCGTGTACACGCAGATCTTCGGCATGCACCTCTCATTCGTCGCGCTGGCGACGCTGCATCGCCTGACCACGCGCGGTACCGGCGTCGCCGCCGCCGCGCTCGCGTGTGCGGCCCTCGCGCTCTCGCACCTCATCTACGCGTACATGACCGCGATCACCGCGGTCGTCCTCCTCCTGTTCGGGCTGACGCGCGCGAACGCGCTCGGCCGTGTGTTGCGTGTCGGGGCGGTCGGCGCCCTCGCAGGCGTGATCGGCGCGTACATGTGGATCCCGTTCTTCGCGCAGGCCGGCTATCTCAACATCAGTCCGTACCTCGACCGCGCCAAGTACGACTCGTTCGGTGCGCCGACGATCCTCGGCTGGCTCGTGTCGGGGGACCTTCTCGACCACGGACGTCTTCCGGTGCTGACCGCGCTTCTCGCCGTCGGGCTCGTCGCCGCGGTCATCAAGCGCACGCAGCTTCTCGCTCTCACCCTCGGTCTCTTCGTGGTCTGGCTCGTCCTGTACTTCGGACGGCCGACCCTCGGTCCGATCGCGGACCTGCTGCCGCTGCACGAGGGGCTGCTCTTCCACCGCTTCATAGGCGGAGTAGATCTCTTCGCGATTCTCCTCATCGGCGCCGGCGGCGCATACCTGTGGGAGCTGGCTCGCGCCGAGCTCTCGCCACGGCGCCTCGCGGCGGTGGCGGCCGCGACCGCGATCCTGTTCGTTCCCGTTCTCGCCGAGCGCTGGTCCTACTACGGAGAGAACGCGACCTGGATGCGCATCACCCAGACCGCCATCGACGCGGACGCCGACGCGAGGACCGTGCTCGACGCGCTCGCGGCCCAACCGCCGGGGCGCTCGTACGCAGGACTGCGGACCAACTGGGGTCGTACGCTCGACTTCGGGATTCCCTTCAATTCGGTCCGCATGTACAACCTGCTTGCCTTCCACCGTTTGGATGCGCTCGCGCCGCCGTACCGCGGCGCTTCGCTCAATTCGGACCTGATCTTCGACTTCAACGATCGAGACCGCGCTATGTACCGTCTCTTCGGCGTCACCTACGTCATCGCGCCGGCGACCGCGCCCCTGGTCGACGGTCTCGTGCCGATCGTCTCAACGCGCAGGTACGTCCTCTATCGCGTGCCGAGCGGGGGCTACGCCGAGTACGCGGCCGTCACGCGCACCGAGACACCCACAAGCCAGCTCGATCTCTTCGAACGCGCCCGCGCGTGGCTTCGCGGAGGCGCTGCGACGGGCTGGCAGTTCGCGCGGTACCTCTACCGGGACCGCGCTCCCGCCGAGAACCTCGGCACGATGGCGGACTGTCCCCGACCGAGCGTCTCGTACGCCCGTGCGGAGTCGAGTCGCTTCGATGTGCTCGCGAGCTGCGAGAGCGACTCGGCGATGGTGCTCAAGGTCAGCTACCACCCGAACTGGCACGTCACCGTCGATGGCCGCGAGGTGAACACCTTCATGGTCTCTCCGAGCTACCTCGGGTTCGCCCTACCGGCCGGCCAGCACTTCATCACCGCCGAATATCGATCCGCGCCGCTGAAGGACCCGCTCTTCTTCCTGGGGGCACTGACGGCGCTCGGAGCGATCGCGTCGCAGGTCCGATCTCCGCGCGCTCAGCTCCGGAGGTGGAGCCAAAGCAGGATCGTCGGCTTGAGGATGCTCCACCAGTCACGAACGCGCCGGATCTTGGAGTAGTTGCCGCCGCCCTTCGGGTAGGTCTTCGAGACGCCGACCTCCACGACGCGGTAGCCGAGCTTGATCGCCTTCCACTGCAGGTAGTACTCGAGCTCGTAGCGGTCGAGCCAGGACTGGTCGATGCGGATCCGCGGATCGTCGAGCAATGAGAGCCGATACGCGCGGAAGCCGTTCGTGACGTCGGTCGCCGGAAAGCCCGAGAGGACCCGGAAGAGGAACGTGTACCCGCGGATCATGAGACCGCGACCGCGTGGCAGATGGAGGCTCGCGCCACCCTCTGGAAGGAATCGCGACCCCTGGACGTAGTCGTACCCAGCTTTGAGCTTATCGATGAGACGCGGCGCCTCGGCGGGATCGTCTTTTCCATTCGCCGCGAGGACCACGACGGCGCCGTGGCCGTTCGCGCGGGCCGCCTCGATACCAGTTCTGATCGCAGCCCCGACCCCTCGGCGCCGGCCCTGGACGATGACCCGCGCTCCCGCCTCGCGCGCGAGGTCGGGCCCGCCGTCATCGGACCCGTCGTCCACCACGATCGTCTCGGCGATGACCGGCGGCACGCGGCCGACGAGCGCGGCGATCGCGTGACGCTCGTTGTAGAGCGGAAAGATCATCGCGACAGTCCCGAGCTCGGCCACGGCGGCACTCTAAGGTGACCATGCCGCAAACGTAGTGGGCCCCCTGTGCCCTGACGGGAACGACCGTGTCTCTATCTAACCAGGGTGGCTCGCGCCCAAAGTTGACACATGAAGCTCTGGATGAAGGCGATCGCTGTGGGGGGTCTGGCGGTCTGCGCCCTTGTCTTCGTTTGGCGCGGCGGCGCGGCCGCATCGAGCGAGGCGACATGCGCTCCGGCCAGCGGGTTCGTGCTTCAGTTCTGCGTGAACGTCCCTGGCGCGCAGGCCACGCGGCGCGACACGACCGTCCCGCTCTATGCCGTCGCCACCCTGAGGACCGATCTCCGCGTCGAGGCGGGCATCCCGGCAAACGAGATCCTTCGCGTCGCGACCGCGCTGGACAGTGCTGCGCTCCGCGTCGAGCATGTCTTTGGCCGGCCCTTTTCGGAGCGGCCGCGTGTGCTCCTCTTCGCAACTCCGGCGAGCTTCGCCAAGGGCGCCGAGGAGATCTTCGATTACCCCCCGGCTACGGCGCTTCTCGCGGCGAACTCATACGGCGGCATCGTCGACCAGGCGACCCTCACGATCGCGGTCGACTGGCGCGCGGTCGGGGGTGACCTCTCCGGTCTCCTCGCCCACGAGCTCGTCCACGTGATGATCCGCGACATCACCGGCCGCGACGCGCTGCTCCCGGCCTGGTTCGAAGAGGGCCTCGCGACCGTCATCCAGCGTGAGGACACACTCGCAGCGGACACCGACGCGCTTGCCGCCGAGTCGCTCCGTTCCAACGGCGTCGTCTCACTCGCGCAGCTCGTGACACCCGCGGACTGGCACCGCGCATTCGCCCGGGTGGGTCGTCCCCAGTACGCGGTAGCCGCGCTCGCCGTGCGCGCGATGGAAACGCAGGTGGGGGAGCAGGGTCTGGTCACGGCACTCGTCGCCGTGGGTGCCGGTGCGAGCTTCCAGCAGGCGTATGCCCAGCTCGGCTCGGGCTCGCTACCAGCTTTTGTCGACAGCTTCGACGCCGTGGAGTCGGGCGACGGGCAGATCGCGGTGACGCGGACGACGGGCCCGACCGGCGATCGCGGCTGGACCATCTACGCCTTCACGCCGAACTCCGAGGTGCGCGTGCACATCAGCGGAGTCAGCAACGGCTACGACCTCACCTTCACGGTGATGAGCGACGACCTCGGGATGTTCCGCGGAAGCTTCGGCTCCACGGCCGCGCCTGGGGCCTACATCATCGCTGCGACGAGCGGCGCGCGTCACGCCAGCGTCGAGATCGTCACCGCGCGCTAGCGGACGGGTCCTTCTGGACGATGCCTCGATTGTGGACGTAGAGCGCGGCCTGCGTCCGGTCGGTGAGCTCGAGCTTGCTGAAGATGTTCGAGATGTGGGTCTTCACGGTCCGCTCGCTGATGCCCAGCGTCGCCGCGATCTCCTTGTTCGCCCTGCCGCTCGCGACAAGCTTCAGGACCTCGCGCTCCCGTGCGGTGAGATCGCTGTAGCCCTCGTCGTCCCCGGTGGGACGGTCGCCGCCGCGTAGACGCCCGAACTCGTCGAGCACCCGCTTCGCCACCGATGGGTAGATGAGCGAGAAGCCATCGGCCACGGTGCGGATCGCGTTGGTGAGCTGGCTGCCGGTGACTTCCTTCAGCAGGTACCCGGATGCCCCGGCACGGATCGAGCTGAACACGAGCTCGTCCTCGTCGTAGTTCGTGAGGACTATCACCCGCGTGGACGGCACCGAATTGCGAACGCGCCGCGTCGCGGTCACGCCGTCCCAGTCGCCCATCTTGATGTCCATCAGGATCACGTCGGGGAGAAGCTCTTGCGCGACCGCGAGCGCCTCGTGCCCGTCGCCGGCCTCGCCCACGACCTCGATCTCGGGCTCTGTCTCAAGTATTGAGCGCAGCCCGCTGCGAACGAGCGCGTGGTCGTCCGCGATGAGGACGCGGATCTTGCGCACTTCGGTCATCGGCCGAAGAGCCTACCGAGGAAGCTCGCCTTTTCGGTTCGCTCGAGATCTTCGATCGCGCCGCGCGGCTCGGTGTCCTCGACCGTGTCGGTCCAGCCGGGACCCTCCCCGTCGACGGTCACCCGGTAGGGGATGGTGGCCCGGACGATCGTCCCGCGGCCGGACTCGCTCCGCACGACGAGCTGCCCGCCGACGCCCTCGGCGCGCTCGCGCATCCCGACGATCCCGTAGTGCCCGCGCTCTTCGGCGGTCTGAAGCTCGTTCGACTCGAACCCCTTGCCGTCGTCCTCGATCGTCGCGACGACCTGCTCGTCGTCGTACCGAAGGATGACCCTCGCGTTCGAGGCGCCGGAGTGCTGTCCAACGTTCCGCAGACCTTCCCCGATGATCCGGATGACGGCGCGCTCGACGAACGGCTCGAGCTGTCGCTCGGCGCCGGTCTCTTCGAAGTCCACGTGGACGCCGCTCTGCCTGCGCAGATCGTCCGCGAGCCGCGCGACGGTCACTGGTAGGTTCAGGCCGCCGGTCTCTTCGGTCTGCCGCAGCGCCGCCATGTACTGACGCACGTCCGAAAGCGTCGCGCGCGCGTCGCGGGCGGCCTTCGCGAGCTGCGGTCCGAGCGCGCCCGGGTCGCGATCGAGGGCCCGCTGGCACCCCTCGAGCGCGAGCACGACACCCGTGAGCTCCTGCGCGACGCCGTCGTGCAGCTCCTGCGAGATGCGCCGCCGCTCGTTCGACGCTGTGCGCTGCACGAGATCGGTGGATGAGGATTTTTGGAGCATTCCCGAGAGGTACTCGCCGAGGGTCGCGACGAAATCGGCTTCCTCCGCGGTGTACGGCGTCGTGGCGCGGCCGAAGACGAGGACCCCCAGCACCACGGGGGTCTGTGCGCTGCCGATCGGCGCGAGCAGGAAGTATGTCGACGAGGGCGCCGCCCAGTCCGGGCGGTCCTCGGCCATGCCGTATTGCGCCGTCGCGGTGCGTCGCTCGCGGAGAACCTGCGCGAGGACGGTGTCCGTGCCCGAGGTCGAAATGTCTGAGGGGGTGAGGTCGCCGTAGCCGGTCGCGGCGCGCAGGTGCAGGTGATGCTCCTCGGCGGCCCAGACCCCGACCGCATCGTGACGCAGGTTGTCGGCGAGCATCGCGACGGCGCTCTCGAGGTCGTTGTGCGGATCGTTCCCGAGCGTCGCGAAACGAGAGAGCTCATACAGGACGAGCGCCTGGCGCCGATCCTCCTCGGCCCGCTGGAACTCGCCGGCCGTGAGGTACGCCGCCGCGATCTCGGAGGCCGCCTGCGTGAGCGAGTCAACCTGGACCTGCCCATAGCGCTCCTGCGAAGCGCGGTGCTTCACGTTCACGACACCGAGCGTGCGACCGTTGGATCGAAGCGGAGCGATCATCGATTCGCTCGCGGTCGGGTCGGAGCCACCCTCGACCTGGCCGGAGAGCAGCATCGCCCTGCCCGTCTGCGCGACTGTGCCGGAGATGCCTTCTCCGATGCGCTTCCGGTCCTGCTTCGCCTCGTCAGAGAGGCCTCGCGAGCTTCGAACCGAGAGCTCGCCCTGAGCGTCCGCGAGCATGATGGAGACGCCATCGGCGCCGAAAACGTCGGCGAGCTGCGCGGTCGCGCGCTCGAGCAATTGATCCGGATCCCGCTCCTTGCGGATGATCGCCTGCAGGTCGCGCGACGCCTTGAGCTTCGCCTCGGCGTCCTGACCCTGCCGTTGCGCGCGCCATAGCGCGTTCGCCTCGGCGAGCTCGAGGCCGATGAGATCGCCGACGCGACTCAGGCCGACAAGATCCTCCGGCGTGAAGGCTCGACCGACCAGCATCGCGGCGAGACCGCCCACAACCTGGTCTTTCCACACGACGGGCGCGATCGCCAAGGTGTCCGCCGCACGTCCGTCCGAGAGCATGAGCGTGACACCGCTCGTCGCCTGATCGGACGCGCGCTCCGTCATCGCCCTCCCGAGCATCACCGACGGCAGCCCGTCGGTCCACTTGGTCTCGGTCGGAACGTTGTGGGCCACGTAGGTCACGTAGCCCTCGCCCTTCATCTCCAGGATGACGGCGATCGCATCCGCTCTCGCGAGCTTGGCGAGATAGGCCATGCGCGCGTTCCAGAAGTCAGCGTCGAGTCGGAGGGTCAAGGTGAGGCCCTACGCCACGCCGGCGCCGGCCTCGCCCTCGATGCGGAGCTCCAGGGAGGTGCCGCCGCTCCGCTGCAACGCGAAGCGCGGCTGCTCTAGGGTCGCGATCGCGGACCAGAGCTCGTCCACCAGCATGGGTACGCGGAGCCCGACCGCGAGCGTCGCGACGCCTCCCCTGAAGTCACGCACGTAGAGCGTACGGACCTGCGCCAGCGACTGAATGCGCCGCTCGATGTCTACGAGCCGCGCGAACGACGGGACCGGCGAAAGCATGAGCACAATGTTGCTGGTCGGAACGGCCGGCTCCTCCCTCTCGGGAGTGAGTTGCTCCGGTTCCGCCACCGATTGGGCCGGTTCGCGCTCGACCACGGTCAGTTCGGGCGGCGTCGGAGGGGTTTCGGCCGCGCTCTCGGTGGGACTGCCAAAGTGCTCCTCTTCCTCGACGACCGGCTGCACCTGCAC
>JALYSZ010000233.1 GCA_030854525.1 Chloroflexota bacterium | reverse complement strand
CTTGGATGGCCATCTCTTCACCTACTTCAAACAAAACAAAAGACCGTGGGCCTCTGCCCACGGTCCGAGCGGCCTCGCGAAAAGCGGGTCCTAGGCCATCCGGTAAGTGGGCAGGCTGCGCCGACGACCGGCGAGCGCGCCGGAGCCGGTGCGATTGCGATTGAAGCTCAGCACTGCGCCACTTCCTTTCGAAGAGTCCACGCGCCACGCGTGACGGTGGAACGATACCAAGCGCACGCTCGTCGCGTCAACGTTGTAATCGAGCGACGAGCGTGCGCTGAAGAGCTAGAGCGCGACTCTGCGACCAGAGATCAGCTGCACGAGCAGCACGATCAGCGCGATGACCAAGAGAAGGTGGACGAGGCCGCCGAGGTTCAGCACAAACCCGCCGAGCAGCCACAGGATCAGCAGGATCACGAGGATCGTCCAGAGCATCCGTGGTTACCTCCTTCCGTTGGTGTTCGCTGGAAGAAGTCACGCAAGCACCGTGCCACTGGCATCCGCTCGGCTGACCGCCGAGAGAACGAAGGACGCCCCACTTGGGGGCGTCCTTCTGCTGCGGTGAGGCGAAGTAGTCGTTATCCCTTGGTGAGCTGCCCGCGGACGACGCCGCTCCCGTGCGCGGTCGAGTGGAAGTTCACGTAATAGCCGGCGGGGTTCGCCATGATCGCGGTGATCAGCGCCGGGTCAGCCGCGCTGTTGGTGCGCGAGAACGTTACGGCGCCGCCGGTAAGGGTGAGCTCTCCAGCCTTGAGCGTGCTGTCGATCTTCACACCGCCGTTTACGCCCGCCGCACCCTCGTGGATGTGACCGATGTTGATCGCGGTGGTCGCGGGGCATCCGGTGATGGCGATGTCGAACTTGGCGCTCGTCGCGGTGAAGGTAACGGTCGCCGTGCCGGCGCAGGTTGCCTCAGCGTGGTGACAGTGTTCGGGGCCACCTCGTTCGACGACTTCAGGTCCGCCTTGAACACGTTCGCCACGGTCGGTACCGGGGTTGCAGTCGGCGAAGCCGTTGGTGTCGGGGTCGACACGGCTGCCGTTCCGCCGCAGGCGGCGATCAGGATCGCCGTGGCGGCTATGCCAGCGAATACACGCATGTTCGATCCTCCCTTGTGGGTTCATCCGTCTATACGGCCCGCGACGTCGTTCGGATGACGAGGCCGAGCAGGCCTATAAGCACGGATTCTGTCGAGGACGGTCATCCCTCTCGAGCGGAGGTCACCCTCCGCCTCTAGCGGCCTACCCGGGAACGGCGCGGGCCACGCCATAGTCCCCTTACGCGGCCTTGCTCCAGGTAGCGCTTGCCCGTTTCACCCCGCTTGCGCGGGTTCGTCACTGTGGCGCTGGCCTCGCCTCGCGGCGGAGGGGCGTTACCCCTTACCTTGCCCTCTGGAGTCCGGACTTTCCTCGGCGGCTTTCGCCGACGCGACCATCTAGCCTGCTCGGCAGGGTAATTCTACGGCTTTAATCGCCCTCCGGGCAGAGTTCGCTACTTGTTCACCGGGCGAGTGACCTTGTCCACGAGCCGGCTTGCTCGAGCCATGTCCTTGTTGACCGTGATCCCAGTCAGTTCGCCGTAGTACTCGAAGAGTTTGTCCCCCGGATCTTCTCCGCTGAAGTGGCGCATGTCCTCAGTGAGCTGTGCGATGTCGAGCAGTCCGCATCCGAGGTACGCGCGCCGCCACTCCACCAGGATCACGCCGCGCTCGGTCAGGCGTGCGTGCGTGCACGCCAGCTCGCCGTGGCACAGCACTATCGGAAGACTTGAGAGCAAAGTGGCGGCAGCCCGGGCCTCGAGATCGACCGGACGATCGGTGGCCGCCCGCTCGACAACACGATCCACGAGCTCGACTGGAGTGATCACCTTCACACCGAGCGCTTTCAGCGCGGGCCCGTCGGGCGCGACCGCGCGCTCGATCGCTACCTTCGTGAGGACGATCGCGCGCGGGTCCTCATGACACGCGCTGGTCGTGTCCAGAACGTCCTCGGTCATGACCCACGGCCAGGCCGGTACCGCCGGTGGAGGGACTCCGCGCGAGAGCACCCGCGGCACGCGGTCGGTCTTCCGTGCGAGGAACGGCAGAAGCTGCACCTCGAGCGAGTCGTCCGCTGGCACGCGCTTCAGCGCGAGCGACCGCTCCACCCCGTCCTGGCTGAAACGGATGCGCTCGACCTCCATCAGCGCGTTCTTTGCGACCGTCTCGCTTCTCACCTCGCTGACGTCGGCGCGAAGGCTCCGCGTCACGAACGCGGTGAGCGGGTCCTGGCTCACGCCGTGATCTCACCCTCGTCGATCGCGCGATTGGACAGCTCGTCCGCGGCGGCGTTGTCCTCTCGCGGGACGTGACGGATCTCGCGTTCCGGAAACGACGCGAGGAGCGCGCCAGCACGGAGTGCGAGGGGCGTCAGACCGGGATGCTTGATGCGCCACAGTCCTCGCATCTGCTGCACGACGAGGAGCGAGTCCATCCGCACGTCGATCGCGGTTGCTCCGCGCCGCCGCGCTTCCTCGAGTCCCAGGATTAGCGCGCTGTACTCGGCCACGTTGTTCGTGGCGCGACCGAGCGGGCGCGCCAGCTCCGCCACGAGCTTTCCCTTCTCGTCATACAGGACGGCGCCGGCGCCCGCCGGACCGGGGTTCCCGCGTGCCGCGCCGTCCGCGTAGAGCACGAGCCTCACGCTCCGAAGATCTGCGCCATCCGCTCGAGGTCGACGTTACCTCCCGACACGATCGCGACGACGCGCTCGCCGGGCCGCACCGGGATCTTTCCCGCGAGCAGTGCCCCGGTCGCCGCAGCCCCAGCCGGTTCAGCGACGAGCCTCGCTCGCTGCGCCAGAAACCGCATGCCCTCCGCTATCAGGTCGTCGTCTATGACGACCACGTCCGCGACAAGGCGCCGGACGATGCCGAGCGTTATGGTTCCGGCGATCGGAGACGCGAGGCCGTCAGCGATCGTGTCGATCCGTTCGAGGCGGACCGGTTTCCCCGCGTCGAGCGCGCGCCTCATCCCCGCGGCGCCCGTGGGTTCGACACCGACAATCCGTGCTCCGGGTCGTTTCGCGGCGACGACCGTCGCGACACCGGAGATGAGACCGCCTCCTCCCACCCCGACCACGAAGACGTCCGCGTCCGGCAGGTCCTCGAGCACCTCGAGCGCGATGGTTCCGTGGCCGGTGATCATCGCGGCGTCGTCAAACGGGTGGAGGTAGTAGGCGCCGGAGCGCTCTTGGAGCTCGGCGACGAGAGCCATGACCTTGGTCATGTCCGGCGCGAACACGATCTCCGCGCCGTAGCCTCGCGTCGCGTCGACCTTTGCTTGAGGAGCGGTTTGGGGCATCGCGACGGTGACCGGAACGCCCGCGGTCCGTGCCGCGAAAGCGATGGCCTGGGCCGCGTTGCCCGCACTCATAGTCACGATGCCTCGTTCGCGCTGCTCCGTCGAGAGCCTCGAGATCGCGTAGACGGCGCCGCGAGGTTTGAACGAGCCGGTTCGCTGGAAGCTCTCCGCCTTGAGGTACGCCGAGGTCCCGATGCGTTCCGAGAGAGAACGGCTCGTGAAGAGTGGAGTGCGATGGAGGACCGGGCTGACAACCTCGCGAGCCCGCTCTACGTCGGCGAGCGTGACCGTGGTGGCCATCTGGTCAGTCCTCAAGCAGCCAGGCCTTCGCCCGCGCGCGATCGTTGAAGACGCTCACGCGGTCGGTTCCCTCGGCGAGACCCTGAAACATGCGGTTGAGCCCGTAGATGACAGGGTTGGACGCATAGGCGGCGATCCGGCTTGAGCGCAGCGCCGTGGCTTTGCGCCATGCCTGGGCGATCCGGCCGATATCGCTCGGCCCGATAAAGCCAGCGCGGAGGTCGGTCTCGTCGATCAAAACGCGCATCGATGCGTTTCGCTCGGCGATCGCGTTGAGTTCCCGCAACAAGCGGACAATGGTCTCGGGCTGCGCCCGGCCGGAGAGCTTGACGCGAATGACGCCCTCGTCGTTCGAGGCTTCAGGATCGAACTCATAGGTCGACATCCGAGCAAAACGGTAGTCCTACATTCCGGAGCCAACGGGAATCCGGCTTCACAAACGCCTTTTGGACGATTTGAACGGCTTCGCCCCGTCCGAAGACGCCGTTGCCAGTGGGCCCGCCAGGATTCGGACCTGGGACCAGCAGATTATGAGTCCGCCGCTCTACCCCTGAGCTACGGGCCCGACGAGCTACGCGCGGGAGCTTGCTCACGCAGCGTAGCGAGGATGGGCCCGTGAGCGAAGCGATAGCGCCCGAGGAGTCCGACGAGCCAAGTATCGCCCGAACGCGACGGGCTCGCGAGCGACGCGAGAGGGCCCGCAGTCCGGTGAACTCGATTCGACCCGCACAAAAACTGCGCGTAAGCCGTTATAGTCCGTGCGGGGCTGGTGGCGCGTTCGTTTCCGCGCGCTGTGGGGAGCACAGCAACTCGAAGCGGGCCCGGGGCGAAGGGTCCGCGAAGAGGAGAGCGCGGTTGGGTACTGTCATCGCGATCGCGAACCAGAAAGGCGGCGTGGGCAAGACCACGTGCGCCATCAATCTAGGCGGCGCGTTCGCGTCGCTGGGTCATGAGGTCCTCTGCATCGATCTGGACCCGCAGGCGAACCTCACCGTCGGCCTCGGCATAGACCTCAACACCGTCGAACGAAGCATCGCCGACGTGCTCATCGACTCGAACGTGACGCTCGGGTCGATCATTCGACCAACGAAGACGAAGAAGGTCGACGTCGCGCCCGCGACGCTCGAGCTCTCCGCCGCCGAGGTCGAGCTCTTCAACGCGATCGGCCGCGAAATGGCACTGCGAGACAAGCTTGCGCGAGAGATCGTCGACCGATACGACTACGTCCTCATCGATTGCCCGCCGACGCTCGGCCTCCTCACGCTGAACGCGCTCGTCGCAGCGACCGGAGTGATCATCCCGGTGCAGACGCAGTACTACGCGCTGAAAGGTGTCGCAGCACTCCTCAAGATCATCAAGACCGTGCAGACGCGTTTGAATCCAAGTCTCAAGGTGTACGGCCTGCTCCCGACGTTCTATGACAGCCGCACGATCCTCGCGCGCGACATGCTTGATTCGCTGAAGGATCTCGGAGATCACCAGGTGTTCGACACGGTGATCCGACAGTCCGTGAAGATCGGCGAGGCGCCGACCGCAGGCGTTCCAATCACGGTGTACGAGCCGAAGAGCGATGCGGCGAAGAGCTTCGTGGACCTGGCCAAGGAGGTGATCGGTGCTCACAAGTAATCGTCCAAGAAAATCATTCCGCGACGCCGGCGAGCGGATTTTTCAGCAGGAAGCCGATGTGCAACCCGGCATCATCAGCCTGCTCGCCGCGAGAACGCCGACGGCGGTGCGCGAGATCCCGCTCGAGAAAGTGATCCCGAATCCCGGACAGCCGCGGATTACATGGCACGAGGACACGCTCGCCGAGCTCGCCGCGTCCATCCGCGAGCACGGTGTGCTGCAGCCGATCCTCGTCCGTCCCGCAGGTGACGAGTACGAGATCATCGCGGGCGAGCGCCGTTGGCGCGCGTCGAAGCTCGCGGGGAAGGAGACCGTCCCGGCGATCGTCGAAAGGTTCGACGATTCGACCGCACTCGAGATCGCCCTCATCGAGAACCTGCAGCGCGAGGATCTGTCGCCGCTCGACGAGGCCGTCATCTACAAGAAGATGACCGGCGAGCTCGGCTACTCCATCCGCAATCTCGCGACGAAGCTGAGCAAGGACAAGGGCTACGTCGAGAACCGGCTCCGTTTGGCGTCGGCGCCGGACGACGTCCGCGAGATGGTCGCCCAGCGTTACGACACGCTGTCGGCGGCCTACGAGCTGATGAAGCTCGAGAACAAGCGGCGGCGCCAATCGCTTGCGAAGCAGATCATCGGCGGCAAGCTCACGCTCCTCCGGCTGCACGATCAGGTCGAGCGGATCCTGCATCCCGGCGAGAAGGTCCACAAGGCCGAGCCCGCGATCCCGCCGCTCCGCGACGACGCGCTCATCACCGCGACTCGCAAGCTGAACGAAGCGCTCTCCGAGCTCGCGCGGGCCATCGGAGAGGACGGCCAGGGTCGGATCGCCGAGGCCGACCGCCAGAACCTCGCAAAGTTCCTCACGATCTCGCGAGCGCGCCTCGACAATCTCGTCGCGCGGTTGCGCACGGGGGCACGCGCCTAGCGCGGGCGGCGCTCTAGAGTTGGCACGTGCGGGTCGGCTTCCGGAGCAGCGCGGTCGGGTTCGCCGTGATGACCGGCGCGGTCACGCTGGCGGCGATGGGTCTCTTCGTTCTCATGGATCCACGCGCGCAAGCTTTCTGGGGGGCGCGGATCGGGGACGCCGTCAGCTTCGTGCGGTCGCTGTTGCCGCGCTAGGCGGCGCGGGGTAGATCGACCGGGACTTCGTCGGTCACGGTCACAAGGCGGGCCTTCTGCTGTTTGGCGTCGCGCACGATCGAGACCGCGGTCACCGCGATACCGACGGCGGTGAAGATCGCCAGTCCGGCGTCACCGGTCAAAAGGTCCATCATGCGGAATAGATAAGCACCCCTCATGCCAGCGCGCCGGGCAAGCGGGCCGTTACTTCATCGTCACATTGGCGTGATCAAGCCGCCTTGCTCGGCGGTTTCGCCCCTACGACGCGGACTTGCGCGACTCGACGACCGTCCACCGCCGTGACCTGGAACCGATAGCCCTCTATCTCGATGGTGTCACCTACCGCTGCGAGGCGACCGAGGCGGCCGAACACAAGGCCTCCGACGGTGTCGTAGGGCTCGTCCGTCAGCTCGACGCCGAGCCGCTCGCGTAGCGCATCGAGTGAGGTGAGGCCATCGACGACGAACGTCCCTGGCGCTTCTTCCTTGAAAGCCGGCGCCTCGACATCGAACTCGTCCTGAACCTCCCCGACTAGCTGCTCGATCACGTCCTCAAGTGTCACGAGGCCCGCGGTGCCCCCAAACTCATCCAGGACGACCGCGAGCTGGACGCGCTGCCGCCGGAACTCCGCCAGTGCCTGGTCGAGGCGCATCGTCTCAGGCATCACCGGCACCTTCCGCATCACGTCGCGCGCCCGGGTCCGGTTGTCCTTGTCGACTCCGACGAGGTCCTTCACGTGGACGATGCCGATGATGTGATCGAGGTCTTCGTGAAAGACGGGAAACCGCGAGAAGCGATGCTGCCGTGCCGTGACGAGGATCTCCGCGACGGGCGTGTCGTCGGAGACCGCCACGATCTCGGTACGCGGCACCATCACCTGCCGGACGATGCGATCGGCGAATTCCATGGCGCGTCCGACGATCACCCGCTCGCTCTCACGCAGAACGCCCTTCCGCGTCGAGACGGCGACGAGCATTTTGAGCTCCTCTTCGCTGTGCACGTTGATGTCGTCGGTCGGGCGGATCCCGGCAACGCGGAGGATCGCGTTTGCGCTCGCGTTCACGAGTGCGATGAACGGGTACATCACGCGATAGAAGAGATGAAGCGGGTACGCGCACCAGAGGGCGAGCGCGAGCGCTCGCTGGATCGCGAGGTACTTGGGCGCGAGCTCGCCGACCACGATGTGCAGATAGGTGATGACGCCGAAGGCCAGGGCGAAGGAAAGGACCTCGAGCAATGGCTCTGGCAGCCACAGGAAGAGCGGACGGAGAAGTGAGGCGACCGCGGGCTCGCCGATCCAGCCGATGGCTAGCGAGCAGAGCGTCACGCCGAGCTGCGACGCCGAGATGTACTGGTCGAGCTTGCCGACGATGCTCGCGGAAAGACGAGCACGCGCGCTGCCGCCCTGCGCCAGTTCATCAAGCTGCGTCTTCCTGATGCGGATGAAGGCGTATTCCGCCGCGACGAAGAACCCGTTCGCGAAGACGAGCATCAGGGCGAGGCCGAACGCCACGAGCGCGCTCGTGTCCATGAGCGTGCGATTCTCGCACCTCCGCTACGCTCATACCGTGCGCGTGCTCGTTCGTTTGTTCGCTTCCTATCGCGAAGCGGCAGGCCGAGGACATTTCGATCTGGAGCTCCCACCGGGATCGATGGTGCGCGACGCCATCGGGCGCATCGTCAAGGAGCACCCGCTGATCGCCGAGGGCCGCCAGGTGGTCATCGCGCGCAACCGCGAATACGTCGGCGTGGACGAGCCGCTCGCCGACGGAGACGAGCTCGCGCTTATACCTCCGGTCTCGGGAGGGGACGCGCGCACCCTCGCGCCGATCGCCGTCAGCGAGGCGCCGCTATCGGTCGACGATGCGCTCGCACTCGTCCGGGACGACGCGTTCGGTGGGGTCGTCGTCTTCCTCGGGACGGTTCGCAGCCGAAGCCGCGGCAAGCGCATCCTGCACCTCGAGTACGAGGCATACGCGGAGATGGCCGAAGCGAAGATGCGGGAGATCTCCGACCGCCTCGTGCGTGAGCACGGCCCGCTTCGGATCGCGATGCACCACCGGGTCGGCGATCTTCGGATCGGCGATATCGCCGTGGTCGTGGCCGCCGCCGCGCCCCACCGCGACGCCGCGTTCGCCGCGGCGCGGATAGCGATCGACGAGCTGAAGTCCATCGTGCCGATCTGGAAGAAGGAGTACGCCGAGGATGGCGCCGTCTGGATCGAGGAGCACGCTTAACCTACAACGCGTGCCCTCAGCACCGAGCCCCCTCGTCGTCCGACTGCAGAAGATCTGCGGGGACGAGAACGTGTTCTGGCGGCCCGAAGATCTCATCGTGTGGGAATACGACGCCGGGTTCGATCGCCATCCGCCGACCGCGGTCGCGGTCCCCGGGACTGCGGACGAGGTCGCCGCAGTGGTCCGCGCCGCGCGCGATGCGGGTGCCGCGATCGTGCCGCGCGGCGCGGGGACGGGCCTTTCGGGTGGGACGATCGCGTGCGCGGGCGCGATCGTGGTCGCGACGACACGCCTTCGCAGCATCGTCTCGATCGACCGCGCGGCGCGGGTCGCGATCGTAGAGCCCGGCCTCACAAATCTCGCCGTGAGCGCGGCGGCCCGCGAAGCCGGTCTGTTCTTCGCCCCCGACCCCGCGAGTCAGAAAATCTCCACCATCGGGGGAAACGCCGGCACAAACGCCGGCGGCCCGCACGCCCTCCGTTATGGCTCGATGGTGAACCACGTACTCGGCATCGAGCTTGTGCTCCCGAGCGGCGAGATCGCCTGTTTCGGTGGTGCGGTCGCCGATCTGCCGGGTTTCGACTGCGTCCCTCTGATCGTGGGCAGTGAGGGGACCCTCGGGATCATCACGAAGGTCTGGCTGCGCTTACTCCCCCTCCCCGAAGATGTCCGCACGTTCGTTGCGATCTTCGCCGACATCGACAGCGGCGCTCGTGCGGCGAGCGCGATCATCGCAAGCGGCGTCGTCCCCGCCGCGATGGAGATGCT
>JALYSZ010000225.1 GCA_030854525.1 Chloroflexota bacterium | reverse complement strand
GACCAGTACTGCGCGCGGTGGCCACCAAGGCCATCGAGCGCACCGGAGGCGATGAGCGCCTCGAACACGCGCCTGTTGCAGGCGCGCAGGTCCACGCGGTCGGTGAAGTCGAAGAATCCCTCGAACGGCTTGGCGCGCTTCGCGGCGAGAATCGACTCGATGGCGCCCTTGCCGATGTTGCGGACGGCGCCCAGCCCGAAGCGGATCCGCTTCTCGTCGAGCACGGTGAACTTGTAGCCCGACTCGTTCACGTCCGGCGGCAGGACGACGATGCCCAGCTCGCGCGCCTCGTTGATGAACTTCACCACCGAGTCGGTGTCGCCGATGGACGACGACAGGATGGCCGCCATGAACTCGGCGGGGAAGTGCGCCTTGAGATACGCCGTGTGGAAGGAGACGACGGAGTACGCGACCGAGTGCGACTTGTTGAAGCCGTAGCGGCCGAACGTCTCGATCTGGCCGGCGAGTTCCTCGATGATCTTCCGGTCGTAGCCGCGCGCGATCGCCTTCGAGGTGAACTTCCCCAGCTCCAGCTTGATCAGATCGGAGTCCTTCTTCCCCACCGCCTTGCGCAGCACGTCGGCTTCGGCGAGCGAGATGCCCGCCAGCGTCTGCGCCAAGCGCATCACCTGCTCCTGATAGGTGATGACGCCGTAGGTCGGCTTGAGGATCGGCTCGAGCTCGGGCAGGGCGTAGCTGACCGGCTCCTCGCCGCGCTTCCGGCGCTGGTAGACCTTGTGCATGCCGGCGTCGAGCGGGCCCGGGCGCAGCAGCGCATTGGAGGCGACGAGGTCGTCGAAGCTGTCGCAGCGGATGGAGCGCAGCATGTCCGTGGCGAGCGCAGACTCGAACTGGAACACACCGGTGGTGCGCCCGGCGCGCAGCATCTGGTAGGTCTTCGGGTCGTCCATCGGAACGGCGTCGAGGTCCGGCCTGGTGCCGGTGCGCGCCTGGATGTTGTCCAGCGCATCCCGGATCACCGTCAGCGTGGTGAGGCCGAGGAAGTCCATCTTGAGCATCCCCGCATGCTCGAGACAGTTCATGTCGTACTGGGTGACGATGACCGTCTCGTCGCTGCCGGCGCCGGCGCCCTTGCTCGAGACCGTGGCGATCGGCACGTAGTCGTCGAGCGGGCCGGGCGCGATGACGACACCGGCCGCGTGGACGCCGGTATGGCGCGACAATCCCTCGAGCGCGATGGCGTAGTCCAGCAGACGCGTGTAGCGGTCGTCGGTGCCGTAGAGCTTCTTGATCTCCGGCACCTGCGTGACCGCGTCCTTCACCGTGAGGCTGAACGCCGGTCCATTCGGGATGAGCTTGGCCAAGGCGTCCGTCTCGGCCGGCGTGAAGCCGAGCGTGCGGCCCACGTCCTTGATGGCCGCGCGCGACTTCATCGTCCCGAAGGTGACGATCTGCCCGACCGACTCCTTGCCGTACTTCTGCCGCACGTACTCGATCACCTCACCGCGCCGCTCGAAGCAGAAGTCCACGTCGATGTCGGGCATCGAGACGCGCTCCGGATTCAGGAAGCGCTCGAACAGGAGGTCGTACTTGAGGGGGCAGACGTCGGTGATGCGGAGCGCGTACGCCACGAGCGAACCGGCCGCGGATCCTCGTCCCGGTCCGACCGGGATGTCGCGATCGCGCGCCGCCTTGATGAAGTCGTACACGATGAGGAAGTAGCCGGCATAGCCGGTCTTGGTGATGACGCCGAGCTCGTACTCCAGCCGCTCCTTCACCTCGGGCGAGAGCGTCTCGCCATAGCGCTCATGCGCGCCGGCGGTCGCGAGCCGCACCAGCAGCTCGTTCTCGCTCGTGACATCCGGTGGCAGCGGGAACGACGGATCCTTGTACTGCTTGGAGAACGTGATCGCTGTTTCGTCGGCGATGCGGAGCGAGTTCTCGAGAACATCTTTCCGCCCGGGAAATGCTTCCGCGATTTCGGGGGCGCTCTTGAAGTAGAGGCCTTCGTCGTAGTGCATCCGATTGGTGTCGGAAAAATCCTTGCCGAGACCGATGCAAAGGAGGACGTCGTGAGCGTCGTGATCGCCGCGCGAAAGGAAATGCGCGTCGTTGGTAGCGAGGACGGGGAGATTCAGCTCCGCGGCGAGCTGAAAGACGCGGCTATTGAGCGTCGCCTGGTTCTCGGAGTCGTGCGCCTGAACCTCGAGGTAGTAT
>JALYSZ010000213.1 GCA_030854525.1 Chloroflexota bacterium | reverse complement strand
GCCCAGGCTCGCGACCGCCGCGGCCACCGCGACCGCGCCGATGCCCGTGCCGACCGCGTTCCCGAGGATGTCGGCGAGCTGCATCGATGCCGATGTCGCACCCTCGCTGCCCGCGGCGGCGTGCCGCAACACGGTGAGCGAGATCGAGCTGTAGGCCATGCCGATGCCGAGACCGGCAAAACCCCACGCGGGTACGCAAAGCCACGCCGGCACTCCGTCTGACAACACGAGGCTTATGCCGGCGATCCCGATCGCGAGCAGGAGGAAACCGTTCCGCACGAGCGGCGCGGCGCCGACACGGAGCACCGTGCGCTCCTGAATCCAGGCGCCGGTGGTCCACGCGATCGTGCCGGCGGTGAGCGCGATCCCCGAGAGAAGGACGCTCTCGCCGCGGATCGTCGTCACGGTGAGCGGCAGAAAGACGTCGGCCGCGAAGAAAGCGAACGTGAGCATCCCCCTCGACAAGACCGCGGCGGGTAGCACTGCACGCGCGCTGAAGGTGCCTGGCGGCAGCAGGTTGCGGAGCGCGGGAATGCCCAGCGCGAGCCCCACCGCCACGAACGCGGGGGAAACGATGACGTCGTGGGCTTGCAGACCCGCGAGCGCCAAGCCCGCTCCGGAGGCGACCCGCACCGCATCCAGGAGGACCCCGCGGGCGGCACGACCGGGATGCCCCGGAACCCGTCGCAACTCGCGCAGCGCCAGCGACCCGGCGACGATCACAAGCGGCAGAAGACCGAGGAAGACCGGACGCCAGCCGATGTGCTCCCCGACGAACGCCGCGAGCGCCGGGCCGGCGATGCCGGGCACGACCCAGGCCGTCGAGAGGATCGCGAACATGCGCGGCCGAAGCGAGTCCGGATACGTGCGGCCGATGACGACGTACGCGACGGCGGGTATGGCACCGGCGCCGAACCCCTGAATGGCGCGTGCCGCGACGAGGACGAGCATCGATGGCGCGAGGCCTCCGATGAGAAGCCCGACAGCGAACAGGGCCAGACCTCCGCCGAACGGAATCGCGGGGCCCAAGCGGTCGGCGAGCTCGCCAGCGAGAACGATCCCAACGAGGTCCGCGAGAAGGAATGCGCTGAAGACCCACCCGTAAAGAGAAATGCCGCCGAGGTCCGCCGTAACGAGCGGCATGATCGTTGCGATCGCGAGCGATTCGAACGCGACGAACGTCACGTTGAGGACGAGGCCCACGGTGAGCCCGCGCCAGCGCTCGTCCAGTAGGCCGAAAGTCACCTTGACGGGGGACGTGCTAACACACCGCACCGACACCCGAATGACCGGTCCCGAGACGTAACCTCGGTTGGCCGATGCGGGGAGCGACGATCGCCTGTCCCAAGTGCGCGACTGCGATGCCTGTCGCGTTCAGCTTCTGTGGAAAGTGCGGCGCGCGGCTTATCCCGGCCTCCCTGCCCGCCGAAGGCGAGACCAAACAGGTCACGGTTCTGTTCGCGGACATCTCCGGGTTCACCGCTCTCGCCGAGCGACTCGATCCGGAAGAGCTCCACGAGAACATGCGCGCGGCATGGGACGCGATCGCTGTGGAGATTCGGGGGTCGGGCGGCCTCATCGAGAAATACATCGGCGACGCCGTCGTCGCAGTGTTCGGTGCGGTCGATAACGAGATCGATCATCCCGCACGCGCTCAACGGGCCGCGCTCGCCATCCTTGGCGCGCTCGACCGCGAGAACGAACGGATCGCGGAGCGGACCGGGCGCAACCTCGCGCTGCGGATCGGGATCAACACCGGCCTCGCTGTCGCGGGTGCCATCGGCGACAAGGAGAGTGAGTTCGGCGTGCTCGGCGATGCGGTCAACGTGGCCGCGCGGCTCGAGCAGGCGGCGGAGCCGGGCGAAGTCCTGGTCGGCGACGCCACGTATCGGCTCTCGCCGGGTCTTTTCGCCTACGAGCCACACCCGCCTGTCGCCGCGAAAGGCAAGACCGCGCCGCTGGTGGCGTGGCGGCTGCTGGGGGTTGAGACCGCCGCGACGGATCGCGGCCGCGCGCCTCTCGTCGGCCGCGATGAAGAGGTCGCGGTGCTCGTGGGCGCCCTAGAGGAGGCCCTCGCCGGAAGAGGCCACATCGTGTCGATCGTCGGCGAGGCGGGACTCGGCAAGACGCGTCTGGTCGACGAGCTGCTCGCGGATCCACGCGCCCTCGGCGCGCGCGTCGCGCGGGCCCGCTGCTCGCCGTACGACATACATCGCGCGTACGGTGCGATCTCCGACCTGTTGCGCCGCGCGCTCGCGATCGGGCCTAACGCGCCGACGGAGATGGCGCATCGCACGCTCACCGAAACGGTCCCCGGCATGGAGCCCGAGGCCGCGAAGCTGGTGCTGGCCGCGCTTGGCTACAGCCTCACGCTTCCGCCACTCTCCGGCGAGACGCGCCGAAAGCTCCTCGACCGCGCGATCCGCGACCTGATCCTGCGCGTGGCGCGGACCCAGCCCGTGATCCTTGCCCTGAGCGACGTCCAGTGGGCCGACGCGGCCTCGCAGGAGCTGCTCGCAGCCCTCGCGCCGGCACTCGCGAGTACGGCGGCACTACTCGTCACGACCTATCGACCCGAGCTGAACCCACCGTGGTCGACAAGTCGCGGGCATCTTCAGATCCGGCTCACTCCGCTCGAACGTGGCGCGAGCGCGACTCTCCTCCAGGCAATTCTCCCGGCGAGCGCGCTTCCCCAGGAAGCCGTGAACGACGTCGTCGCTCGGAGCGGCGGGAGTCCGACCTATATCGAAGAAACGGCTCGCTGGCTCATCGCCACCGGAGTCGTGGTCGAGCGCGAGGGCGCGTCGCCGCTCGCTGACGTCAGCCGGATGCGCGAGCTACCGGATTCGCTTCCGATGCTCCTGCTGCGCCGCGCGGAGCTGGCCGCCGGTCCGGAAAAGCGCGTCCTTCACGCTACGGCGGTCGCAGCGCGCGCCTGCGAGCCGGGACTCCTGCGCGCGCTCTTCGGTCAGGACGTGGACGTCGACGCGGCGCTCTCGAGCCTTTGCGTTCGTGGCCTGCTCGAGCTCACGAGCCACGGCGACTACCGGTTCCGGCAATCGCTGTTGGGCGAACTGGTGTACGAGTCGATCTCGCGGCGCAACCGTGAGGATCTGCACGGGCGTGTCGGCCAGGTCATCGAAAGCGTGATGCCCGAGATCACGGTCCAGCAGCCCGAGCTTCTCGCGCATCACTTTGCCGAATCCAGTCACGTGACGCGCGCCATCGACTATGCGATGCGGTCGGGCGAACGCGCGGTGGCCCTGTACGCACTGGCTGACGCGCTCCATCACTACCGCGCCGCCGCGCGTCTCGCCGAGCGCCTTTCTGGCGG
>JALYSZ010000182.1 GCA_030854525.1 Chloroflexota bacterium | reverse complement strand
GGGTCGTCGGGTGAGCTCCATCGGACTTGTGGCCCCGGACATTTCGTTGAGTGTGCCGGGTCTTAGGAGTTCTTCAACTTTTCATCGATCGTCGCGGCGGCCTTATCAAGCGTCGCCTGAACCGGCGCACCGTTCGCGATGTCGGCCGTCGCCTTGTCCCACTGGTCCTCGCAGAAGTTGTACTCGGGCGTCGGCGGACGAACCACGCTGGCCTTGTCCATCTCGTCGAGGAACAGGGTCCAGGGGTACGTCTGGTATGCCGCTTCCT
Organism: Chloroflexota bacterium; assembly: GCA_030854525.1. The sequence continues at coordinate 5,494 of JALYSZ010000182.1, read as the reverse complement.
TCGCCACGGACTTCAAAGCTGGCACGTAACCCGAGTCGGTGATCCACTGGCTGTGCTTCTCACGCGTGACGTAGTCGAGGAGATCCCACGCGAGGGCCGGGTCCTTCGTCTTGCTGTAGATGCCGATGTTCCAGCCGCCCGTCATCACCGCCATCGACTTCCTCTTCGATGCAGGAGCGACGTCGTACTCGAAGGCGGGGAACTTCGCGAGCGCCTTGCGGTAGGTGCTGACGGCGTCGAACATCGCGATCTTCCTGTTCGGGAATGCGTCGGGTGGCGGGGTCGTAGACGCGACCTTGTCCTTCTGATGCAGGTCCTGGAACCACTGGAAGGCCTCGACAGATGCCGGAGCGTTCAGGAACCCGCTGGCCTTCTTGAGATCGGGACTCAGTGGCTGGCCGCCGTTGGCCATGACATAAGGGAGGATGATCCAGTCGACGAGACCGCGCTCGAATCCGATGCCCCATCGTGTGGTCGTCGCACCAGAGCGCTCGGTCAGGCTGTTCGCCATGGAGCGCAACTGTTCCCAGGTCCACGCCTGATCGAGCTTGTGCGGGACGGTGATCCCCTTCTCGGCGAACAGCTTCTTGTCGACATAGATGCCACTGGCAATCTCGTGCATCGGAAGCGCCCAGCGAGCGCCGTTCCACTCGCCTTCCTTCAATGCGGTCGGGAAGGCGTCGTCAAGGTATGCCTTGGAGACGTACTTCCCGAGATCGAGCATGATCCCGCGCTTCGCGAAGCCGGCGGTGTTGATGTCCATCCAGAAAATATCCGGGGCACCGCCACCGGCGGCGGAGGTGGTGATCTTTTGGAAGTACTGCTCGTACGGGAACGACTCGTGAATGACCTTCACGTTCGGCTGCTTCTTGTTGTAGTCGGCCATGAGCTTGTCGAACGCGACCTCAACCTCGGGCGATCCACTCGTCCAGACACGGAGCTCGCCCTTGCCCGAGCTGGTCCCGCCGATCGGTCCGCAGGCCGCCAGCGCCGCGGCGGCTGCGGCCCCCTTTAGAAAGGTGCGCCGTCGCATCCCGTATTGATTCATCGCCTTCCCCCTCCTCGGCTGCCTCGTCGCCTTCCGGCGCCTAGCTAAGCCGATTAAATCAACTGGGGGCGGATTGTCAACTGTCGACACTCGCGTAACATGGCCTTCGTCCGCGTCAGAATCACTCGTCGCAGCAAGAGGGAGGCGCACTCATGGAGATGTACAGGGAGCCGGCCAGAGAGATCCCGGTTGCCGCTGAAACCGAGGTTTTGGTCGTCGGCGGGGGGTCCGCGGGCGTGACGGCTGCGACCGCCGCAGCCCGCAATGGGGCCGAGACCCTTCTCCTCGAGCGCTATGGGTACCTGGGCGGCGACGCAACGGGCTCGATGGTCATCGTTCTCGACGACATGACGGACGGAAAGCAGATCACCGTCGGCGGACTCGCGCAGGAGGTCATCGATCGCCTCGATGCCATCGGCGCGGCGGTCTATCCCCCCGAGGAGGACCGTTGGGTCGCGAGCGCGAAAGCGTGGGCGAAGTGGAAGAACTGGGGATTTCAGGATCTCTACTCGCGCGTAAAAGTGCCCAAGCCGATCGTGTATTCGGTCTCGTTCGATCCCGATGCATTCAAGATGGTCTCGCTCGACATGCTGGGCGAGTCGAACGTCAGGCTTCGCCTCCATTCGTGGGTCGTCGGAACGATCGTCGAAGACGGCACCATCCGCGGGGTCATCGTCGAAAGCAAGGCCGGACGCCACGCGATCCGCGCTCAGGTCGTCATCGACGCATCAGGCGACGGCGACGTGTTCGCGAGCGCTGGAGCGAAATTCGCGCACGACGGCTACATGCTCACCGTCGTCCATCGCATGGGAAACGTCGACACGAACACATGGGAGCGCTTCGAGGTCGAGCACCCTGAAGAAGCGAAGCGGCACAACGCGGCCATCAGAAAGATCTACGGCGGATCCTGGGATGAGTGGTGGCTCAAGACCGTGCGCGAGGGAGTGGTGTGGTGCAACTGCCCCCACTTCAACGGGCTCGACGGTCTGAAGGTCGAGGACCTGACCTTCGTCGAGGTCGATGGCCGCAGACGGATTCGCGAGGCGCTCGCGTACGCGCGAGAGAACCTCGCGGGCTGGAAGGACGCCTACATCATCGACACCGGTTCGCAGATCGGAATCCGGCAGACGCGTCTGCTCCAGGGCGAGCACGTCATGACCAAGGACGACGTGTTCGGGAAGCGGCGCTTCGATGACACCATCGGACGCGGCCGCGATTACTACATGCCGTACCGGTCTCTTCTGCCGATCGGCGTGGAGAATCTTCTCGTCGCCGGGCGCCATTACTCCGCGACGCCGGAGGCACAGCGCGCGAGTCGGGAGATCCCGCCGTGTCAGGTCATGGGTCAGGCCGCCGGCACAGCGGCGGCGTTCGCGGTCCGCGAGAAGATCACGCCGCGCAAGGTCGACGTGCGACAGCTGCAGGAGACGCTGGTCAAGCAAGGACAGATCCTCGAGACGAAGAGCGATCCGGCGGGCGCCTTCCTCAAGGGTGCCCCGGCGAAGCCCGCTGCGCCGGTCGCGGTCAGCGATGAGGCACTGCCCGAGCATGCGCGCACGACACTGGTCGACCGGAGAAGTGGTGGCGTTGCGGAGCGGCTTGTCGACTGAGGCGCCCGCGGCCCTTCCTCGACTTCGCTCGTATGTAGGCGGCACATGGCGGGACGGTGGAGAGGCAGTACCCGACACGAATCCGTCGCATCCCCGCGAGAAGGTGGCCGAGGCGTTCTTCGCACAGCCTGCCGTTGCGCTTGAAGCGGTCCACGCCGCCGCCGCCGCACAGCTAGCGTGGCGCGCTACTCCCGCTCCCGCGCGGGGCGAGATCCTGCGGTGCGCCGCCGACCTTCTGGACCAACGCAGCGCGGCAATCGCACGCGATCTCACCAGGGAAGAAGGCAAGACGCTCGCCGAAAGCATCGGCGAAACGAAGCGAGCGATCGGGATCCTCCGCTACTACGCGGCGCAGACGCTCGAACCCGACGGCGAGACATACGCGAGCCACAGCCCAGCGACGTTCCTCTATGCGCGGAGAGAGCCGCTCGGCGTGGTCGTCGCCATCACCCCATGGAACTTCCCCATCGCGATCCCCGCCGTGAAGATCGCGCCGGCGCTCGCGTACGGGAACACGGTCGTATGGAAGCCGGCCGGGATCGTTCCGCTGACAGCGGTCCACTTCTTGATGGCGCTCATCGATGCCGGCCTGCCCCCCGGCGTACTGAACCTCGTCCTCGGACGCGGCAGCGACATCGGCGAGATCCTGACGACGAGCCCTGAGGTCGATGCGATCACGTTCACCGGGTCCAACGCGACCGGACGCGCAATACAGCTCCGAGCGATCACGGCTGGGAAGCGGGTCCAGATGGAGCTCGGGGGGAAGAATCCGGCGGTCGTGCTCGCCGACGCGGACCTCGGGCACGCGGCAGAACAGGTCGCGCGCGGCGCCTTTCTCTCGGCGGGTCAGAAGTGCACCGCGACCAGCCGCGTGATCGTGGAGAAATGGGCGCTGCCCGAGTTCGCGGAGAGACTCGTTCAGGTCGCCCGCGATTGGAAACTGGGTGATCCGCTCGACGCCGACACGAAGGTAGGGCCACTTGCGTCGCGCGACCAGATGGACAAGGTGATGGGCTACATCAAGATCGCGACAGAGCACGACGCGCAGGTCCTCGCCGGCGGCGACGCCGCAACCGGGCTCGGTGATGGGTACTTCGTCAAGCCGACCGTCCTCGCCGGGGTCCCAGCCGATTCTCGTGTCGCGCGCGAGGAGATATTCGGGCCGGTCGCGGTCCTTCTCGAGGCGGGTTCGTTCGAGGACTCGATCGCGATGGCGAACGACACGGAGTACGGCCTGACGGCGAGCATCTTCACGCGCGACCTCGACAAGGCACTGCGCTTCGCGCGCGACATCCGCACGGGCGTCGTGAAGGTGAACCAAGAGACCGCGGGGTACGAGCTCCACGCACCGTCGGGCGGAATGAAGGAAAGCGGATCCGGCTCGCGCGAGTACGGGAAAGCGCCACGCGAGTTCTTCACCGAATGGAAGACCGTCTACATGGATCGTCCGCCGGCGGGATAGGACGGTGGCGCTGAGTCCAGCGGGATCGTGACGAAGGTGAGGATCGCGCCGAGCACACAGAGGACGAAGGCTGTGACGAACGTCACCTCCAGCGAGATCGGCGCAAGTGCCCCACCGAACGCTGATCCGACGGGAAAACCGATGAAGTTGAGCGACATCGAGACGGCGAAGGCTCGGCCGAGCCACGCGGGATCGGTGCGGCGCTGTCGCAGGGTGAACAGCACGATGTCGAACGGGCCGTTCCCGAGGCCGAGAACGATCATCGCGATCGCGAGGACGGCGAGGTCGTGCGAGGCGAGTGCGATGAGGTAGCCGGCCCCTGCCGTCAGGATCGATGCCGCCATGAGTGGCCGCTCTCGGCCTTGGGTGCCGACTTATCCGAAGAAGAGAACGGAGATCCCCGCGATCACGCCCTGCAGTGCGAAGAGTTGGCCGACCTGAGCGGCGTTCCCGCCGAGGTGCGCGAGGACGAGTACCGGCAGGCCGATGTAGAAGAGGCCATGCGCGATGCTCGCCGCGCCGACCGATGTGGCGAGTCCGCGGAGCGTCGGATGGCGAACGACGTAGAGGATCCCCGCCCACGCGTCCGAGAGCAGCCCACCGTGCGGGACGACTCCCATGGGGTCGCGCACGCCGATCGTGATCACAGCGGCGATCAGGTACATCGCCTACATTGCCGCGGTCACGCCGAGTGCCCACAGACTTCCGAATGACGCGACGAGCACGCCGGCGGCGGCAGGCCCAGCGACGCTCGAGATGACGTAGAGATTGCTGTCGACCGCGTTCGCGCGCTCCCACAGCTGCCTCGGCACGAGGAGTGGGAAGAGGGTGCGCACGCCCGTCTGTGAGAGCGGGAACGTCAGCGACTGGACGGTCACGATGACGAGCAGGAGCACGTCGGATAGAAGGTCGGTGGACCCGAACAAGACGATCAACGACAGACTTGCCGCGGCGATTAGATAGTCCAAGAAGATCAGCCGCGTGCGGCCATGTCGGTCGAGGAGCGCGCCTGCGATTGGGCTAAGCAACAATCCCGGGGCCAGCGAGAGGAAAGTGACCACACCAGCGAGTGCCGGCGAGTGGAATCGCTCCAGCGCGAGCAGAACCAGGACGAGCCCGACCATGGTGCTGGCCGTCCGCGCGAAGAGCAGGCTGCCGACGAGTCGGGGGAAGCTCTGGACATCGACGAGCTGTCGATAGCTCGGCGGCGCCGTGGTCGTGGCAGTTATGTCTTCCGCCCCGCCTGCGCGCGCTCCCAGTCCTCGCGGAGCACCTCGCCCATCCAGATGTCGCGAAAGCGTCCGTCGCGGAACATCTCCTCGCGCTGGATGCCGGACTCGCGGTACCCCGCCTTCTGGAGCGCACGCTTCGATG
>JALYSZ010000174.1 GCA_030854525.1 Chloroflexota bacterium | reverse complement strand
CGATCTAGGAGAGGGCGCCGGAACTGACGCCGCGATCATGCCGCTCGTCACGAGCGCGAACATCGCGTGCGGGGGGCACGCCGGCAACGACAACACGATGCGGACCACCGTGGAGCTCGCGATGCGCTACAAGGTCGCGATCGGCGCCCATCCGGGCTATCCCGATCGCGAACGGTTCGGGCGCGTACCGATGGACATCCCCGATCGCGAGCTCATCGAGTCGATCCGCCGCCAAATCGACTCGCTCGTCGGGATCGCCTCGCGGATGGGTGTGCGGGTTACGCACGTGAAAGCTCATGGCGCCCTTTACAACCAAGGCGAGCGCGACGCGGCCATCGCACGGAGCATCATCTTCGGCGTGCAGGCTGCGACCGGCGGCCACGCGCTTGTCATCGTTGGCCCGCCCGGTTCCGCGATTCTCAACGAGGCGAGCGGCGTGGGAATGAAGGTCGCGCGAGAAGGCTTTGTTGACCGCGTCTACGAGCCGGATGGGACGCTCCAGTCGCGCTCGGTCGCGGGCTCGGTCCTCACAAATCCCGCGGACGCGGTGCGCCAGGCCCTCTCGTTCGTCAAAGATGGCGGAGTGACCGCGGTCGACGGAAGCTTCCTCAAGCTCTCGGTCGATACGCTCTGCGTGCACGGGGACACCCCAGGGGCGGCGGACATCGCGCGCGCGGTGCGCGACGCTTTCGCCAAAGCCAAGGTGAAGGTCGCGCCGTTCCGGTCCTGAGCGATCCACGGATCAGCCCATTCGGCGACGGCGCGCTCCTCGTCGAGCTCGGCGAGCGGATCGAGGAGGCACTCGCCGCGCGTGCTCGCGGGCTCGCGGACGCGTGGGAGGCGCTCGGTCAAGGGCCCGCGGTGCCGGCGTACGCGTCGGTGGTCGTGCGTTTCGATCCGCTTCGTTTGGCGTCGGACGACGCTGAGCGCGAGGTGCTGCGCCTGGCCAAGGCGCAGGGAAGCGCGGTGATGGAAGGTGGTCGCCGGGTCGAGATCCCGACCCATTACGACGGGCCGGATCTTCTCGAGACCGCGGAACGTTCGAACGTTTCGGTCGACGACCTGATAGGTCTTCACTCCGGTCGTGAGTACCGCGCGTTCTTTCTTGGATTTCTCCCTGGCTTCGCCTATTGCGGGGTTCTCGATCCGCGCATCGTCGCGCCGCGTCTGCTGCGTCCGCGCGAGCGAGTTCCCGCCGGGTCCGTTGCCGTCGCTGACGGACAGACCTCGGTGTATCCGTTCGAGTCTCCGGGCGGCTGGCGACTGATCGGACGGACCGACGTCCGCGTGTTCGACAGCACGAGAGAACCGCCGGTGCTCATTCGTCCGGGCGATCGCGTGCGTTTTCTCGCGCGGTGATACGGATCGAAGCGACCGGCCTTCGCGCGACTGTCCAGGACCGCGGCCGCTTCGGCCATCTTCGCGAGGGCATCCCGCCGTCAGGTCCGGCCGATCCGCTCGCGTTCGACGCCGCGCAGGCGCTCGTGGGCAACGACGCCGCCGACGCCGCGGCGATCGAGATCATCGGAGATGGGTTCGCCTTCCATTGCGACGACCGCCGAATCGTCGCCGTCACTGGGCGGGACGTCAGGCTCCACGGGCGGGACCAGGTGCCGGGCTGGACCGCGGCATTCGCCCGTCCGAGCGAGACCTACACGGTCCTCTGTGGCGACCGTTCGCGATTCGCCTATCTCGCGGTGTCCGGTGGCATCGCCACCGAAACGATCCTAGGAAGCCGCGCGGCGTACCTGCCTGCCGGGCTTGGCCACCTACTCCGTGCTGGAGAGGTCCTTCCGCTCGGGGTCGCTCGCGTGGACGCGGAGCGGGCTGGTCGTTTCGCGCTCAGTCCCGATTACGACACCGGACAGATACGCGCCATCACGGGTCCGCACGCGCAACGTTTCACCGATGAGGCTCATTCCCTGTTCTTTGGATCTGAGTTCCAGGTCGAACTCGCGAGCGACCGCATGGGCACGCGCCTGAGCGGGCCGCGGATCGCCGCGCGCGAAGGCGAGATCCTCACGACCGCGGTCGTTGCCGGTGCGGTGCAGATCCCGTCGGGCGGCGCGCCGATCGTCCTCCTCGCCGAGCATCAGGCGACGGGTGGTTATCCAGTCATCGCGACGGTGATCTCAGCCGATCTCGGTCTCGTCGCTCAGCGGCTGCCCGGCGAACGCGTCCGCTTCGCTCGGGTCGATCGAGATCTCGCCGTCGTCGCGCTCCGCGATGTGCGCGCGGTGCTGGCGGCCATCGCATGACGCAAAGACACGAGCTCGAGGGCAGCCGCCATCGCTTCCGTACCGACGTTGTGCTCGGGACTCGAGCGCGCGCGCGCCTGGTCGATGGTCTCGCACGTGAGAACGCCGAAGGGGATCGCGACCGGCAATGCCGACGTCGCGAGCTCGGCGAGGGATCGCGCCACGGCGTGAGCGAGAACGTCGAAGTGGGCGGTCTCACCTCGGATCAAGCAGCCAAGCGGCACGACAGCGTCGAAACGGCCCGATCGCGCGAGCATCGCAACCGCCGCCGGCAGCTCGAAGGAGCCCGCGACCTCGAACTCCTCGATCTTCGCTCCTTCGGCGAGCGCGGCCTGAACAGCGCCCTGGGCAAGGGCGCGGGTGATCTCGTCGTTCCAGCGCGCGCGCACGATCGCGACGCGCGCACCGCGAGGGGGATTTTGCACCCGTGCCGCAGTCTTCCCAGGGGTCGACACTTGCCGCAATCTAGCCCACGCATGCAGCGGCACTCCCTGGTGAGCCGATGACCGACGAAGTCGATCCGCGACTCGTCGCGCTTGGTCTCGTGCCCGCGCCGGGCGCGATGCAGCAGCCAGCCTTGCCCGATTGGGAGGCTGCCGCGCCCCCGAAGCCCACCGACTGGGTTGTCCCGACGGCTCCAGTAGCCGCGCCTCCGCCTCCACCACTTGGGCCTTCACCGACGCCGTCGGTGAGCATGCCGGGGCACAAACCGCTCACCGTCGGAGACCTCTTCCCCGGGATGGGCAAGTTCACGGGCACGCCCGATGCGCCCGCGGCACCGCCGGCGCCGCCGACCTTGACGCCAGCGCCACCGACGTTCACGCTGGCGCCTCAGTCGTTCGCGCCGCCCGTTGTCACCCCACCGCAGGGTCAGACGTACGTGCCGCCGGCATACACGCCGCCCGCGTACACCGCCCCAGTCGCGCCCGCGGCTCCCGAAGCGCCGGTCCGCGAGGCCCCTCCGCCGCTTCCTCCGTTCGCCTCCGCGATGCCCACTGCCACGAAAGCGGTCGAGGCGCCCGCCATCCCGACGAAGAAGGAAAAGGCCGCCAAGCCGAAGAAGGAAAAGGCGGCGAAGGCCGCCAAGCCCCAGGTCGCACAGCCGGAGAAAGTGAAGCCCGCGCCGAAGCCGCGGTTCGTCCTACCTCCGAGCGGCGTCCTCCTTCGCGGGCCGATCGTGATGGGGTATCCGGAGCAGAAGCTGCAGATCACGCTCGAGCAGCTCGGATTCCGCATCAACGCGAAGGAGCCGATCGACGTCGCCTGGACCGACGTGCGCGAGATCAAGTCGCGGCGCGGGCGGGTCGTGGTGCGCACGAAAGGAAGGCCTGTCGCGTTCGGGATCCCGGTCGAAGGCGTTGCCGAACCGACACTCGCCGGTCCTCTCGCGCGCGTCGTGAAGGAGGCGAGCGGCGGGACTCTTGACCTTGCCGGAAGCTCGTTCCTCGAGCTTCAGAACGCGACCGATTCATTGCGCGACCATTTCCACGACGAAGATGACCCGCTTGTCCCGACCGTCGTCGGTCTCGTGTTCGGGCTTGCAGGCCTGACATTCACCGCGCTCTTGCCGGATGCCCTCGCGATCGCGACGCGCACGCCGCTCGCCGTGGGCTCGTACCTACTCGACTACCCGCTCGCCGGATTCGATC
>JALYSZ010000101.1 GCA_030854525.1 Chloroflexota bacterium | reverse complement strand
CTGTGTGGCACGACGTCCAGCAGATCGTGGCGCGACGCGATCCGCGGGTCGAGCTCATCTTCGCGGCGGCGCAGGTGCAGGGCGTCGGCGCGGTCGAATCGCTGATCGCGGCGCTCGACGGTCTCGCACAGATCCGCGATCTCGATGTCGTGATCCTCGCGCGTGGCGGCGGCGCCGCGGAGGATCTCGCGGCGTTCAACGACGAAGCCCTCGTGCGCGCGCTCGCGCGCTTCCCGCGGCCGGTCTGCTCGGGTGTGGGGCACGAGACCGACGTGACCCTGGCCGATCTCGCGGCGGACGTGCGCGCGCCGACGCCCTCGGCCGCGGCAGAGCTTGTCGTACCGGATTCAGGCGCCGAGCAGATGCGTGCGGCCCGCGCCTGGCGCCGCGTCGCTGCTCGTGTGCGCGAGCGCATCGACGAACGGCGTCGCCGGCTCGAGACGGCCCGTCGAATGCTCGATCGGCGTGCGCCGGCGATGCGGCTCGCGGTCCGGCGACAGCGGATCGACGATGCGCGCCGCACCCTTGACCGCGCGATCGCGCGTGCCGTCCCGCTCCGGCGACAGCGCGCTGTGTCGGCGCAGCGCCGGCTCGCCGCCCTTTCGCCGCTCGCGGTGCTCGGACGCGGCTACGCGATCGTCGAGGGAACGGACGGACACATCCGCGCGTCGGTCGCCGCGCTCAAGGCGGGCGAGCATGTACGCGTTCGGATGCGTGACGGCCGCGCGGGCGCTTTGGTGGAGACTGTCGAGCGCAATGCCTGAGCCAGAGGTCTCTCTCGACAAGGCGCTCGAACGGCTAGAAGCGATCGCCGACAAGCTCGAAGACCCTGCGCTCGACCTCGACGAGGCGGTGCGCCTTTACGAAGAAGGGCTGCGGCTATACGCGGAGTGCGCTAAACGTCTCGACGCGGCGGATCTGCGGATCACGCAGCTCGCGGACGCGCTCGCGAAGCAGGCGCGGGAGCGCGGCGGAGGCTGAGGTCCCATGCGATGTGAGTTGAGCCACGCGAGCGTGAACTACGAAGAATTCGGCGAAGGCCGACCGATCCTGATGCTCCACGGCTGGTCGTTGGATCACACGTCCGAGATGCGCTCAAGTTCGACGAACTCTTCGACGACCTTGAGAAGGTACTTTTCGATGATGGCCAACGCGTCGCGATATCGACGTCGACGAGCTGGCGGATCTCAAATCGACAAGACCTTTACGCCGCGCGAGCGCACGGTCCTCGTCGCTTGGGCTCGTCAGGAAGGAGCGCTCCGCAAGATCTCCGTCGACTTGATCGCGAGTCGATCAGATGAGGACTGAGCCGATTCACCCCGCTTTAGCTACCCTCGCGAAGCTTCCTCAGGAAAGGCTCGATGTTCTCGATGAACTGCTCGGGCCGGAAGCCGTGGAGCAGGTGACCTGACCCGGGGAAGCGTTTTACGGTGACGTCGGGGAGCTTCTTGAGCCTCCACTCGGCGGAGTCGTCGACCGCGCCACCCAGGCGCGGCTCGCCCGCGAGCACGAGCACCGGGGCGCGCACTTTCCCGATCGCGTCGGTGATGAGCGCGGCCGCCGACGGATCGCCCGCGGTGCGCGCGTCGATGAACGCGGGATCGACGTCGCGGAAGTAGGTCACGACGCGTTCGGCGGCGAAGAACCCGCGAAGCTCGCCGTACGTGCGTTCGCCGTGCGGGCCGGGCGAGGGGAGCGGGAACTTGCTGACGGCCTTCGCGAGCAGCGCCGGCTCTCTCGACGCGATCCCCTCGCGAAGCGTCGCGTAGGGCGCCGGGTCCCACGCCTTCGCGTATCCGAGCGCGGGATCCTCGAGCACGAGGCCGCGTACGAGATCGGGCGCGTCCCCCGCGGCGACCAGCGCAGCCAGCGCGCCGAGTGAGTGGCCGACCAGCAGAGCCGGCTCCTTCACGATCTCGCGAAGCATGCGGAGCGCGTCGTCCGCGAATGCTCGCAGCGAGTAGTCGGGGGCGCGGCCGCTCCTGCCATGGCCGCGCGCGTCGTACGCGACTGTGCGATAACGCGTGGCGAGGCGCGGAAAGATGTTCTCCCAATCCTCGGACCGGGCCAGGCTCTGGTGCAAAAGCACGATCGGCGGCTCGCCCGGTGCGCCGCCCCCCGAGTCGTAATGCGCCAGCTTCGGGTCGCCTTTGAGGGTGCGCGCGCGGGGAAGACGTTTTGCCACGACTAAGACTGGACCGGCGAGGGCGCCCGCCGCAACAGGAGCCAGACGCCGATCACGATGTTCCACATCCAGGTCGTGGCTGTCAGGAATCGCTGGACCAGGCCCCCGACGGCACTCAGAGGCGCGCTGGTGTCCCCAACGTAGCGCGGCCCGAGTCCCACGAAGAGCCCGAGGAGCGCCAGCGACGCGAGCGCCGTAGCGACGGTGTACGGGGCGAGTCGTTCCCAGCTCTCGTCCCGGTGCATCCGGCCGGCGAGGAAAAAGAGGCCGATGCCGAACGCGAGCGATCCACCGACGAACCCGATGACGTGGAGCAGGCCGCCGAGGCTGCGAACCGGTCCGAGATCGGCAAGGAACGCCGCCGCAAGGAGCGTTCCAAAACCGCGGACGACCAGGAGAGCTGGTCCGATCGCGCTGCCGGTAGGCAGCGTTCGCTGCAGGAGCGAGGCGAACACGACCGTCAACGACCCACCACCGGTGAGGCCCAGCGTCACGAGAGATCCGTAAGGACCGAGCTGCGCCGCGCTGATCACATCACGCGTCGCGTCGTAGTTCGGTGTGACGACCCCGGAGATGCCGACCCCGAGCAGGACAAAGGTCGCGCCCAGGACCGACGCTATTCCGGCCGCGCGAGCGTACGAATCGGGCATTGCCGCGCAGTATCGCGAATGTGCGCGAGAATCCGCGCATTGACAAAACGCGTCCGGCTCGACCAGCTCCTGGTGCAGCGTGAGCTCGCGCCAAGCCGTGAGCGCGCGCAGGCCCTCATCCTTGCGGGCGCCGTGCGTGTCGACGGCGGCCGTGCCGACCGGGCGGCCGCTCCCGTCGCGGAGGACGCGGAGCTCGCCGTCGATCCGGGTCCGAAGTACGTTTCGCGGGGCGGCGACAAGCTCGCGGGCGCCCTCGACACGCTCGCGCTCGACGTCGCCGGGAAGGTCGCGATCGACGTTGGGTCTTCGACCGGCGGGTTCACCGACGTGCTGCTGCAGCGTGGCGCGGCCCGCGTTCACGCGATCGACGTCGGTAAGGGCCAGCTGGAATGGAGGCTGCGGCAGGATCCACGCGTCGTGGTGCATGAAGGAGTGAACGCGCGCGACGCCGTACCGGTCGACGAGCCGGTCGACCTGGTCGTGGCGGACGTCTCGTTCATCTCCCTGCGGCTGGCGCTCCCGCCGTCGCTGGCGAAGCTTCGGGAGCACGGCGACCTTGTCGCTTTGGTGAAGCCCCAGTTCGAGGCTGGGCGCGAGGCGGTCGGCAAG
>JALYSZ010000099.1 GCA_030854525.1 Chloroflexota bacterium | reverse complement strand
GCGACGGCCGCCTGGATTCGGCGCAGATGCCGGATCAGGTCGCGACCGCACCTGTCGCGGCGGCAACCCCGACCGTCGGCGCGGCCGCGTCGCCGTCGGCGTCACCCGCCGCGTCACCCGCCGCCAGGCCCGAGCCGTCGCCCTCCGCAAACGCACCCGCGGTCGCGACGATCGGCCCGAACATCCTCGCGGCGGCCGGTCCCCTGACCGCCGGCAACGTCTACAACCTTCCGCTCAACGGGATAAAGCCGCAATTCGTCGCGGCGAACGGTTCGCGTCTCTGGCTTCTCGACCAGTCCAACAGCGTGAGCTCGTTCGACATGAACACCGGCGACCTCTTCAACATCGGCCCGCTCCGCAAGGGCGCGAAGGTCTCCTACTGGGTGGCCGGAGGCTCGTATGTGTACGGCATCGACGCGACGAACGGCGAGGTCAACATCGTCGACACGGCGAGGGAGCGCGTCGTCGGTGCGTTCGCGACGAACGTCCTGAGCACCGTCTCCGCAGTCGCGGTTGGCATCGATGGCCGGCTCTGGATCGGTCTGCGCGATGCGTCGTATCTCTTCGTCTTCGATCCAAAGACGCAGCTCATGAATTCGATCGATCTCGCGGGGGCGCGGATCAGCGCGCTGACGATCGATGGCCAGGGTCGCATCTACTACGCGGACGACGCTCGCGGCACGGTCGGCACGTTCGACCCGCGCACCTCGAAGGTGAACGAGGTTCCGTTCGCGCGTCGCGGGGCGACGACGGCGCTACTCGTCGACTCAACGAGCACTCTCTGGGTCGGCACGAATGCCGGGGAGATCTACTCGGTCCGCGGCAGCCGGGCGGTACTCACCGTGAGCCTCCAGCGGCCGGTCACCTCGTTCGCCCCCGATCAAAGAGGACACGCTTGGTACCTTGCCCAGTTGCCGACGGGTCTCACGGGCTATGCCTACGGGCCTGCCGACGGCAGCGAGGGACCGCGGTCGGTCTCCGGACCGGCCCAGAGCCTCAACTTCAACGCGATCGGCCGGGCCTTCCTGGCCGACCCGCGGGGTGGCTTCTACTTGAGCATCGAGGGCGGGCGATGAGCCTTGCGACAAACGGCCGGGTTCAGCCGTCTATGGCCTGTGAGATGGGCTTCGCGTCTTTGGGTCGCGTAGCGCCGAATGGCCGACTATGGTACAAATTGGCCGCGCAACCCAGCCAAAACAGTAAGTCCGTCCCACAAATTGTCCGATACGGGTACGCCCCGGATGTCACCGCCCCCCGGGGCATGGTCTGCGGCCACAGACCAATAACCGAAAGGGAGGTGAACTGCGTCGTCCAGGGGACGTGCCCGAGCGGAATCCAATCCTCGCGTTAGAGCTCTAAGGCGAACCAGCGTTTCCAAACGCGTGATGCACTACTCAAGGGACAACACGAAAAAAGGAAAGGGACCAAATGCGAAAGATCGTCACCGCGGTCTCAGCAGCTGCGCTCTCGCTCAGCATGCTGGCATCCGCAGTACCGGCTTTGGCAGTGACGGGCTACGACTCCGCCTACGCAGGCGAGTCGGCGTTCGTGAACATCTCGCCAGGCCAGACACTCAACTTCCAGGTCTTCTTCGCCAACACGGGCACGACGACCTGGTCGCGCGGCACGGGCACACAGGTTGACCTCGCGGCTTGTCTAGACGACAAGACCACCTGCAGCGCACAGGACGCGGCCGAGGCCTCATGGAACAGCGGATGGCTCTCTGCCACTCGCTATGCGTCGACGGTGCAGACCACGACGGCACCTGGCGCACTCGGCACGTTCAGCTACAACATCACTGCCCCGGTTGGTGCAACAAACGGCACCTACCGCTTCAACGGTGACCTCGTCCTCTCCTCGACGGGTGAGAAGATCCACCCCGAGGGCTATTTCCAGGACGCGACCGTCGGCGGTGGGACCGGTGGCGCAGCGACAATCACGTCGATCGCTCCGACGAACAGCGGTAGCACGGCCGGTGGCGACGCCCGCCAGATCAACGGAACTGGCATCGTTTGCACCCCGGCCTTCCCAGCTGTCTCGTTCGGCGGGACGAACGCAGTTGTTAACAGCTGCGGCGCCACGCAGGTGTCGATCACGACACCGGCTCACGCGGCCGGCACTGTTACCGTGACACTCACGAACAGCGGTTCTGGCGCTTCGAACGGTCTCAACTTCACATTCAACGACACGTCGGCTCCGCACTTCACAGGAATGGCGGTCGCAGGAAACGTCGCGACCGTGACGTTCAGCGAGCCCGTCTGTCGCGCAATTGCTGGTGGCGGCTTCGCAGCCACCGACTGGGCTGCGACGACCAACAGCGTCGCCAACGCAGTCACAGGAGACACGATTCCGACATGCACGGCTGCTCGTGACAACGGCGTCTCCTCGGCGAGCGTCGTTCTGACGACAACCACGCCTCCGGGCTCGTTCGTTGAGCTCACGCTCACCGCAACGGGTGGTCCGAAGATCACGGACTCCGCCGGCAACGGCGCGTTCGCTCCAGAGA
>JALYSZ010000061.1 GCA_030854525.1 Chloroflexota bacterium | reverse complement strand
GTTCCGCGGACGCGCGTTCCTTCTCGTCCCGACCGCGCGATCGGACGATGCCGCGATGGCCGTGGCGGGGACCATCGCCCGCGAGATCGGTGCGGTGGTGACGGTGTGCTCCGCGGACGTGCACGATCGCGCGATGGCCCGCCTCGTCGCCGGCCCGCTCGCGACAGCGGCCGCGCTCGCCGTCGTGGGCGCCCAGGCCGAGCCGCTCGTCGCTGCCGCCGGTCCGGGCTTCCGCGACTCCACACGTCTCGCGGAGACGCCGGCCGATCTCGCGACCGAGCTCCTGTTCGGCAACAGTGCCGATGCGGCCGCGGCGATCGGGTCGATCATCGAGGCGCTGACCCAGCTGCGGCAGTCGCTCGAGCGGGGCGATCGCGACTACGTGCGCAGCTTCCTGGCGGCCGCGCGCTCGGTCCGGAGCGAGCTCACCTGAGCGCGCGTCCCTAGTCAAAGCGCTCGACGAGCCGCCGGGATGTAGAACGGTGCGGTGAATCGCCTCAGCGACGAGGATGTCGACCGGATCGCGAGCCGGGTCGTGGGCAAGTTCGTCCGGTACGTCCTCCTGCTGGTCGTCGGCATTTGGCTCGTGCCGATCGTGGCGATCGGCGTCCTCGGCGGCATCACCGCGGCGACGCGCGACGTGCCGTGGCTTGCGCTCCCACTCGCAACGACTGCGCTCGCCGGTCCAGTGGTGTTGTTGATCTGGCTGTGGGGCCGGTCTAAGCGCGCACGCTGATCAGCCTCG
The DNA here is from genome assembly GCA_030854525.1 of Chloroflexota bacterium. Next base: position 31,422 of record JALYSZ010000061.1, on the reverse strand, counting down.
CTCAGGGAGCATGAGCTCGAGGCGCCGGCACCCCGGGCACGCGAGTAGCTCGACCTTCATCGTTCCCTCGCCCAGCTCCGCCCATTCGCCGAAGATCAGCTTCCAGGCGCCGCGGCCTCCACCCGTCCGCAGGCTCGTCTCTCCCAGGGAGTGAAGCTCGGTGCGGCAACGCAGACACGCCTCGCCGATCGGTGTTGGCTCATCGCTCATCGCGACAGCTCCGCGAGCATCTCGTAGAACTGCGGAAAGGTCTTCGCGACCGACCCCGCACCCTTGATCGCAACGCCGGGAACCTGAAGACCGAGGATCGAGAACGCCATCGCGACGCGGTGGTCGCCGCAGGCGTCGACGATCCCGTCGTGCAGCGGAGCGGGCTCGACCCGGATGGCATCCGCGAAGGCCTGAGCGCGACCGCCGAGCGCTTTGATCCCGTCCGCGACGACGGTCACGCGATCGCTCTCCTGCTTACGCGTATGTCCGATGCCCGTGAGCTCTGTCGCCTCGGACGCCTGCGTCGCGACGACCGCCAGGGTGGGAAATACGTCGGAGCAGTCTCTGACATTGGCGCGGACCCCGTGCAGCTCCCCGATCCGACGCACCGTGACGGCCCCTCCACGATGGGACACGCCACATCCCATCGCCTCGAGAAGCTCGAAGAACCGGGCATCGCCCTGCCCGTCCGCACGCACGCGAGCGTCCACACCCTCGACCGTGACCGAGCCCCCGAGGATCGCCGCCGCGGCGCCCGGATAGGTCGCGGCGGTAACGTCGCCCGGAATTCGCACGTCTCGCGCTCTGACCTTGCCCTGCATGACCGTGATCACGTTGGCCTCGCGCTCCACCTTCACCCCGCGCTGGCGGAGCGAGGCGATCGTGAGGTCGACAAAGGGCGCCGAGACGAGGGTGCCGGCGATGTGCAGCCTGAGGCCGCCTTCGAGCCGCGGCGCGACGAGCAGCAGCGCTGATGCGAACTGGCTCGACTCGTTCCCGGCGATCGCTATCTCACCGCCGCGGATCGGCCCGGTGATCGTGACCGGGAGACGATCTCCCGTCACCGTTGCGCCGAGCCTGCGCAGCGCGTCAAGGAGCGGCCCGATCGGACGCTCTCGCAAGCGCGGGGAGCCGGTGATCGTCACATACCCGCTTCCGAGCGCGGCGAGCGCGGCGAGCGCGGCACCGAACCGCGCGACGGTTCCCGCGTCCCGTGCATCGATGGCGGCCGCGCGCTGCGGACCGGTGCCGGTCCCGCGTATGACCAGCTCGCCGGAGTCGCGCTCCACCCGGTAATCGAGGGCCGCGACGGCATCGATCATGGCCCGGACGTCCTCGCCCGGATCGAGCGGACCGAGCTCCAGCCGCGACCGCCCGTCAGCGATCGCCGAGAGGACGATCTCGCGATTGGCGATGCTCTTGGAGGCCGGTACCCGCACGCGCTTGTCCACCAGAGGCCGGCGGATGGGCGTGATGGGCCGGAGCTCGTCCATCGGGATGCGAGGATTATCACCGCATGAGGTACACGGGCGCGGAACGCGGGGCGCAGGCCGGCCTGGTCGCCTTCGCGCTTGTCTTCGCGCTGGTCGCGTTCGGGATCCTTTTCCGCGGGGGCGACGCCGCGCCCGGAGCAACCCCGACCCCCACGGCGACCGCCCTCTCGAGAGCGCCGGAGGTCACGATCGCGCAGGCGACGTGCTGCACGCAGACCGCGCGACTGCTCCTGGCGACGTGGGAGTCGACCGCCCACGTCAACGCGGCGAAGGTCGTGCTCACCCCGGATCCAGGTTTCGACTGCAACGCGGTGATTGACGCGAATGGCCTGAAGGGAACGTTCAGCTGCCGCGGCCTTCTCAAAGGTGCGACCGCCTACGTCGCCAACCTTCAGCTCACCACCCCGGTGGGCACGTTCCCGTTCGAGCACCGCTTCAAGACGATGGGCGACCGCCTGACCGACGTGAAATGGTTCACCGAGTTCGAGGATCCGACCGCCGAGCCGCTCGCGTGCGCCGCGGCCAGCTGCCGGATCATCCAGAACTTCACGACCGGGAAGGACCCGCTCACAGCGCAGGCGATCCTCGACCTCGGCCGGCAGTTCAACAAGAGCAACGATCCCGGCCTCGATCCCGCCGCGATCGCGACCGTCCTGCAGCGCATGGACGCCGGCAACCGCTACCACTACTACCGCTACGACACGCGCGAGGACGCGACCGGTGCCGCGGTCTACTGGCTCGTCCGAAGCGGAAAGCCGGTCATGGTGATCAGCCTCGCGGGACAGCACGGCCCCGTCCTCATGGGCTTCCAGGGCACGTACGGCACCTACTACGACGACCCGAGCAACAGGATCACCGGCGTCGTCGTTGAAGATCCGCAGCGCGGCGACCTGAACCCGCTCACGCAGAACCACCGGCCCGACATATCGCGCTCGGCGGGGTTCCAATCCGGCCAGCTCATCGGCCTGGACGCGTGGTACGGCGAGGAGTGGTGGCTCCGGTTCGCCTACCCCGCCTCGATAAAGATGCCCGACGGCTCGTTCCGGAACATCGAGCGCAACGACGGCGCGTACCCGACCCCGCATTGGGAAAAGAAGTTCGTGATCCTGGTCGACGACGGCGACGCGGACAACCCGCCGGACCGCGAGGGTCGCGTCAAGTTCCGATAGCCATTACCGGCTGGAATGATCGGCCAGAGCCGGATCACTTGGACGACGCCCCGCGGAGCGAGACCGGCGGGACGTAGTCGCCCACGAGCTCGCGGTGCCACCACGCGCCGGTTTGGCGATGCTCCTTCGCCGTCGTGAAGCGGTAGAGGTAGAGCAGCGCGCGCACGAACCGCGGCGGGTGGCCGTCAAACGGGTCTCGTCGGAGCAGACGGAGCGTCGGTCGATCGGACTCAAGCAGCTTGGCGAGAAGCGGTACGAACCACTCGTGGTACAGGGGTGAGGACATCGCCGCGAACCACATGAGCCAATCCAGACGCATGTGGTAAGGCGCGACCTGCGGCGGCCGACGCTTGACGTCGCCCGGCTTTCCCTTGAACTCGTATTCGCGCCACACCGTCTGCGGCGTTAGGACGGCGTCGGCCGTGCCCTCGATGACCACCTCGTAGCGTTCCTTCGTGACCGATCCGAACGCGCCATACGTGCCGACGATGTGGAACGGATCGAAGCTCGCGTTCATGATCTGTCTCCGCGAGAGCAGATTCCGCGCGGGGCGATAGCTGAGCAGCACGATGAGCGCCGTCACTGCGAGGACCAATCCGAGGTACCAGCCCGGCGTGTCTTGAGGTCCAAAGGGCGTGAGAGGGAGAATGCGGCCCAGCGCGGCGTTGTCGAACGCGGAAATCGCGAGCGCGATCGCCAGAAAGTTCAGCCACGCGAAGTTCCCGGAGAGCACGAGCCACGACTGGGTCGCCACGATGACGATCCCGGCCAGCGTTGCGATCGGCTGGGGAAAGAAGAGGAACCACGGCACGACGAGCTGCGCGAAGTGATTGCCAAGGACCTCGATCCGGTGAAGCTGCTTCGGCACGTGATGGAAGTACCAGCTGAGAGGATTCGGCATCGGCTGGGTCTCGTGGTGGTAGTAGAGACACGTGAGGTCACGCCAGCACCGGTCGCCGCGCATCTTGATGAGCCCTGCGCCGAACTCCACGCGGAAAAGAAGCCAGCGCAACAGGACGATGAGGCTGAACTGCGGCGGCGTCGTCGCGGGGCCGAGGAAGATCGCGAGGAAGCCGGTCTCGAGAAGCAGGGATTCCCACCCAAACGAGTAGAAGGTCTGACCGAGGTTCACGATCGAGAGGTAAAGAAGCCAGAGAAGAGCGAAGACGACCATCGACGCGAACGGGACCGTGGTGCCGACGCCGTCGAAGAGGCCGAGCGTCGCGACCACCGACAGCACAGCTCCGGCCCACGCGACGATGAGGAGCTTGCGGTCCGAATACCCGACGATGTGAAACAGCGTTGGCGATGCGCGGAAGGGCACCGCGCGGATGAAGTCGGGTGCGGGGAGCAGACCGCGCTCGCCGAGAAGGGGTCGAAACTGGTTGACGGTCACGAGGAAGGCGACGAGATAGATGCCGCCAAGCACGCGTTCGAAGACGAAACGCGCGAGCCAGTAGTCCGGCGCTGGGAGCCAGTCCATGGCGCGGCTACGCTACGCGCGCCGTGGATGCGGCGATGGAGCGCGCCTTAGCGGAGGCCGACGAGCTCGAGCTCGTGACGAGCGGTCGGGTGAGCGGGGATAAGCACACCGTTCGCCTCCGTTTCGCGTACGACGACGGCGTCATCTGGCTGAGGACAGGCGAGCGGCCCTCCGCGCCAGACGCGAGCGGCGTGCGGCGCAGAACGAAACCCGAACGCTCTACCGACTGGCTTCGCAATCTCGAGCACGACCCGGAGGCCAGGGTCCGCATCGCTGATGCCGACCTCCACGCTCGATACGAACCGTCAGCCGATCCGGAAGCGGACCTTCGCAGAGCCGTCGATCTGCTGCGAGAGAAATACGGGGCTGACTGGGTCGGCGACTGGTATCTCGAGATGGGGCGCGTCCCGGTGAAGCTGCGCCTCGGCCCGTAAGCACGCTTTCGGGGAGGGTCGACAATGGTGGTGATGACCCGCCTTCATGTCGTCATCAGGGGAGCGGCCGCACTCTCGCTCGCTCTTGGTGCCCTCGGCCTGGGAGGCGCCGCGCTCGCGGCCGACGCGCCCGCCCCCGTGTTGGTCGGCTACATCCGGGGAGAGATCAACCCGATCACTGCTCGGTACGTCGATCGCGTCATGTCCGACGGTGAAGCCGACAACGCGACCGCGGTCGTTTTTGTGATCGACACTCCGGGCGGTCTGATCACTTCCACTTATGAGATCACCGCGCGACTCCTCGCCTCGCGCGTCCCGATCGTGACGTTCGTCGCTCCGACGGGGGCTCGGGCCGCGTCAGCGGGGACCTTTATCACGTTGGCCGGACACGTCGCCGCGATGGCGCCCTCGACCAGCATTGGCGCCGCACATCCGGTGGATTCGAGCGGCGGCACCATCGAGGGAGATCTACGCCTCAAGGTCGAGAACGACGCCGTGGACCACATCGTCAACATCGCAAAGGCCCGCGGGCGCAACGAGCAGTGGGCCGAGGACGCGGTCCGAAAGAGCGTGAGCGCACGAGCGGACGACGCCGTCGGGCTGAAGGTTGTCGACCTTCAGGCGAACGACGTTGCCGACCTGCTGGCGAAGATTGACGGACGCACCGTGAAGACAACGGCGGGCGATGTGCGGCTCGCGACGAAGAATGCGCCGGTCATCGAGGATGGGCAGAATCCGATCGAGACGCTGCTGCACTTCGTGGTGAATCCGCAGATCGCGGTGCTGCTCTTTACCCTCGGCACCTACGGCCTCATCTTCGAGCTCTCAAACCCCGGGCTCATCTTCCCCGGCATCGTCGGCGTGATCGCGATCATCCTCGCGCTTTTCTCGTTCGGCACACTTGACGCGAACGGCGCGGGCGTCGCGCTCATGGTTTTCGCGGTCCTGCTGTTTGTGGCGGAGATCAAGGTGCAGGCACATGGGCTGCTGACCGCTGGCGGGATCGCCTCTCTGATCATCGGCTTGATCATCCTGTTTCCGCCGTTCCGACCGACGTTCCCAGGAGTTCGCCAGTCGGTCGACCCGTTCATCGTGGCGTTCGTGGTGGGACTCACTGCGATCTTCTTCGGGGTCGCGCTGCGCACCGCTCTGCGCCCTCTGCCGGTCGCTAGCGGCTCGTCGCTGCTGCTCGGCGCGTTTGGTGTGGCGAGGACCGATGTCGCGCCGCGCGGGATCGCGCACGTGGCCGGCGAGGACTGGACCGTGGTGAGCGAAGGGGGAGTTATACCGAAGGGTGGCGCGGTGCGAGTCAAACGTGTTGACGGCGTGCGGCTTATCGTCGAACCGGCGCGGGGCGCCGAAGGAAAGGGAGCGGCCTAATGGAGAATCTCAATCTCATCGCGCTCGGCGTCCTCATCGTGATCGTGATCCTGGCGCTTCGAGCGATCATCCACATCGTCCCCGAGTACCAGCGGCTCATCGTGTTTCGCCTCGGAAGTTTCGAAAAGACGGCAGGGCCGGGCATCGTGCTGCTGCTCCCGCCGCCGATCCAGAGCGTCGCGCAGACCGTCGATCTGCGCGAGTTCGTCGTTGAAATCCCGCAGCAGACCTGCATCACGAAAGACAACGCGCCGATCTCGATCGACTTCCTGATCTACCAGAAGGTCGTTGAGCCCAAGGACTCGTTCCTGAACATCCAGAACTTCCGTCAGGCCATCCAAGGCATCGCCACGACGACGTTGCGCGCGGTGGTCGGCAACATCCCGTTGGACGACGTGCTCGCCAAGCGGGAGCAGATCAACGAGGAGCTGCGCGTGAAGCTCGACGACATCACCCATCGCTGGGGCGTGAAGGTCACCAACGTCGAGATCAAAGAGCTGACCCCGCCTCGTGATGTCCAGGAGGCTATGAACCGTCAGCTCACGGCAGAGCGCACGCGCCGCGCGGCGGTGACCGAGGCGGAGGGCAAGAAGGCGTCGGCGATCCTGGTGGCGGACGGCGCAAAGCAGGCTTCCATCCTCGAGGCAGAAGGCGCGCGGCAGGCCGCGATCCTCCGTGCCGAGGGGTTCGCCCTTGCGCTATCCACGATCAACGCGCAGGCGATGAACGCGGATGCCCGCACGATGACCCTTCAGTACTTCAACACGCTGAATCAGCTCGGGTCGTCGCCGGCCACCAAGTTCATCATCCCCACGGAGTTCACGAGCCTTGCCGGCCCCCTCGCGGGTCTCATGGCCGCAAGGGGCGACGGCGAGAAGAAATAGGCGCCTAGCCGGATCTAGCCGCGCGGAAGAAGCGGCGCCACGCTCGGCCAGAATGCGTGGCGGCCGCCTCTCCAGCGCGGGCCGCCGGGACGGCCATCGGCCGTACCCGTGGTCGCGCGGCGAAGGGTGAGTACACGCGAGGCGGCACCCGCCAGGGTGCGGATGCCGCCTCGACGTGCTGTGGTGATGGGGAGGGGAACTCCCCGGGACGGAAGGACAGAAGAAGCGCAGATGCCGCTGCCACGATGCACCCCTAGAAACGAGTTTCGAACAGACGTTCGCATAATAGAACGTACGTTCGCCATGTCAAGAGCGGGGATACTCGAAGCCTGAGCACCGTCCACGGGGCGGATCTGTCGCCCCAAAGACCTCGGTCGGTCCGCGAACGGGCGGAGCGGGAGGGCCACATCCTCGAGCCGGCCTGGCAGGGCACGCGGGTCCTCGTCCGCGTCGGCCACCCCGACCCGCATTTCCTGGGCTACGAAGGCATCGTGGCCGGGCCGCGCGAGCTCTACGACGCGATCGTCGCCGTGACGCAGTGCGAGACCGCCATCATCGACGGCGTGCTGGTCGATGATTGGAAGGACGAGACGGACCTTGAAATCGACGACCAGGGAAACGCGTACACGCGGCATTTCGGCGGTCGCCAGATCTTCGCCGCGTTCGACCTTCTGGAGGTCGACGGCGAGTCCCTCCTGAGGATCCCGCTCCTGGAGCGCCGGCGTCACCTCGAAGGGGTCCTCGCGCCAAGTCCGAATGTGCGGCTGACACCGTTCGTCACACGCGGACTCCGGGCGTGGCGTGACACCCTTCAGGCGCAGGGCTTTCGCCGCGTCGTGCTCAAGAATTGGAACAGCACGTACACGCCGGGCAAGACAACCGATGATTGGCTCGTGATCGAAAAATTGAAAGCGGCGACTCCATGACGCGTCGGAGGTTCTCGTGAAAACTAATGCGGCGGTCATCGACCACACCCAGCGGGATCCATGGGAGGTGGCGCTCGAACAGTTCAGCATCGCGGCGGACAGGCTTCATCTCGATCCGAACATGCGGCGCATCCTCAGCACCACGCAGCGCGAGCTCACCGTGCACTTTCCCGTACGGATGGCTGATGGCGTCGTGCAGGTCTTCACCGGCTATCGCATCCAGCACAACACGACGCGCGGCCCGGGCAAGGGCGGCATCCGCTACCACCCGTCGGTGTCGTTGAACGAGGTCAAGGCCCTCGCCATGTGGATGACGTGGAAATGTGCTGTCGTCGGTATCCCGTACGGCGGCGCCAAGGGCGGCGTCGTCTGCGATCCGAAAGGCATGAGCTCGCAGCAGCTCGAGACGCTCACGCGTCGCTACACGACCGAGATCGAACTCCTCATCGGTCCGGACCGCGATATCCCTGCTCCAGACGTGAACACGAATGCACAGACGATGGCTTGGATCATGGACACGTACTCGATGCATCACGGCTACACGGCTCTTGCCGTCGTGACCGGGAAGCCGCTCTCCATCGGCGGCAGCGAAGGCCGCAACGAGGCGACCGCACGAGGCGCCGTCTACACCATCATCGAGGCGGCGAAGCACCTCAACATGGACCTCGAGGGCGCCCGCGTCGTCGTTCAGGGCTTCGGCAACGCGGGCAGCTTCTCCGCGAAGCTCATGCATGAATTGGGCGCCGTCATCGTCGGCCTCTCCGACACAAGCGGAGCGATCGCCAACCCGAAGGGCCTCGACCCGAATCGGGTCGACGCCTACAAGAGGGAAACGGGCGCGGTCACGGGGTTCCCAGGGGCTGAGCGGATCTCGAACGCCGAGCTCCTCGAGCTCGATTGCGACATCCTCATTCCGGCCGCGATCGAGAACCAGATCGGCGAGCACAACGCTCCGCGGATCAAGGCGAAGGTCATCGCCGAGGCCGCGAATGGCCCGACGAGCCCCGAGGCCGACCGTATCCTCTTCGACAAGGGCGTCTTCCTCATCCCCGACATCCTCTGCAACGCCGGCGGCGTGACAGTCAGCTACTTCGAGTGGGTTCAGGACCTACAGAACCTCTTCTGGCGCGAGGCGACGATCAACGCGCGCCTCAAAGAGGTGATGGTGAAGTCATTCAACGATGTCCTCGAGACCTCAAAGAAGCACAAGGTCGACATGCGGACCGCGGCGTACATGGTGGCCGTCGGGCGCGTCGCGGAGGCGACGCTCACGCGAGGGATCTACCCGTGAAGCGAGGCGAGCAGCGGCAGCTTGCTGACGCTGGCGCACGAGCGAACGGGACGAGCGAAGCGAGTACCCATAAGCCTCTAGCGGAACGAGATCGGCGCCACGAGCTTCGAGCCGGACATCGGGACCGGTGCGGTGCGGCCGGACGCGAGATCGATCGCTATCGCGCCCCGCCCGTCGTCGAAAGTGACGAACGCAAGTACCCCGTCGGCGCTGATGAGAAGGTCGGCCGCGGCCGGTAGAGCTCGCGCGACGATCCGGCGATCGCCGCCGGCCTTTGGCCAGACCTCGAGACGATCCGCGACTACGACGACGATCTCGTCGGCACCGGGCCTCCAACGCGCGAATGCGATGCGCTCGCCGGGGGCGGCCCCAAATTCGCGATGCTCCGTGTAGGACGCCAGGGTCCAGACCCGAATGACGTTCTCTTTCAGAACACCGAGTACGTCGTTGCCGCTCCCGAGGATCGTGCCCGCGGGGATCCCGCTGTCCATCGGCACGCGCGCGCTGAGCGCGTCCTCCCCAACGACCGCCCACGCGATCCCCATGCCGTCCGCCCCGTAGATGCACGCGCCAACCAGCCGCGAAACGCGGTCCCAGCCGACGGGCCAGTACTGGCTCCCGTCGGTGACCCGGGAAATCTCGTGGACCGCCCGCGTGGGTGCGTCCACGACACGAAGGGCGGAGAAGGGTCCGGGGGCCCCCGCGGTCCCAGCGCGACCGCTCGATTCGACGACCGCCAGGACGCCGTTCCGATCGGATGACCAGACCGTCGCCGCCCCTCGCTCGGTCTCGAGGACGGTCGCGAGGCTCGTGTCCTGGTCGGGGGCCGTGACGTCGAACACGCGAAGCTCGCGCGTCGCGCCGTCCGTCGTCAGCCAGTAGGCGACCCGCCTTCCCGTTCCCGAGACCGCCCCGATGAAGCCCTGGCCGCGTAGCGTGCTGATCGGGGCGGCGTCGGTTTCGCGGCGAAGCTCCGCCGCCGCTGTGCTCCCCGGCAGCCCGACGAAGCCGCGGGAATCGGAAAGGAGCGGGCCAGGCGGGGTCGCGGCAACCGCGATGGCGCTGGGCAGGGGCGTCGGACTTGGCGCCGGCTCGCCGCGCAGCGCTATCGAGCTCCCCGCCAGCACGGCCAGCAGGACGACGAGGATGAGGATGGCGATCCAGAAGAAGAGCGGGTGGGTGTCTCGTCTACGCACTTGCCACCGCTCGCCCGCACGGTCGGTGCCAGAGGCTAGAGTGGCGGTCGCGCGCCATGGGGCGCGAAGAGTTACCGCCCAACCAGGCGGCTAGATCGGCGAGTCCTGGACCGAATCCTCGTCGCAGTCGACCTCGAGACCACAGGGTACGAGGCTGAGACCGAAGAGATCATCGAGATCGGCGCGATCCGCCTGACCGTTTCGGCCGACGGCGCGGTCACGCTCGGCGAGCGATTCCTCAGCTTCGCGGACCCCGGCCGCCCGCTCACGCCTCCGATCGTGCGGCTTACGCGCATTCGCGATGAGGACCTGCGGCACGCGCCCCCGCCCCGCGATGCCGTCGCAGCCTTCGTGACGTTCGCCTTCCGCGACGGTTCGCCGTGCTTCGTTGGCCACAACGTCAGCTTCGACGTCTCCTTCTTGGAGCGCGCCGGAATGCCGGCCGGCTCGGAGACGCTCGACACCGCCGAGCTCGCGTCGGTCCTCCTGCCTTCCGCATCGAGCTATGCCCTGCAGCGACTGGCCGCGGATGCGTCGATCACGCCTGATGCCGCCCACCGCGCTCTCGACGATGCGATCACGTCGGCGCTCGTGCTCGGTCACCTCGCGCGCACCGCGCGCGGAATCCCCGCCGATGTTCTCGGCGAGATCGCCGCGCTGAGCGAGCTCCTCGGTCCGAGCACCGCCGAGTTCTTTCGCGATGCTGCCGCCACGGCAACACGCGACGCGTGGTCCGACAACAGCGAGCACCGCGGGGGTCTTCCTCGCTCGGCCCCTCGTGGGATCGCAATGGACCGCCGGCCAGGGGCCGCTCGCTCGGAAGACCCCCACGCTGCTCGCCCCTCACCGGTCTCGGTCGAGGTCGTGTTCGCGCCGGACGGCCCGCTCGCGAAGAAGCTCGTCGGTTACGAGGACCGTGCGGAGCAGCGCGAGCTCGCGGCGGCGATCGAGCGGACCTTCGCGGAAGGGGGCGCGCTCGTTGCCGAGGCGGGCACCGGAGTGGGGAAGTCGCTCGCGTATCTCGTGCCCGCGATCGCGGCCGCGGAATCGGGCGAGCGGGTCGTCGTGTCGACGCACACGCTTCCGCTGCAGGACCAGCTCGTGCGGAAGGACCTCCCCGCGCTGCAAGCCGCGCTCGGTACCGACGTCGCGGTAGCCGTGCTGAAGGGTCGCTCGAACTATCTCTGCCCGCGGCGGTGGCAGATCCTGCGCGGTGAGATCACGACGCGGGAGGAAGCCCGCCTCGTGTGCAAGACCCTGGTCTGGCGGACCGCGACCGAGAGTGGCGATCGCGCCGAGCTGAATCTCATGCGAGGGGAGGGCGAGCTCTGGTCGCGGATCTCAGCGAACGACGAATCGTGCGACCAACGGCGCTGCAAGCGGACGCCTGGCCTGAACTGCTACCTGCAGCGGGCGCGCGAGGCGGCGGCCGATGCCGGCATCCTCGTGGTGAACCACGCGCTCCTCTTGCAGGACGCCCGGATGCGCGGCGCACTCCTCCCGCAGGCCGAGCACGTCGTGATCGACGAGGCCCATCGCCTCGAAGATGTGGCGACCGACGCCTTCGGACTCGAGCTGTACGAGCCGCGATTGCGTCGCGATCTGCAGCGCGTCGGGCACTCCCTCGCCGTCACGTCGGCCCTCCGCGATCCGGCGCGTGCGGAGCCGGCCGAGCGTATCCGCGCGGAGATCGAGCGCGCGCTCGAACGCACGACGGAGGTGTTCGATGCGCTCGGCGCGCTCCTTGTCCCGCCGGCCGGTCCCGTTGAGGAGCGCACCCGTATCACCGCGGGTCTGCGCGCGAGCGACGAGCGGTGGCTCCCCGTCGAGCTGGCCGGTGAGCGCCTCGCGGAGGCGATCGCGGGCATCGCGTTTGCGGCGGAACGGATCCGTAATCTTGGCGGCGACGAAGACGAGCTCGCCGAGCTCGAGGCCGCGATGGGCGAGATCGCGGGCGCGCGTGCCGCGATCACCCGCGGGCTACACGATCCGCGCTCGAGCGACATCGTGTGGCTGGAGCGGGACACCGACGGCGCTCTCGCGCTGCACGTCGCGCAGACCCACCTCGGCGGTGTGATCCGTCGAACGCTCGTGGACATGCATCGCGCGGTCGTCTTCACCTCGGCGACCCTTGCCGTCGCCGGCTCGTTCGACTTCGCCCTCGATCGGTTCGGCATTGCCGACCTGGCCGACACGCTCGCGGTGGGCTCGCCCTTCGATCACCAGCGTCAAGCGCTTCTGGTGCTGCCCGTCGACATCGTGCTGCCTGGCGAGGACCTCTTCATCGAAGAGGCAGCGCGGCTGATCGAGGATGTCGCGCGCGTGCTGGATGGACGAACCCTCGTGCTCTTCACTTCTCACGCTGCGCTGCGCGAAGCGGCGGCGCGACTCGGCGCGCTCGAAAGCGAAGGCCTGGCGGTGCTGACGCAGGGCATCGACGGCTCGCGACGCGCGCTGCTGGAGCGCTTCACGCAAGGCCGAGCCGTGCTTCTCGGTACGCAGTCCTTCTGGGAGGGGGTCGACCTACCGGGCGACGTCCTCCGCTGCGTCGTCATCGCCCGGCTCCCCTTCAGCGTGCCCGATGATCCGCTCGTCCAAGGGCGCGCCGAGCGCTACGACGACCCGTTCGTGCAGTTCCAGCTGCCGCAGGCGGCGTTGCGGCTCCGCCAGGGCTTCGGCCGACTCATCCGCACAAAAACGGATTACGGCGCTGTCGTGCTCCTCGACCGACGGGTCGTCACCCGTGACTACGGGGAGGTGCTGCTCGGCTCCCTTCCGGACGCCCGGACGGAGCACCTGCCACTCGACGGAATAGCCGCCCGCGTGTCAGCGTGGTGTGACCGTGGATGACCGCTCGACGACGGCCCTCGATGCGTGGCTGGGGAGCCTTTCGGGGGACTCGCGCCGCGAGCTGTACATCCTGCTGGACGAGCTCGTCTCCGGGCTGGACGTCTCCCGCCACAACCGCTTCGGGTTCCTTCGGCTCCGCGCGGAGTTCGAGACGCAGGGGCAGGGGCCCCTGGGCGCGCAGCGACGGGAGATCTTTGGATGCTCGCTCGAGCAGCTGAGAGATGCGGTTGCCGCGACACTTGGCTCGGATGCCGTCAAACCCCCTCGTCCTCGCAGCCCCCTGGAGGCCTTGCGGGACCGCGTACGGCGACGCGGCCACCCCGATTTCCGCTAGGTATCACTCCATTGGGGGAGTACTGGCGGGGGACTGGTGGCCCGTGGGGGCTCACCTATTCTTGCCCCAGGTCTGGTAGTCCGCCAGCCAAACATGGAAGAAAGGAGGGACTTGAAAAGTGCTCGCATTCTTCCGTGACGACGAAGGCCAGGGATTGGTGGAATACGCACTCATCATTGCTGTCATCGCCATCGCTGTCATCGTCGCCATGATCTTCCTGCGCGGTCAGCTCACGAACATCTTCAGCAACATCGGTAATAACCTCACGTAAGACGCCCTCTGCTGGAAATGGCGATCGGCCCGGCGAAAGCCGGGCCGATCTGTTTTTCTCGGGGTAGCCGGCTATACGGCGGGGCGCAGGCGGCGCATCGAGGGGCGGCCGAGCACCCCGTCACATGCCCGACGCAGTTCCTCCCAGAGCTCGCCGGAAACCTCTTTTCGGGCGAGCACGTGCTGCCCGGGCTCGACGGCCTCGTCTCCGGTGGCACGGAAGTCAGCTCGCGCCGGATCGTGCAGGTCCAGGTACCAGCCGCCGCGGGCAAGCCGCGTGTTCTCCGGGACCAGGGGCATCGCGGCGAGGTCTACATCGGAGAACGAAAGCAGCACGCGGTGGTCAGCGCGAACGTCTTTGGCGGTGCGCCGCTCGATGTCCGGCCGGGAGCTGTTGTCGTCTTGGGACATGAGAACTCCCCAGCGCCTTGAGGTCCCGCGGGGGACCGGTGACTCGTCGTATTTGGCCATTTGTCTCTTACTACTCCGCATGAGACATGCCGGGGTGAAAGACATCTAAGAAAGCGAGGCCGATCGACAGGAATGCTCATTGGGGGCTGCGGGTGGCACGGCGAAGCGGGTCTCTCGCGAAGCGCGGGTGCCCCCGGGACCCCGCCCGCAGCGAACGAAAGTGAGCTGCAAGGCGGGGAGGGTGCGCTGAGGGAGAGACCCGCGTAGCCGAGACCGGACCCGCAGCCCTCGGATGGTGCCGGTAGAATTAATGGAGATCGAGCACGAAGCTCGGTACATCGCACGCTTGCCGATCCCCCTCGTTGGTGTGGCAGGCGGAGGAACAAGGGAGATCAACTTGGCAGTCGTCACTATGAAGCAGCTCCTGGAATCCGGAGTCCACTTCGGACACCAGGCGCGCCGCTGGAACCCAAAGATGAAGCGTTTCATCTTCATGGAGCGCAACGGCATCCACATCATCGACCTTCAGCAGACCCTCACGCACGTTGAGGAGGCGTACACGTTCATGCGCGACCTGGCCGCGGACGGCGGGCAGATCCTCTTCGTCGGTACGAAGAAGCAGGCGCAGGAATCGATCTCCGAGGAAGCCAAGCGAGCGCAGATGCACTTCGTGAACCAGCGCTGGCTCGGCGGGTTCCTCACGAACTTCGTCACGATCCAAAAGCGCATCCAGCGGCTCAACGATCTCCACGAGCGCAAGGAGCGTGGCGACTTCGCGACGATGCCCAAGAAGGACGCGCAGCGACTTGAAGACGAGCTCCAGCACCTGGACCGCTACTTCTCCGGCGTGCGAGAGCTGCGCCGGCCGCCCACCGCGATCTTCGTCGTCGATCCCCACCGCGAGCACATCGCTGTCGAAGAGGCACGGCGCCTCGAGATCCCGATCATCGCGATGGTCGACACGAACTGCGACCCCGACCTGATCGACGTGATCATTCCCGCGAACGACGACGCGATCCGCGCCGTCAAGCTCATCTGCCAGAAGATGGCCGACGCGATTCTCGAGGGCCGTCAGCAGTTCGATGCCGCGCGGAAGGAAGCGACGCCCGAGGACATGGGCTACGCGCCGTCGACGACGGCCGAGCAATACGAAGGCGGGATCGGCGTACCGCGCGCTAAGCGCACCCCGCGCGTGTACGAGCCCGAAGAGGATGAGGACTACCCACTCGGCGGCCAGCGCTACGAGGAGCCGGCCGAAGACGCGCCGGAGGCCGCCGCGGACAAGAAAGAGGACGAGTAATGGCGAGCGCAAGAGACGACGTCAAACGCCTGCGCGAAGAGACGGGCGCCGGCGTGATGGACTGCAAGAGAGCACTGGACGAGGCGAAGGGCGACTTCGAAAGAGCCAAGGGGTTCATCAAGGAGCGCGGGCTCGCCAAAGCGAAGGAGAAATCCGACCGCGAGGCCAAGGAAGGCGTCGTCGAGGCCTACGTCCACGCTGGCGGTCGCATCGGCGCGATGGTCGAGCTCTCGAGCGAGACCGACTTCGTCGCGCGCAACCCCGACTTCCGGGGGCTCGCCAAAGAGATCGCGATGCAGGTCGCGGCAATGGATCCCACGGACATCGACCAGCTTCTTGGGCAGCCCTACATCCGGGACGCCTCGAAGACGATCGGCGAGCTCGTGACCGGCATCGCCTCCACGACCGGCGAGAACGTCCGCGTCAAGCGGTTCAAGCGGTTCGAGCTGGGCCAGTCCAACGGCGAACCCACCTAGACTGCCGCCGATGGCCGTCCAGGCGAAGGCCAAGTACGGGCGGGTGGTGCTGAAGCTCTCGGGCGAGGCGCTTCTCGGAGAGCAAAAGTTCGGCATTTCCCCCGAGTACACGCGCTACCTCGCGGAGGAGATCCGCAAGGTGCGCGAGCTCGGCGTTCAGGTGGCCGTGGTCATCGGCGGCGGCAACATCATCCGCGGCGCAACGATCGCCGAGCACGGGATCGAAGAGGCGACCGGCCACTACATGGGCATGCTCGCGATGGTCATCAACGCACTGGCGTTGCAGTCACAGCTCGAGTCGGTCGGAGTGCCGGTCCGCGTCCAGTCGGCAATCACGATCGCCGAGGTCGCCGAGCCATACATCCGCCGGCGCGCGATTCATCAGCTTGAGAAGGGCTCGGTTGTCATCTTCGCGGCGGGCACCGGCAACCCGTTCTTTACGAGCGACACCGCGGCGGCGCTGCGCGCCGCGGAGATCAACGCGGACGCGATCCTGATGGGCAAGAACAAGGTCGACGGCGTTTACGATGCGGATCCCCGGGTCGTTCGTGGTGCGAAGAAGTACGACGATCTGACGTACCGCGACCTTCTCGAAAAACGGCTTGGCGTCATGGACGCGACGGCCGCCGCGCTCGCCGAGGAGCGCGGGATCCCGATCATCGTGTTCGACATCTCGCAGCCGGACGCGATGGTGCGGGCTGCCAAGGGCGAGCACATCGGTACGCTCGTACACGCCAAATAATGGCGCTCGAGGACGTCCTCCCTCAGGTGGAGGCGAGGATGCGCAAGGCGATCGACGCGCTCAAGCACGAGCTCGCGAGCGTGCGCACGGGTCGCGCCGCCCCGAGCCTCGTCGAAGAGCTCGAGGTGGACGCATACGGCGCGGCGACCCCCCTCGTGTCGCTCGCCGCGATCAGCGCGCCGGAGCCACGCCAGATCGTCATTCAACCGTGGGACCGCGGCCTGATCAAGGCGATCGAGAAGGCGATCCTTGCCTCCGACCTTGGACTCACGCCGGGGAACGACGGCGCGGTGATCCGGCTCAACATCCCGGCGCTCAACGAAGAGCGCCGACGCGAGCTCGTGAAGCAGCTGCACAAGAAGGTGGAGGAAGGCCGCGTCGAGATCCGCACGCTGCGGCGCCACGCGCATGACGAGCTCAAATCGAAGGAGAAGAGCTCCGGCGTGACGACCGACGAGGTGAAGCGCGTCGAGGCGCAGCTCCAGAAGCTCACCGACCGGTACATCCTCACCGCTGACGAGATCGGGCAGGCGAAGGAGAAGGAGATCCTCTCCGTTTGACCGCCGCGGTCCCGCGGCATCTCGCGATCGTGATGGACGGCAATCGGCGCTGGGCGAAGAAGCGGCATCTCCCGGCGATCGCCGGACATCGTGCGGGCGTGGAGACCATTCGCAAGACCCTGCGCGCGGCGCGCGAGCGCGGTGTCGAGTACCTGACCCTCTACAGCTTCTCGACCGAGAACTGGTCGCGCGACGAGGAAGAGGTCGGCGCGCTCATGGCCCTTCTCGAGGAGACGATCCGTCGCGAGACCAAGACCCTTGTCGAGGACGGCGTGCGTCTCAGGGTCATCGGGCGCCTCCACGAGCTGAGCGAGCGCCTGCAAAAGGCGATCGCCGGCGCCGTGAAGGAGACGTCGCCCGGAACCCGCGGCGTCATGACGCTCGCTTTCAACTACGGCGGGCGCGCGGAGATCGTGGATGCGGTAAGGCGGCTCGTCACCGATGGGGTGCCGGCCGAGTCTGTGGACGAGGCCGCGATCGCTCAGCGCCTATACGCGCCGGAGCATCCCGATCCGGATCTTCTGATCAGGACAGGTGGCGAGCTTCGGGTGTCTAACTTCCTACTCTGGGAGGTCGCGTACTCGGAGATGTGGGCGACGCAAGTGTTGTGGCCGGACTTTTCGGTTGCCGACCTTGACGCGGCGCTCGCCTCGTACGCAGAGCGCGAGCGGCGTTTCGGACGGTAGTGCGGGATCTTCGACGCCGCGCGATCACCGCGGTCGTGTATGCGGCGGTCGTCCTGGTCGCCGTTGCTGCGCCGCCGATCGTGCTCTGGATCGTGCTCGTTGGAGTGGGTCGGTTCGGCCTGTCGGAGCTTCTCGCGCTGCGCGCCGGCCGGCCCGCCCTCGTGTTCGGCGCGGTCTTCTTCCTCGGCCTCTTATGCCTCGGGTTCCTCAAGGCAGCCGGCGCGCTCGGCGCGCGCGCTGGCACCGCCGACTGGCTCCCGGTCTGGCTCCTCCTCGCGATCGTTCCAACTTGGGCCGCCGACGTCGCGGCCTATCTCGTGGGATCCGCCGTGGGTCGCCGCCGGATCGCACCATCGATCAGCCCGGGCAAGACGGTTGAAGGTACGGCGGCCGGCTTCGCGGCCTGCGCGCTCGCAGCGCTGGCAGTCGGGGTCGCGTTCGGTCTGCCTCGCGCTCCGGTCGCGATCGTTGCGATCGGGCTCGGCCCTGTGTGTCTCGCCGGCGACCTGCTCGAGTCGTTCGTGAAGCGCCGCGCGGGCGTCAAGGATTCGGGCGCGAGCCTCCCGGGACATGGCGGCCTGCTCGACCGGCTCGACAGCCTGGTCGCCGGTGCGCCGTTCGTGTTTGCGGTTTTTCTGGCATGGCTTCTCGCAGGTCTCGGGTTCGAAGGCGGGATCGTCGACCGATTCTGACCACACACCGGCAGTCACTTCGCTCTCTGGGATGATGGATTCGTGACCGCGCCGATCCGTCTCGCGATCCTTGGCGCCACAGGTTCGATCGGGCGCCAGGCCCTCGATGTCGTGCGCGCGCAACCCGATCGCTTGCGCGTCGTCGCGCTCGGCGCGAACCGAAATGCCGATGGACTGCGCGAGCTCGCTATGGAGTTCCCGACCGCCCGCACCGCACTTGGTCCGAACGCTCTCGTCGCGCTCGCGACGGATCCCGATGCGGACCTCGTCCTCGTGGCGACCCCGGGCGTCGCGGCGCTTCGTGCGACCGTCGCCGCGCTCGAGGACGGCAAGTGCGTGGCGCTCGCGAACAAGGAGGTCCTCGTCGCCGCGGGTCACATCATCCGCCGCCTGACAGGCGGGGCCGGGGATCGCCTTCGCCCGGTCGACAGCGAGCACAACGGTCTCTGGCAGTGCCTGGTCGGTGAGGATCTCGCAAAAGTTCGCCGCGTTGCGCTCACCGCGTCCGGCGGCGCATTCCGCGACGTTCCGCTCGAGGCGCTCGCCGGCGTCACGCCGCAGCACGCGCTTCGTCACCCCACATGGAAGATGGGGCCGAAGGTGACGATCGACTCCGCCACGCTTGTGAACAAGGGCTACGAGGTCGTCGAAACGCGGTGGCTGTACGGTCTTGAGTACGAACGAATTGATGTCGTGTACCACCCGGAGAGCGTCGTGCACGCGCTGGTCGAGTACGTCGACGGCAGCGTTAAAGCGCAGCTCGCCGAGCCGGACATGCGCCTGCCCATCCAATACGCGCTCCTCTGGGATCGCGCGCCTTCACCAGCGCCGCGGTTCGACTGGAGCGCCGACCGCACCCTCCGTTTCGGCGCCATCGATGTACGGCGATACCCCTGCTTCGCGGTCGTCCTCGAGACGGCGCGATCCGGCGATCTGGGCGCGATGATCGGACTGTCGGCCGCCGACGAGCTGGCCGTGGAACGGTTCCTCCACGGCGATATCCCGTTCACGGACATCGCTCCGCTCCTGCGCCGAGGCGCGGAGCTTGGTGCGCGGGAGAAACGGTCGGGCGAGCCTGAGCTCGACGAGATCATCGCCATCGACGCGTCGGTACGCGCGTCGCTCGCGGTGCCTGCGGAGGTCGCCTGATGGGTGGGCTCATCCAGTTCTTCTCGCAGAACCCGCTCGCGATCCCGCTCTTCCTCGTGATGTTCACGTTGATCATCGCGGTGCACGAGTTCGGGCACTACATCACGGCGCGTCTGCTCGGCATGCGGGTGCTCGAGTTCGCATTCGGCTTCCCCCCGCGCATCTTCGCGATCCGCCGTGGGGGGATCGACTACAGCGTCAACGCGATCCCGTTCGGCGGCTTCGTGCGGATCCTCGGGCAGGACGACTTCTCCATCGAGCAGCGCGGCGCGGGCGACCCCGGCTCCTTCACGTCCAAGCCGTGGTGGGCTCAGGCCGTCGTTCTCGCCGCGGGGGTCACCATGAACTTCGTACTCGCGATCATCGTCCTGACCGCGGCGTTCATGATCGGCACCGAAGCGCCGACCGGCATCGTGAGGGTGGCGGACGTCGCGGTGGGCTCGCCGGCCGAAGCCGCCGGTATCCAGCAGGGCGACATCGTGCGGACGATCGATGGCAAAGAGATCACGCGCATGAGCGATCTGCAGACGTACGTGTATGCACACGCCGGCAAGGAGGTGACGATCGTTCTCGACCGCGGCGGGCAAGCGATCGGGCCGCTCAAGATCGTGCCTCGCCCGCAGCCGCCCGCGGACGAAGGCCCGCTGGGTGTTCGTCTCGCTGAGATGACGAGCCCGCCGACGGCGCTGCCGCCTCCGCAGGCGTTCGGCCAGGCCGTTCGGCTCACCGGGGAGGTCGTCACGCAGATCGCCGATCTTCCAGCGCAGCTCTTCGCGCGGCCCGCGGGTCAGCCTGGCCCGCCCCCCGTCGGCGGTCCCATCGAAATCCTGCGGGTGACCGCGCTCGTCAGCCAGGCGGGACTCTCGGCGTTCCTGAAGCTCGTCGGGGTCATCTCCGTGAACCTGGGCGTGCTGAACATCATCCCGTTCCCTGGACTCGACGGCGGACGCCTGTTCTTCGTGCTGCTCTCCGCGGCAATTCGCCGGAGGATCTCGCCTCAGTTCGAGGCCGCGATCCATGCCGTCGGGTTCGTTCTGCTGCTCGGTCTGCTTGTCGTCGTCAGCGTCGCCGACATTCGCCGCGCCGCCGGAGGCTAGCTCCCCAAGCGCTGCGCGAACATCCAGCGATGCCCTTCGAGGTCCTCGACGCGGTATTGGCGCTGGCGCTCGTTCGTCTCGGGCTCGGTCAGGATCTTGGCCCCGCCGCGCTTGGAGCGCCCGAAATGCGTGTCGACATCGTCGACCATCACGACAACGCCGTCGACGATGTACGGAGTCTCGAGCCACTGTCGGGCTAGCGCGCACGCCTGTGCGTGCCGGCGCGGGCCCTGATAAGCGTCAGTCGGATGACCCACCAGAACCGTTGCTCCATCGAGCTCGAGGACGACGTCGGTGACGGTTCCCACGCCGTCGTGAAATCGCTCTGTCTCTCGGAAGCCGAAGACTTTGCTGATCCACTCGGCCGCGAGACTCGCATCCTCGTACGCGAGCATCGGGATAACACGCTGCTCAGCCATGGTCGGCCTCCTCTTGTTCAACAAATGATGCACTCGCGCGCGTCGGATAACGCGGTCATGATGCCCGAATGGCTCAGGCCGTCGTCGAGGTCCGCGACCTGCGCAAGACCTTCCGCGTTACGGAGCGCGAGGAGGGCCTCGCCGCGACGCTCCGTTCGTTCGTGAGGCGCCGCCACAAGGATGTGAACGCGGTCGCAGGCATCACGTTCCGTATCGACCCGGGCGAGGTCGTCGGCTTCCTCGGACCCAACGGGGCGGGGAAGACCACGACCCTCAAGATCCTGTCGGGCCTGCTCCATCCCACGGACGGTCAGGCCAGCGTGCTTGGCTACGTCCCCTGGCGTCGCCAAAACGCCTACCTGGGCAGCATGACACTGCTCATGGGGAACCGCACGCAGCTGGTATGGGACATCCCGGCGGCCGACAGCTTCCGGGTGCTCCAGGAGATCTACCGCGTCCCGGAGGCGCAGTTCCGCGCCACGGTGGCCGAGCTGACCGAGCTCCTCGAGCTGCAGGAGCTTGTCCACAAGCCGGTTCGCAACCTGTCCCTTGGCGAGCGGATGAAGGTCGAGTTCGCGGCCGGACTCATTCACTCGCCGCGCGTCGCGTTTCTCGACGAGCCGACGATCGGGCTGGACGTGTCCATGCAGGTGCGCATCCGCCGATTCGTCGCCGAGTACAACCGCCGGACCGGCGCGACCATCCTGCTGACCAGTCACTACATGGACGATGTGGTCGCGCTCTGCAAGCGCGTGATCGTGATCCACCGCGGTCGGCTGCTCTACGACGGTCCGCTCGCCGATCTCGCGGAGCGGATGGCGCCCTACAAGATCATCACCGCGACGCTGCACGACGGCGCGGCGTCGTCGACCGATCTCGATGCCTACGGCATTGTCGTCTCACGTGACGAGGGTCGCGTTACGTTGCGGGTCGACCGGAAGGTGGCCCCGGAGCGGACCGCTCGGCTTGTGAACGACCTAGGCGACCGCCTGGCGGACATCTCGGTGGAGGACCCCCCGATCGAGGAGGTCATCGACAGGGTCTTCACGTCGGAGCAGACGACGGTGAGTGCATGATCCGCACCTATCGCGCGCTTCTCGTCGCGCAGATCCAGGCGGCCTCGCAATACCGCATCCAGTCGGTGCTTTGGATGCTCCTCGAAATCATCCGCCCGGTGATCTTCCTGGCGGCGTGGGTCGCGGTCGCGAACTCGCAGGGCGGTCAGATCGGCGCATACGACGTGCGCGACTTCGCCGCCTACTACATCGCTCTCACGCTTGTCATACAGCTGGTCTTCAGCTGGAACGCGTACGACTTCGAGTACGAGGTCCGCCTGGGCAGGCTCTCGCCGAAGCTGCTGCGCCCGCTCCATCCGATTCACTACGCGGTCGTCGAGAACTTGGTTTGGAAGGCGACCACGTTCCTTCCTGTCCTGATTTGTGTTGCGATCGTGATCGTGACGTTCGACGCTCGCTTCCGGACGACACCGACACACCTGGCGCTTTTCGTACCGAGCGTCCTCCTCGGCGCGGCATTGATGTTCCTTTCGGGGTGGGTCCTGGCGTCGACCGCGTTTTGGACGACGCGGGTGCACGCGGTTTCGACGTTGTGGGACCGGGGTGTCTTCATCTTCGCGGGAATGATCGCGCCGCTCGCGCTCCTGCCCGGTCCGCTGCAAACGCTCTCCCTCGTCTTGCCCTTCGGCTACATGCTGGGGGTGCCCGCCGAGATCCTGCGCGGCGGGGTCGACGTTCAACCGGCCTTGTTGCTCATCGGTGGCCAGGCGATCTGGGTCGCCATCTTCTACGTCACGCTCCAGCGCGTGTGGCGCGCCGGAGTCCGTCAGTACAGCGCGGTCGGCGCCTGATGCGCCGGTATCTCCGTCTCCTGCGGCTCTTCTTCACCACCGAGCTTCAGTACGAGCTCGAGTACCGCACGAACCTCATCCTGGACCTCGTGCAAACGGTCGTGATCATCGTGACGAGCATCGGCGCGATCCTCGTGCTCTTCAGCTACACGGATGTCCTGAACGGCTGGAACCTGGCCGCGATGCTCGTGCTGCTGGGATGCTTCTACCTCATCCAGGGCTTCGGCGAGTTCGTGCTCGCGCCGAGCTTCGAAAAGTTCATGGAGCACGTCCGGCTCGGCACGCTCGACTTCGCACTGCTCAAGCCGACGTCGGCGCAGTTCCTCGTGACGCTCCGGCAGTTCCGCGCGACGAACCTCGCCCAGATGGGACTCGGTGGCGTTGTGATCGCCGTTGGGCTGGGTCGTCTCCCGAGCGTCGGAATTTCAGAGGGGCTCGGTTTTGTCGTGGCGCTCGCGTGCGGATTCGGACTGATCTACGCGCTGCTGCTCGCCCTCTCGACGGTCGCCTTCTGGTTCGTTCGTGTCGACAACCTCATGGCGCTGTACTGGGCGTTCCTGGACGCGGGGCGTTTCCCGGTCGACATCTATCCGGGCTGGCTGCGCGTGACGCTCTCGAGCGCGGTGCCGATCGGCATTGCGGTGACCGTGCCCGCGCAGGTTATCTCCGGTCGTCTCGACTTTTTCGGCCTCGCGGCGCTCGTCGCCGGCACGGTCGTCGCGTTCGTTCTCGCGTCGTGGTTCTGGCATATCGGCTTGCGGTCGTATACGGGGGCGAGCGCGTGACCGCGCGATAATCTGCCACAACCATGTCGGAAACAGTAGTTATCGTCCTCTGGTTTCGCGAGGCCGAGGCTGCCGCGTTCGAAGAAGCCTTCACGCGCGAGGTGCGACCTCTTTGGGACGAATATCGCGCGAGCGGCAAGTTCCTGCTGGCTTCGCTTGCACGCATCGGCGACGGCAATCAGGAAGTCGCCGGCGCGAAAGGCTATCTCCTGGTCGTGGAGACTCCGAGCCGCGAGGAACACCACACGTTCGACGAGGATCCTCGCTTCACAAGCTTTCTCAAGAGAGCCCAGAAATGGCAACCGGAAGAGCCCTGGGTGATGCTCGGAGACACCCTGCACCGCGTCTAGACTTGACGTGGTGGACGCCCACATGAACGTCGATCTGAACCTGCCGGAGGACCGCGCCTCGCCGCGGCCGCGGCGGAAGTCGAAACGGGTCTGGGTGGGCGGCACCGCCATCGGCGACGGCGCTCCGGTCGCGGTGCAGTCGATGTGCACGACGCTCACGCACGACGTCGACGCGACGATCCGCCAGATCGAGCTCCTCCAGGAAGCCGGATGCGAGATCGCGCGCGTGGCCGTGCCGGACAAGCGCGCCGGCGAGGCCCTGAAGGAGATCGTTCGCCGATCGATCCTGCCGGTCGTCGCCGACATCCACTTTGACTACAAGCTCGCGCTCATGGCCCTTGACGCGAAGGTCCACAAGCTCCGCCTCAACCCCGGGAACATCCACAACAAGGACGGGGTGCGCGAGGTCGTCAAGCGGGCGAAAGACCAGGGAACGCCCATCCGCATCGGCGTCAACCACGGCTCGATCGGCGATCGACAGCCCGGCGACATCCGCGACGAGTCGCAGCGCATGGTCGACCTCGCCCTCTCCGAGATCCGGATACTCGAGGACCTCGACTTCGACGACATCGTCGTGTCGGTCAAGGCGTTCGAGGTGCCGGTGATGATCGCCGCGTACCGGCGCCTCGCGAAGGCGGTCCCGTACCCGCTCCACCTTGGCGTCACCGAGGCCGGCACCGCACTCGCGGGCTCGATCCGCTCCGCGGCCGGGATGAGCGTCCTTCTGTACGAAGGGATCGGCGACACGATCCGCGTATCGCTAAGCGAAGACCCGGTCGTCGAGGTGAAGGCCGGGTTCGATCTGTTGAAGTCGCTCGGTCTTCGCGATCAAGGTCTGACGCTCGTCGCGTGCCCGTCGTGCGGGCGCGCGGATATCGACCTCATCCCCCTGGCGAAGGTCGCGGAGGAGCGCCTGCGCGCGCTTCCGGTGCCCATGAAGGTCGCGGTCATGGGCTGCGAGGTGAACGGCCCGGGCGAGGCGAAGGACGCCGACGTCGGGATCGCCGGTGGAGTGGGGAAAGGCGCGATCTTCCGCAAGGGCAAGGTGGTCGGCGTCTATCCCGAGGACCAGCTCATGGATGGCCTCCTCGCGGAGATCGACAAGATCCTCGTCGAGAACGGCAAGGAGCCGTACTCGCAAAAGGCGCCGAAGCTCTCGCACGAAGGACAGCTGACACCGGGGCGGAGTGTCCCAGCAGGACAGCGCACCTAAGCCGGACGACGTTCAACCCGGCGTCGTCTCGGTGGGGCGCGCCGGGCTCGCGAACGTCGACTTTCGGAAGGCGCGCTTCGACAGGTTCCAGCTTGCCGTCGCCAACTTCGTCGCGTGCGACTTCCGCGGCCTGCGCCTCGACGAGAAGTTCGCGCCGTTCTTCGTGACGCGGCCGCGGAGCACGTTCACCTCGTGCAAGTTCGACGGCGCGGATCTCCGTCAGGTCACTCCGGAGGGCACGCGCTTCGAGAAGTGTTCGTTCGACGATGCCCGCCTCGACGGCTGGACCCCGGCGCGCGCGGAGTTCGTCGAGTGCAGGTTCGCCGGTAAGGTCGTGAGCGTCACGTTCAGCGGCCGCCCGGCGGGCCCGGGCTCGACGCGGATCGACCCGGTCCGATCGAAGAACGAGTTCCGCGGCAACGACTTCCGCGATGCGCAGCTGGTCGACACGGTGTTCGTGTTCGGGATCGATCTCGACCAGCAGCGCTGGCCGCTCGGAGACGACTACGTCCGGCTCGACAAGTTCCACCGCCGCCTCGAGGCAGCGCGGGCCGGCATCCTGGGATGGGAGGCCGGCGAGATGCGTACGAGTGGCCTCGCCATGCTTCAGTCGCTGGCGCAACGCTGGCAGGACCAACGCGAGATCATCGGGATGCGCGTCAGTCCTGCCGTAAAGGCGGCTCCTCGCGTTCAGATCCGGGTCTGGGACGCGCTCGAGCACGCCAAGGTCTGAGGGCGTTCAGCTCGGGAGCTTGAGCTCCATTCCCGGCTGGATCAGGTCGGGGTTGTCGCCGATAACGTCCTTGTTCAGCTCGTAGATCTCGCGCCAGCGGTTGGCGTCGCCCAGCTCCTGCTTCGCGATCGCGGAGAGGTTGTCGCCGCTGTCCACGGTGTACGTCTTTGTCTTGGTCTCGGTCTCGCTCTCGTTCTTTGGGTACTCGCGATGGCTCTCGTTGCTCTCTGGCATGTGGTGGCCTCCTTTGGTCGACCATTCGGGAGCATGGCCGGTGCCAGCTCGACAGACCGGCACGTACACTTGCGAGAAATGGCCTCCCCCCGAGGGTCCTCGTACCGAAACCCGCCATAGCCGGCGCGAGTTTGCGCGCCGGCGATTCTGCCGCGCCTCAATATGACCCTCGGAGTTCAGTGATGAGACAGTCGAAGCTCTTCGGCCGCACCTTGCGCGAGGCGCCCGCCGAGGCACAGACCCCCGGGCACCGCCTGATGCTGCGTGCCGCGATCGCCCGGCCGCTCGCCGCCGGGCTGTACACGTGGCTCCCGCTTGGGTTCCGCGTTCAGAAGAAGGTCGAGCAGATCGTTCGCGAGGAGCAGGATCGGATCGGCGCCCAGGAGATGGAGATGCCAGTACTCACGCCTGCCGAGATCTGGAAGCAGACCGGCCGATGGGACGCGCTCGAGCCGATCACCTTCCGAACGCGGGACCACAACGGCCGCGAGTTCATGGTCAGCTACACGCACGAGGAGTTCGTGCATCTCCACGCGATGCAGGAGATCCAAACATACAAGCAGCTGCCGCAGATCGTCTACCACTTTCAGTCGAAGGGACGCGACGAGGCCCGGCCCCGTGCCGGACTCCTGCGCGTCCGCGAGTTCGTTATGAAGGACGCGTACAGCTTCGACGTCGATCAGGCCGGCCTCCAGAAGAGCTACGCCGCGGAGTTCGGCGCGTACGAGAAGACTTTCAAGCGCATGGACCTCGAGGCGATCAGCGTCGAATCGGACACCGGCGCGATGGGCGGGGACGTGGCGCACGAGTTCCAGGTCCTGACCGAAGTTGGAGAAGACCGGATCGCCATTTGCACGAACTGCGATTACCGCGCGAATCTGGAGAAGGCGACGCGTCTCCGCGACCAATCAATCGCCGCGAAGGACGGGCTGCCCGCGCCAAGCGAGATTGCTACGCCAGGCGTCACCTCGATCGAGGCGCTGGAGAAGTCGCTCGGACAGCCGCCCGAGGCGTTCCTCAAGACGCTCCTCATGCGCGACGCGAGCGGGAACGTCGTGGCTGTGGTTCTTCCCGGTGACCGCGAAGTTAATGAGGCCAAACTGCGCAAGGCGCTCGGCACGAGCGACGTGAAGTTCGCGAGCGAGGTCGACTTTGCGGCGGCCGGCGGCGTCCCGGGCTTCATCGGGCCAGTCGGCCTCCGCGCACGCGTGCTCGTGGACTCCTCGCTCGACGCCCGTAGCTACATCGCCGGAGCGAACAAGAGGGATGCCCATCTGCGCGACGTCGTACCCGGGCGCGACTTCAAGGGAGAGGCGATCGATGCGCACGATGTGCGCGCCGGGGATCTCTGTCCCAAATGCGGGAAGGGCCGCCTCGAGATCAAGCGCGGCGTCGAGGTCGGGAACATCTTCGCGTATGGCACCTATTACTCGGACAAGATGCACGCCAGGTTTACCGCCGAGGATGGGACCGCACGGCCGTTCGTCGGCGGCAGCTACGGCATCGGGGTCGGACGAGCGGTTCAGACGATCATCGAGACGCACCACGACGACAAAGGCATCGTGTGGCCACCCCAGGTCGCGCCGTACCACGTGCATCTCGTCGCGTTGCCGATCAGCGACGAAGACGTTCGCGCGAAAGCTGAGGCGCTCGTGGCCGAGCTCGAGGAACGCGACATCGAGGTGCTGTACGACGACCGCGACGAGAGCGCGGGAGTGAAGTTCGCGGACGCGGACCTTATCGGCATCCCGCTCCGCGTCACCGTGAGCAAGCGAAATCTCAAGGAGAACGCCGCGGACCTGAAGCTCCGCAGCGCGTCGGATTCCGAGATGGTCCCGCTCAAGAACGCGGCGGAGCGCATCGCCGATGTCGTCGGCTCGTGGCCGCGCTGAGAAAGGACGAGCGCGCGCCGCGCGACGCGGCGCCGATCGCGCACCCGGGCGAAGAGCGCTCGCTCGAGGCATCGCTGCGGCCACAGCGGCTCTCCGACGACGAGTACATCAACCAGGACAAGGTCAAGGGGCAGCTCCGCATCGTCATCGAGGCGGCGAAAGCACGCCACGAGCCGCTCGAACACATTGCGCTCTACGGGCCGCCAGGAGTGGGGAAGACCTCGCTCGCGAACGTGATCGCCCACGAGCTAGGCGTACCGATAAAGATCACGAGCGGCCCGGCGATCGAACGTGCCGGCGACCTCGCCGCGATCCTGACGAATCTCGAGGACGGGGCCGTGCTCTTCATCGACGAGGTGCATCGGCTTCCGCGCGTGGTCGAGGAGGTCCTCTACCCGGCGATGGAAGAGTTCCACCTCGACATCATCCTTGGGAAGGGTCCGGGCGCGCGCACGCTGCGGCTTCCGTTGCCTCATTTCACGCTCGTCGGCGCGACGACGCGCATCGGTCGTCTCTCCGCGCCGCTCCGCGATCGGTTCGGAGCCATCTACCACCTCGATCTCTTCAAGCCCGAGGCTCTCGAACAGGTCGTGCGCCGATCGGCGCGCATCCTCAAGATCGAGATCGCCCCCGAAGCCGCGCGCGAGATCGCCCTTCGCGCGCGAGGGACCCCGCGGATCGCGAACCGGTGGCTGAAGCGAGTCCGGGACTACGCCCAGGTACGGCATGACGGCAACGTCACTCTCGCGGTCGCGCGCGAAGCGCTGGCCGCGCTCGAGGTCGATGACGCGGGCCTCGACGACGGCGACCGCAGCCTCCTCCGGGCGATCACCGATAAGTTCAGCGGCGGCCCGGTGGGCTTGGAAACGCTGGCGGCGGCGGTCAGCGAGGACGCGGAAACGATCGAGGATGTGTACGAGCCGTACCTGCTGCGGGAGGGTTACCTGAAACGGACCCCGCGCGGCCGCGTGGCGACCGAGCGCACGTATCGGCACCTCGGCCTGGACGTGCCGAAGAACGGCACGCTCTGGGACGGGCAGGAGTGAAGCGCTTCGAGCTGGAGCGCGCGATCAGCGAGAACGAGCTCGTCCTTCATTACCAGCCGATGGTCGGAGTGCCCAGCCGCCAGATCACCGGAGCCGAGGCGCTGGTGCGGTGGCGACACCCGGAGCGCGGTCTCGTGTCCCCACTCGAGTTCATCCCGGAGGTCGAGGCCACGGGGCTCAGCCGCAAGCTCACGTTCTGGGTCCTGCGAGAGGCGCTCCTCCAGGCGAACGTTTGGCGGCGGGATGGCGCAGCGCTCGCCGTCGCGGTCAACCTCTCGCTCGAGAACCTCCACGACGCCCACTTCCGCCGGTTCATGGAGCTCACGCTGAAGGCCGCGGGCGGCCCCGAGCTCTTAATCATGGAGGTCTCGACGCGCGCGCTCGCGCGCGATCCCGACCCGCCGATCGCGATGCTCGAGCTCATGCGCGACAAGGGCATCCGGGTCACGCTGGATGACGCCACCGACGAGGACGCGCACCTTGTCGAGAGGTTTCCCGCCGACATCGTCAAGGTCAGCCGCGGGCTCGTGTCGCGGATGGGCCGCGACCACCGCGCGCTCGGATACGTCCGTGCCGTGGTCAGTGCGGCCCGTGGGCGTGGGATCGAGGCGACTGCTGTCGGCGTCGAGGACGAGGCGACGTGGGCGCAGCTCGCCGAGATCGGCTTCACGAGCGCCCAGGGCTACCTCATCGCCGCGCCGATGCCTCCATCACAGCTGAGCGAGTGGCGAGCGGCGCGCGTGTGACGAGCGGGATGGTGCGGCGGCGGGTCCTGTCCCGGGCGGCGGCGCGCCCGCGCACCCTCCCTGTCCGCGCTTGCCTCTTAGCTCCGCTTACCGGATCGCGCGGACGGGGCCCGGTGGGGCCCGCGCATCGCGCGGACACACCGCCGCCCGTGCCACCCGCCGCGCCGCGGCAGCGCTCATCGCAATCCTCCTCGCTTCATGTGTGACGCCACCACCAGCGAGCTCTTCGCCGAGGACGACGACGATTCCGATTCCGACGACCGCGCCGCGGCCTCCACTGAGTCCGACACCGACTCCGTCGCCTCGGATCGGCGCCGCCATCGTCGAGAACGTGCAGCTCGTCGCGTCCGGATTACGAGCGCCGTGGGCCGTCGATCTCGCGCCCGACGGGCGACTCTTCGTCACTGAGCGAGCGGGGCGCGTGCGGGTCGTGCAGCTCGGGCCCGGCGGTGGGCTCCGTGCGGACTCTTGGGCGACCGTGCCTGCGAGCACGAGCAGCGACGGCGAGAAGGGCCTGCTCGGGATCGCGCTCGATCCGGGCTTTGCGAGCAACGGGTTCGTTTACCTCTACTACAGCTACGCGGCGTCCGGGGGCGCGACACGCAACAAGGTCGTACGTATGCGCGACGACAACGACCGCGGCGTCGAAGAGACGGTCGTGCTCGACGGGATTCCGGGCAGCAACAGTCACGACGGCGGTCGGCTGAAATTCGGGCCCGACGGGAAGCTGTATGTGACGACCGGCGACGCGGAGAACGGCGCGAACGCGCAGAACGCGAGCAGTCTCGCCGGAAAGGTCCTCCGTCTGAATAAGGATGGGTCGATCCCGGCGGACAATCCCGCGGCGGGGTCTTTGGTCTGGTCGCTCGGTCACCGGAACGTACAGGGCATCGCGTGGCAGCCGGACACCGGTGCGCTATACGAGACGGAACACGGACCGTCCGATCCTTTCCCGAACTGCTGCAACGACGAAGTCAATCTCATCGTGCCTGGTGGCAACTACGGATGGCCGACCGTGCGCGGCGGGGCAGGGGACCAGCGGTTCCGAGATCCGTTGGTGGACAGCGGACGCCTCGAGACCTGGGCACCGTCCGGTACGACGTTCGCCACGAGGCCAGGGCCGCTCCGCGGCTCGCTCATATTCGCGACGCTGCGCGGGCAGCATCTCCACCGAGTCGTATTCGGTCCGGATGGGCGGACTGTTCAGTTTCAGGAGAAGCTGCTCACAAAC
Source organism: Chloroflexota bacterium (assembly GCA_030854525.1). The sequence goes on along the minus strand of JALYSZ010000061.1, from coordinate 92 downwards.
CAGTACGGACGTCTACGCGATGTGTTCGAGATAGCGAGCGGCGAATTCCTCGTGCTGACATCGAACCGCGACGGCCGCGGGGTGCCCGCCGC
>JALYSZ010000058.1 GCA_030854525.1 Chloroflexota bacterium | reverse complement strand
GCCCAGTACCAGTCAATCGTGCGGTGGAGGCCGTTCATGAACGACATCTCCGGCCGCCATCCAAGTAGGCGCTGAGCGAGGGAGTTGTCCGCCACCCGGTTAACCGGACCAGTTGGCATGTCCGGGCGGAACTTGATCTCGGGATCGTGGCCGGTGTAATGGAGCACCTCGCGCACCGCCTGGATGACACTTGTGCGCTCCATCGTGCCGAGGTTGATGGCCGTCCCGTCGTCGATCTTCTCGGCCGCGAGCAATGTCCCCGAAACGATGTCGCCAACGTATGTCCAGTTGCGGATTTGCTGACCGTTTCCCCACACCTCGAAGGGATCCTGCCGCACGAAGGCTCGCGCGATCATCGCGATAACGGCGTGATCTTCCTTGCCCCGTTCGCCATAGACCGTGAAGTAGCGGCATGACGCGCTCTTGATGCCCCAATCACGTGAATAAGCCCGGAGGGTCATCTCCCCCATGAGTTTCGCCCATCCATACATGTTGTCGGCATCGAACGGGGGCCCGACCATCTCCTCCTGGAGATAGAGGATCTCCGACGGATCCCTTTGCAGAAAGTTCGGATAGACGCATCCGGATGAGGCGTAAACGACCTTTTCGACGCCCTCCCGCCGGGCGGCGAGGAACACAGCGCCGTCCAGCGCAAGGTTGGAAGCACAGGCCGCCTGATGAAGGTCCACGTACCCGCGACCGCCGTGGTCGGCCGCGAGATGAATCACAACCTCGACGCCTCGGACGACGCGGTCGGCTACTCCTGGCTCGGTAAGGTCCGCCTTGACGAACTCGACGTCTCCTCGAGTGATGTGTTCCTGGAGGTAGTCGAGCCTTCCGGAGCTCAGGTTGTCCACGACGCGCACAGTTGCGCCCTTTTTGACCAGAGATTCCGCCATATGCGATCCGATGAACGACGCGCCCCCCGTGACGAGAACGCGCTTACTTTCCCAGAACACCGACACCTCCACGGGCCACGGCTTACTGCTATCGACACTGCGGTGCACGCTGCGCGCGAGCAAGCGTTAAGAGTTGGTACTCGTAGTCATTCTTCGGTACGTGTTTGTCATGACGTCTTGCCCCGAGCAATGGCTGTCCGACCAGCCCCTTCTGGGTCGCCCCGCAGATGGCGACCGGCATAGCGAAGGCGCGCGATCGCCGGCCCCGCGTCGGCGAACGACTCGTATCCGTATACCTCGCCGGGGCGGGGAACCAGCGCCTGGGCCGCGGCTAGGGCGCTCATCCGGCCCTGGCGAACAGCACCAAAAATGGTTCGAAGATCACCCTCGATCCACCGAAAGCGAACGCCACTGCGACCGTGCGTCGGCCGGACCATCTGGCCCGACATCAGATCGCAGTACATCCCAACGAGGTCAGCGCCCGCCGCCGTGGCCAACGGGAGCGTCGCGTGGACTCTCGGGTTCAGATCCAACAGGTACGGCCCCGCCAGGTCGGCATGGAACACTCCATGGTGGGCACGGAGGAGCGCCTCGAGTCGAGTGTTTAGTTCTTCGCTCGGCGGAATAGTTTCCGCAAACGCGACAGTGCCGCACGGGTAAGGCCATAGACGCACATAGCGCAGGTGAACGCTTGCCACGAGACGGGCTTCCCACATGAGCCCGAGCACCCCATGCATCTCGCCTTTCATATACGGCTGCACGAGAACTGGGCCGTCGTCCCGGAGAGCCGCCGCGAGGTCGGACTCCTGAACAACTCTCGCCGCCGCGTATCGCTTTGTGTTCGGCTTGACCACGAGCGGGTAGGTCAGCGAGGCCGACTGGGCTAGGACGGCGGTCCCCGATGCGAACACCTGCGTCGGGGGCATCTCAAGTCCCACTGCGCGCGCTGCTTCCAGGACGGTGACCTTGTCCAGAAGCTCAGCCGGAGCCGCGCTGAGGGCGGAGATGGCGTCGTCGCCGGCTGGCATCACAGTGAGGTAAGGGTGGCTCGCGAGCTCGGCATTCACCGCATCTGCGTAGCCGACCGGATCTGCGCCTGCGAGCGGCACTGGGACACGTCGCGAGCAGTCTCTCGATGCACCCGCCAGGGAAAAGTGATTCGACTCGGTGACAGCGGCCCGTCTTCCAGATGCGGCGATCGACCTCACCGCGGCGACTGCCGCTCGGGAGAGTCCGTTCCCCCCCTCGGACACGAGAACCCAAGAACGCGTTGATGTATCGCCCATCAGGTCTGGCGCGCCCGAGCCCCGGATCCTCCGTTGACGAGGTCAGTCTCCAGCACAGCATGGTTACTTTCGATTAGCCGCAGCCAGCGGTCGCGGTCCGCAGGTATCCGCCTTCCCTCGACGAGAATTGCCCTGACGACTGGGCAGGTCTGTTTGGTGCGTGTCCGGAACCAAACTCGTTGACCGAGGACTAACGGATGCCTAAGCGCGCGAGCCACAGCGAACGTTTCGATCGTCAGCATCGCGCGGCGATTCCACGCTCCACGGGCGACGGCCTCGGCCCCAGCGACGGCGGCGTGCTCCGCCGGTCCGAACAGTTTGGCGGCTAAGGCAACCCCACTCGGATCCGCGCGCAACAGCTCGGGGACATGCTTCTCCCGTAAGCCGACAGGATTGGGCCTACCGCCCCACCTCATCCCGTTCAAGACGAGCTTGAGCAGTCCTTCGGCGCCGCTCCGAAGACGGCGGAATCCGCGCGGGTCCATTTCGATGAGAGGCGTCAGATCTTCGAGTACGAAAAGGGTTCCTCCGCGGAACGCTTTTCGCGCCTTCACGCTGAACTCCAGGAACGTTTGTTGTCTGGGCGGTATGGCTATCAGGTTGAGGCCCCCGGGTATATGGGTGCAGACCACGACGGGACCGACCCGACGCTCCCGCGCCCAGGAAAAGAACTCTCGTTGAATCATCTCGCTATCGCCCTCGGCGGCTGCGGCATCGATGTCGCCGATCCCGAAGAGGGCGGAGTCCACGTTCTTCCACACCAGCCAGGAGCTCGAGACCTGAGTCAACCGACGTAGGAGCGGAAGCCAGAGCTCCGACCGGTCAGGACTCGTTTCACCGCTCATAGCAACGCGTCGAGTCGAGTTCGCCAGGAGGCGGCAGATTGCGCCCACGTCATCTCGCTGGCCAGAACCCGCGCGCCCGCACGTCCGACTTCAGCCGCGTCCTTCGAGGTGAGGGTTCGGAGCCCGCGCGAGAGGCTTTCGGCGGTCGCGTCAGCGAGAACGGCACCCCCGCCAGAGGCCAGGTACCGCCCGAGCGGGTACGGCGTCATCAATGTGGGTACTCCTATCGAAGCCGCCTCGGCCGGCGCGTTCCCAAAGGCTTCCCACCGCGATGGATACGCGAAGCCAATTGCACTTCGCATCAATTCCCACTTCGCTTGACCGTATGCCGGCTCGCCAATCGTCACATGCCGGTCGAGATCGAGTGCGGAGACCATCACACGCATCTTTCGTTTCTGTCCCCGCCAGTCCGGGCCGTGCAGACGAAGAGGCGGCCGCTCCTCTGCTGGAATCAAAGCGAGCGCCTGGAGCAAAAGGTCGAGTCCTTTGTGCTCGGCGTCGAATCGGCCGAGCCACAGCACGTACCCGCCAGAGCCACCGTCCCATCGCACATTCGCCGGGGGCTCCACGCCGTTTGGCGCGATCAGTAGGGAACCGAGGTATCCCAGGGCGGCGAGATCTGCGCGTTCGGATTCGAAAAACACGTGGGTTGCGCGGGCATGAGCAAGCAGCCCTCGTTCGAACGCGGCGAACCACATCATCTTGACCACACGTTTTCGTCGAAGGATTCTTGGGTTGTAGGCGCCCCGGGGGGCGAGCACGTACGGCACCCCGACCGCCCTCGCGCCGCGCGCGGCGTAAACGTTATGCCCAGACCAACCTGAATGCAGGATGACGACATCGTGCTCCCTGAGCAGACTCCCGAGTCCGGACGGGCGACGTAAAAGGCCGCGCCCGTCATGCTGGATCGCTTCCCAGCGGACACCAGAACTCGGACTGTCCGGCACGGCGCCTTCGCAGGCGATCGTCGTCGCGGTTCCCGATCGTGCCATTGCGGCGGAGAGCTTGCGGACGGCGTTCGTGATGCCGCCGTCGCCGATCGCCGCCCGTGGGTGATAGAAGAGCACGCGCATCGCGGTGTTAGACGGCCGCTGTGATTCCGAGTTTCGTTCGGTACCACGCGACGGTGTGCTTTAGACCGACAGCAAGTGTCGTCGCCGGGGCCCATCCCAGTTGCCGTTTCGCCTTTGTGCCATCCGGCCGCCTGCGCTTGATGTCTTCCGGCCGGCCAGGCACAAACTCGATCCGGGAGCCACTCCCGACCGCACGACGGACCTGGCGAGCGAACTCAAGCACGGTCATTTCGTCCGAACGGCCGATGTTGTAAACCTCGCCCGGGTCTCCACGTTCCATCGCGGCTATCAACCCAGACGCGGTGTCGCCGACGAAGCACAAACTGCGAGTCTGCATGCCATCGCCATGGACCGGGATCGGGTCTCCGCGTAACGCGGCCGCGATGAATGAGGAAGGCATCCTGCCATCGTCAACGCGCATACGGGGACCGTACGAATTGAAAATCCGAACGATCCGAGCATCGACTTTCTTTTCCCGTACGTATGCGACGGTGAGGGCTTCGGCAAAGCGCTTACCCTCGTCGTACTGGGATCGGGGGCCGATCGGATTGACGTTACCCCAGTAGGTTTCGGCCTGCGGATGCTCGGTGGGATCGCCGTAGACCTCGGACGTCGAAGCGAGAAGGAACTTCGCTCGTGCAACTCGCGCGATCTCCAAAAGCCTTCGGGTGCCAAGGGCGTTGGCAAGCAGCGTTCGAATCGCGAACCGGCCATAGGCTTCGGGGCTCGCTGGGCTCGCCAAGTGGTACACCCGATCAAACCTTCCATGCGGGGCGCGCGAGACGTCGGTCCGTACTAACGACAGTCTTCTGGTCTTGTGGTGAGCAAGGTTCTCGGACCCACCGGTGATCATGTTGTCGACCACGACAACGCGATGTCCACCAGCCAGAAGGAGGTCGACAAGATGCGAGCCGACGAATCCGGCGCCGCCCGCGACGAGAACGCGCAGCCTACGCCGTCGCGACCGCAGCAGGCTGCGCGACCGGCGTTGAGTGATCCCCGCCTCGCGCAAACGTGAAGAAATCCATTCCGAGCGATGCCATCGCGGCCGGGTTCAAGATGCCTCTGCCGTCGACGACGACCGACCCGCGCATTAGCTGCTTCACTTTCTTGAAGTCCAAGGCTGAGAACTCCGGCCAGTCCGTTGCCACGACCACTGCATCCGCGTTCCTGACGGCGGCTTGCGCGGAACGGCTGACCCCTAACCAGCCGCGAGCGAGAACGCGCAACTCGCCGTTGACGATCGGGTCATATACAACGACTTCGGCGTGAAGCTCACTGAGCTCGCGCGCAAGCGCAAGCGCGGGCGAGTCGCGGATGTCGTCGGTGTTCGCCTTAAAGGAAGCCCCGAGGATGGCTATGCGTTTGCTCGCCAAAAAGCCCATCCGCTCAGTGAGGTGCCCGATCACCCGGGCTCGTTGAGCGCGATTGATGGAAGCGACGGCCTGAAACAACTCCGAGCTACCCGTGAAGCGCCGGGCGAGGGTCTCCATCGCCGCAAGATCCTTGGGCAAGCAGGAGCCGCCGAAACCAAGGCCGGCGCGCAGATGACCATGACCAATCCGCGGGTCGAGCGAAATCGCCCGGTTCAAGTCGTCACCATCCGCGCCTACTGCCTGGCCGATCGCAGAAAGCACGTTCGCGAATGAGATCTTCGTGGCGAGGAACGCGTTGGCGGCAAGCTTGCTCAACTCGGCCGTTACGGGGGCGGTGAACACGACAGGCGCGCGCAAGGGTGAGTAAAGGTCAGCGACGGCCTGCGCGGCGACGCGATCGTGCGATCCGATGATGATCCTCGTCGGATGGAAGAAGTCTTCGACGCCGCGGCCCTCGGCGAGGAACTCCGGATTTGAGACGACTCGCATCGAGCTTGCGGTGAAGATCCGCTCGACCGAGTCGCCTGTGCCCACGGGCACCGTGCTCTTGTTGACGATGATCGGAGCGGGCCGCCGGACGTTCTCTTTGATCTGCTCGAAGGCCTTTCGCAAGAAACGATCGTCGAGGCCACCCTCGGCCGACGCAGGTGTGGGGACGCAGACGAACACAAAGTTCGCGCGGTCGATGGCCTGCGCGTAACTCAACGTAAACGTGAGGCGTCGTCGGCGGATGTTCCGCTCAAGCAACTCGGGGAGGCCAGGTTCGTAATACCAAATCTTGCCCTCGCGAAGCCCGGCAATTCTCTTCGCGTTTACGTCGACGACCCGGATGCGGTGGCCCAGCTCCGCTAGACCCGCGGCGTAGATGACTCCGACGTGCCCTGCCCCGACGATCGCGATGGTGCTCATAGCTCTCTCTCCCGATCCCGCATTCCGCTCAAGAGCCAGTCATGCGGACGACAGCGCGGGCGGTCTTGACGAGCAGGACAAGGTCCAGCCATAGGGACCAATGCTCGATGTAATCGAGGTCCTTTGCTACCCAGTCATCGAACGTCTCGTTCGCCGTATGGCGGTTGCTGATTTGCCAAATGCACGTGATTCCAGGGCGCGCCCTGAGCCTGGCCCGACCAGGCCCGCTGACGAGCGCAGCCTCGGCGACCGGAAGAGGGCGAGGCCCCACGAGGCTCATATCGCCGACCAGTACGTTCCAAAGCTGAGGGAGCTCGTCGAGGCTGGCCTTCCGCAGGAACCGGCCCAGGCGCGTTATCCGCGGGTCGTTCCGAATCTTGAACGCCGGAAATGGCGCCTCATTGAGTGCCAGGAGCTGCGCTTTGAGCGCCTCCGCATTCCGAATCATCGTCCGAAACTTTCTGATCTTGAAATGCCTCCCGTCGAGACCGGCGCGTGATTGCCCGTAAAGTGGCGGCC
>JALYSZ010000037.1 GCA_030854525.1 Chloroflexota bacterium | reverse complement strand
TTGCAGCGCTCTCCCAGCTGAGCTACAGCCCCGCGATGAACGCGACGGACTGTCCTCGAACCAGTCGGGCCGATCCGTCGCACCGGATCAAAGCAAAAGCCCCGCGGAACAACGCGGGGCCGCTCTTTACTTAAGGTAGCGGATCCGCGCCTGAAGTCAAGACCCAAACAACGTCTCAGGCTTGTAACTCTATGCCCGACTATAAGATACATAGTGGGCATACGGGGGGAGGACGAATGACTCGGCGTACGGTAACATTCCCTGAGTTGGTATCGAGGCTGGCGACGCGGTCCACACGCCCAGTCCCCTCGACTTGCGCACGCCCGCACCCGCTGCATCTTGTCCCACCTCCTTCCTTGCGACCGCGACCATGACTTCTGTCACCAGAGTATTGCTCGCCAGCTTCGCTTTGTGCTCGTCAGTCCGAGCGCAACAACCGAGGCCTCTGAGCGAGCTGCCGCCACTTCTCGACCGAGGCCGAACGGTGGAGCGCGAGTTCACGGATGACAGCGTTCATGCCTATCGAGTTGCACTTGATTCGGGATCGATGTTGAGAGGCACGATTGTCCGGCTGAGTCCCGCCGTCCAGGTGTTTGTTTCTGGTCCAGACGGATCGAGAGTTCCCATTAGTTATTTCGGCCAGGCGCCGCAAGAGTTCCGCGCCGTAGCTCCGCGTCAGGGTGACTACCGAGTGGAAATCGTCCTCACAGATCTCGGTGCTCGCCCGACTCGGTATGGTCTCACCCTGATCGACATTCTCTCGCACCGACAGGTAGTAGCCGACGTTGCTGCCGATCGCGAACGAGGCAAGGCGACAGTCGACTGGCTTGGCGCCAATGCCGTGCGCCTGAAAACCGTCGAGGCTGGCCACGGGTTCGACGACATGGAGCCGCTGCGAAAAATAGTAGGCAACGCGCGTGTAGTTGCCCTCGGCGAAGGACCGCACGGCACGCGCGAATACTTCCAGCTCAAGCATCGAATGCTGGAATTTCTCGTTACGAAGATGGGATTCACCGTCTTCGCCATGGAAGCGCAAATGCCGGAGGCGTTCGATATCAACGAGTATGTGCTAACCGGTCGAGGGGATCCGGTCAAGGCGATCTCTGCTCTGTACGTGTGGCCGCATTCGACAGAGGAAGTAGTCGATCTGTTTCGGTGGATGCGCCAATACAACGCCAATCCCCAACACGCTCGCAAAGTGAAGTTCTACGGGGTTGATCCGCGAGCCGAGACGCGCGCGCTTAGAAACGCGTTGGAATACCTCGGTCGGGTCGACCCAGATCAGTGGCGCGAAGTCAAAAAATCTTTGGCGGTGCTGATGGATCCCTTTCTCACCACCAATCGCGAACGCCTGTCGAAGAGCGAGCCCGATACCCTGTTGAAGTTGGACGTGTTGCTCCGAATCGCGGAGCGCTCGCTAGCCACCTTCGACGCGCAACGCAAACGCTACATTGCGCGGAGCTCGGCTCAGAGCTGGTCATTGGCGCGGCAGCACATGCGAAACGTCGTTCAGATCCTGGCTCAGCACGCGGACCCTCGCCCCTGGGCCGGGCTGCGGGATCGCCAAATGGCGGAGAACTTTGAGTGGGTACTAGAGCGTGAAGGTCCACAGGCAAAGGCAGTCGTCTGGGCACACAACGGTCACGTCGCTTCTTCCTGCTATGGGTTCGGGCTGCCGATGGGGTGCTACATGCGTCGCGCGTTGGGCCCAGATCTCGTTGTTTTCTGGCTGACATTCAACAGGGGTGGCTTCAAGGCGGTAGGACCTGGTTCGACAGTGCCTGGCCCGATTCCTCGCTCGTTCTCCGTCGCGCCCTTGCCAGATAGCAGTTTGGACGCAACGCTCGCACAGGCGGGCTTACGCATAGCCGCCGTGGATCTGCGGGCCATCCCAGACCGAAGCCCGGTCTCTGAATGGTTTGCACGCCCGCATACCACACGTAGCGGAATCGGGGCGGGGTTTGATAGTACGCGGGAATCTCTGGGCGGGCTTATCCCCATGCGCAACGTCGCTGATGCGCTCCTCTTTGTCGACAGTACGTCGCCGGTGCATCTGCTGGCGAACGTTCCGCAGATTCCGCAGGAAACGCTTCGCACACCAACGAATCTCGATTTCGAAACAGGCTCCCAAGGCGGAAGCCCCCATGGATGGTACATGACACCCAGCGCGGCCTTTTTCGATTTTCGCATGTCCACCGCAAACAATCCCTACCGAGGTAAGGCCTCGGGGCTGCTAGAGCGCTCGCCCGGTCATCACTACGGTGAGCGGAGCGGAGGATTGGAGCAGATGATTGATGCAACGCCGTACCGGGGTAAGTGGGTGCGGCTCAAAGCGATGAACAGAGCCAACGTAATTGGCGACGACAGCCGCGCGCATTTCTGGCTGACGTTCTTCACGCCGTCGACAGCGCTTGATCCTCTTTTCAGACGCACTGTCACTGCGAACGAGTGGCGTTCCAACGAGATTGTAGCTCAGATACCGCAGAATGCATTGTTCATCCGGTACGGTTTCACGCTGGTGGGTACCGGACGTGCGTGGATCGACGATGTCTCGTTGGACATCGTTCCGCCGCCCAAGTAGCGACCTCGGCCGCTGCTCGCTGGGGCCGCGATATATTTCGCCCCCATGTCGCTCACCCTTCGCTTTCTCGGTACGTCCGCTTCACGACCCACGGTCGAGCGCAACGTCTCCTCGCTCGCCGTAATTCGCGAGGGCGAGACGCTCATGTTCGATTGCGGCGAAGGCACTCAGCGGCAGATGATGCGCTACGGAATCAGTTTTTCCCTGTCCGACATTTTCTTCACCCACATGCACGCCGATCACATACTCGGGGTCACCGGCTTGCTGCGCACGCTCGCGCTTCAGGGCCGGACCGAGCCGATGAATCTTTACGGACCGCCGGGGTCGGAGAAGATGCTGTGGCGCGCAATCATGCTCGGCAGCGAGAAGCAGCATTTCGAGATCAAGGTCCTCGAGCTCTCCCCGGAAACACCGCTCAAGAGGGGCGGATACTCGATCGTCCCATTTCCGGTGCAGCACGGCGACAGGACGGCGATCGGGTATCACATCGTCGAAGAGACGCGGCTGGGCAGGTTCAATCCCGAGAAGGCCCGGGAGATGGGAATCCCCGAAGGGCCGTTGTGGGGCAAAATCCACAAGGGCGAGACCGTGTCCCTGCCCGACGGCAGGACGATCAAGCCGTCGGAGCTCGTTGGACCGACGCGTCCGGGACGACGCGTCGTCCTGACTGGTGATTCACGTCCGTCGGAAGGAACGATCACCGCGGCCACCGGCGCCGACATACTAGTTCACGAAGCGACCTTTGCCGATGAGGAAGGTCCCCGCGCGCTCGAGACCGGTCACTCCACGGCCCGCGAAGCGGCCGAGGTCGCGGCCAAGGCAGGAGTGAAGAAGCTGGTGTTGACGCACGTCTCGGCGCGGTACTCGCGCGACACGTCGGATCTGGAGCGGGAGGCGCGCGAAGTTTTTCCCGCTACCGTCATCGCACGGGACGGAATGGAGATCGAGATTCCGTTTGAGTCCACGCCCGGTGATGTCGAACGGGAAGGAGGCGGGGGTCCTGCATAGCGAGTTCCGCGACTGAGGGAGGGGAGCAACGGTGCCGCTTGCTTTCCTCCGGAGGGAGTTACTCGCCTAGCAGGATCCCCGCCGACTGACCGGCGCAACGATCCGAAAAAAAAGGCTACGAAGCGCGGTCGGTCAGCGGGCGAGGATTCGAGACAGGCATCGATCGACGGAA
>JALYSZ010000385.1 GCA_030854525.1 Chloroflexota bacterium | reverse complement strand
CGCCGCATCGCTCGCGCGCTTGAACGTGTCTACCGAGAGATCGCCGTCCGCGTCCTTCTGCCCGGCGACGGACGCGCGGTGGATGTCACCGTCGCCGGAAGCCCAAATCATCGCCGTGAAGAACTTTGTCTCGCGAGCGGCGCCTCGCCCTTGAAACTCGACCTTGATCCAGGTCCCAGGCGGCGTCTCGGCGTTCCACGACGCGACGAGCTCGTCGAACCCGAAAGCGACAGGGATCCAGTCGCTCGTCCAGGACCCGCTCTGGTAGGCGATGCCGGATTGCCCGTACGGATCGTCGTACGAACCGCTTGCGAGCCCGCTCGTGGCGAGCACCAGCGGACCCGTCCCCGTCACTCCGCTCGACGACCCGCGCGAGAGATCGGCCCTCGTGAAGCTCACCGCCGGTACGTTCGGCGGCTGCGGCACCAGCGTCGGCGTGGGTGCGGGAGTGCCCGTGCTTACCACCTCGCTCGGTGCCGGCGTGCTCGTGGCGTCAGGCGGCGGCGTGGCGACGCACGCCGCGACAAGTATCGCGCCGACGGAGGCGGCGACCAGACATCGTCGCGCTCCCTTCATCCGACCGCGGGCGAGATCCTCATCGGCCTCCTCATGCGCGTGGCCCAGAAAGCCTAGCGCGGATAGAGTCAGCTTCGTGAGCACATTGCCACGCGCGGATCTCTTCTGGTCGACGGAGCGCGTCGCGTCTGCGATCGGCGATCCCGGTGTTCGCGTAGTCGATTGCCGCTTCAGCTTCGACGAGGACATGCGGGCGCGCTACATCGATGGACACCTGCCGGGCGCCGTCTACGTGAACTGGGCGGAGGATCTGTCCGCTCCCCCGCCCTCCTCGGGGCACCCGCGCTGGATGCTGCAGACCGCGGACGAGTTCGCGCGGGCGATGGCGCGCGTGGGGATCGGCGACGAAACGATGGTGGTCGGCTACGACTCCGAAGGCGGCCATCATGCCGCGCGCCTGTGGCTCGCCCTCCGTCGTTTCGGGCACGATCGGATGGCGGTGATGGAGGGCGGCATCCAGAAGTGGATCGCTGAGGGCCGGCCACTCGAAAGCGGACCGCAGCGCACCGTCAAACCAGCCGTTTTTATGCCTCGTCCCCGCGATGGCGTGATCGCGTCAAAGGAGGAAGTCCTGGCCGCGGTCCGGTCGGGGAACCCGTGGCTGCTCGACGTACGCCGCCAAGATGAATTCACCGGCGTCGAGGTGCGCGCCGCACGCGGCGGCCACATTCCGGGCGCCGTGAACATCCTCTGGAAGGACGCTCTGAAGGACGACTGGACGCTACGCGACGCGGATGAGCTCGAGGAGTTCTACACGAACGCGGGCTTCGGGCCCGAGACGAACACGATCACGTATTGCCAGGCCGGCGTGCGCGCCGCGTTCACGCATCTTGTCCTTACCGCGCTCGGTCACGACGAGGTGCGCACGTACGACGGCTCCTGGGAGGAATGGGGCAACGACCCAGCCCTCCCGATCACCACCAGCAGAAGCTGAGGCCGAACCGGGAGGAGACCGGCCGAAGCACGTGGATCGTGAAGAAGATCCCGTCGTCCTCGAACCAACGGACCCCCTCGACGACGCCCTGCACCGAGAGCCGGTAGTCGCCCGCGACGGCGGGCGCACGAAGCGTGAACTCGAACCAGCCGACCTCGCCAGGACCGACGTAACCCGTAGTCGTTGAGGTGAGTCGATTTGCGGAGAGCCAACCCGCCGCGAGCTCGGGATGTTCCGCATCCAGCGGGTCGTTCGTCCCGAGGTTGACGTGCGGACTGGCAACGTCCTTGAACCACCCGCGCGACCCCGTGTTCTCGAGGGCCACGACGAGCGTCGCGACATCGCCGGGGGCCAGCGTGGGGTCGGCACTCTGCGCGCTCCAGCGCGCGTGGTAGCCGGAGTCCGGCGGGGGCGCGACCTGCGCCGGCTGCGCAGCTCGTGGCGCGACCGCTGCTTGCGTGGTCTGGGTCGCGGCGCGAGCGACCGGCGCCGCGCGGGCGCCGTCGATGACTCCGCCGAAGTCCGCGGTCCAGTACCAACCGTAGGTCGAGCTGGAGGCGTATCCACGACCCACACCGATCGCGTGGTACTTCGGGTTCACCAGGACCGCGTAGTGCGCGGGGCTGTTGATCCATCCATTCAGGACCTCCGCGGTCGTCGTGTACCCGGCCGCCAGATCCTCGCCGGTCCACGTCCCGAAGGCGGGGTAACCCGCGTCGGCCATGCGCTGTGTCGGGGAGCGGCCGTCGTATGAGGTGTGCGCGAAGTAGTTCCGTGCGCCCATGTCGACGGACATCCATTTCGCAGCGGCGGTGAGGGTGTCCGAGACGGCGAGGGTCGGGAGACTTCGAGCCGCGCGGAACGCGTTGATCCGCGCCACGAGGTCCTGCTCGGCGCTATCGAGACTCGCCCCCTCGGCGAGCTGCGGCGTGGACGCGCCAAGCAAGCTCACGACCGCAAGCACGCTCGCGAGAACGGCGCGCGAAAATCGCATCGGCACTCCCCTCGGTGGGCCCAATGCTTGTTGGGACGACCCCTCGCGAGCGTCGCGTCAGGGTGTCAGGAGGAGCGTCTAGGCAGGGTCGATGCGGCCTTGATCCGGAGGGCTCGCTTGCCTCCCTCAGGCGCGTTAGCAAGAAACTCCTAGCGGCGGCGTACCGCCGTCTGGATTTCTTTGGCGAGCTCGGGCGGGACGTTCGCCTCGATACGGATCCCGGCCTCCTCGTAGTCCACGCTTTTCAGTGAGCCGCGGGTGCGGATCTGCTGCACGAGTGCGCCGGCGTGATAGGGCAAGGTCGTCTTGACGTGCTTCCAGCTCTCCGACGCAGCCTCGCCGAGCCGGACGCGTAGGGCATCGAGGCCCTCGCCCTTGAGTGCCGACGTGAAGACCGCCGCGGGGAACTCGGCCGCGAGCGCCTCGCGGAGTGCCTCGCCTTCCTCGCCGCGCAACCGATCGGTCTGATTGAGAACGAGCACGCGCGGCTTCTGCGACAGGTCGAGCGACTTCAATGTCTCGTCGACGACGCGCATGTGCTCGTGCAGGTTCGGATGCGTGACGTCGGCGACCTGCACGAGAAGATCGGCGTCGGCGAGCTCCTCGAGCGTCGCGCGGAAGGCCGCGACGAGCGTCGGGGGCAGCTTGTTCACGAATCCGACGGTGTCTGAGAGAAGGATCGTCGCGCCCCCAGGCAGGGTCGCGCGCCGCGTGGTCGGGTCGAGCGTCGCGAAGGGCTGATCCGCGACGAGCACGTCCGAGCCGGCGAGGGCGTTCATCAGCGTCGACTTTCCCGCGTTCGTGTAGCCGACGATCGCGGCGAGGAAGAGCCCTTCGCTAGTGCGCGAGCCGCGCGCGCGCTCGCGTTGTCGCGCGACCTCGTCGAGCTGTTTGCGGAGATCCTGAATGCGCTTGCGGATGATCTGCCGGTCGCTCTCGAGCTTTGACTCGCCGGGGCCGCGGGTACCGATGCCGCCGCCGAGACGCGACATTTCCTTCCCACGTCCGGTGAGGCGCGGCAGCCGGTACTCGAGCTGGGCGAGCTCGACCTGGATCCGGCCCTCGCGGGAGCGCGCGTGCCGCGCGAAGATGTCGAGGATGACGGCCGAGCGATCGACGATCGCGACGTTGGTGATCTCCTCGAGCGTGCGTTGCTGCGACGGCTTGAGCTCGTCATCGCAGACCACGATGTCGGCGCGAAGGCGCGAGACCTCGCGGCCGATCTCGCCGGCCTTGCCCTTACCCACGTACGAATTCGGGTCGCGGGTCCGGCGAGCCTGCAGCGAGCGGCCGACGACGATGCCGCCCGCCGCCTCGACGAGAGATCCGAGCTCGTCGAGCGAGTCGTCGCCATCGAGGCGCGAGCGCGGAAGCTCGACGCCCACGAGGTACGCGCGCTCGGGTGGCTCGGCGGTCTCGATCACGTCGTCAACCCGTCAACTTCATGCGGCAGCCTCGACGATGTGCTCGAGCGGATCGGCCACGGTGGGGTCGAACCAGCGGATCGCAGCATCTCGGCGGAACCACGTCATCTGGCGACGAGAATAGGCGCGCACATCCCGCGCCGTGAGGGCGATCGCGGTCTCGAGATCGATATCGCCACGCAGGTGCGACGCCCAGTGCACGTATCCGTGGGCGCTCATGCTCGGGAGACGCGGATCGACGCCGCGCGCGACAAGCGCCCGCGTTTCCTCGAGGACTCCCGCGTCGACCATTTCGCGAACACGCCGCTCGATCGCCGCGACGAGGACGGCGCGCGGCGGGCGCAAGCCGATGCGGAGCGCCGCGATCGACCCGCCGCGAACGCGCGGTACCGGCCCGCCCGCGATCGTGGCGACCTCCAGGTAGCGCACCAGGCGCCGCCGGTTCCGCGGATCGACGCGAGACGCGGCGTCCGGATCGATCGCTCGAAGGCGCTCGTGCAGCGTCGCTGGATCCTCGGACTCCAGTCGCGCGCGCACGGACGGGTCGTGCGGCAGGGAGGCGAGATCGAGCCCATCGAGGAGGGCGCGGACATACAGGCCAGTCCCGCCGACGACGAGAGCGACACGCCCGCGCGCGCGAATCGCGGTCAAGGCGGCTCGGCCGTCGCGCTGATAGCGAAGCACGTCGTAACGCTCGCCGGGGTCGGCCACGTCGATGAGGTGATGCGGTACGCGGGCGCGCTCATCGGCCGTCGGCTTCGCGGTCCCGATATCCATCCCGCGATAGACCTGACGAGAATCGGCCGAGACGATCTCGCCGCCCAGGCGCTCGGCGACGCGCATGGCGAGCGCGCTCTTACCCGACGCGGTCGGGCCGACGATCGCGATCACGTCCGTACGGCCGCCTCCACCGCCCGGAGCGCCTCGCGAGCGCGCGCAACGGTGTTTCGGTCCGGCGGCAGCTCGCCGTAGCGGAGATCCTCGAACGCCATGACGATCGGCGAGGCCGCGGCCCAACGCGGATCCGCGCCCGTGATGCGGCGGTGGTGTTCTGAAGGCGTTTCCGCGGCGGCCCGCCAGCCCTGGCCCGCGCGATCCGCGAGCGCGAGGAGGCGCCAGTAGATGAGCCGAAGCGCGGCCCCGGGCGTTCCGTCATCGCGCGGCGGGCGCCGACGAGCGGATCGTCGCGGGAAGAGCGAACGAAGTGTCGCACCGATGCCGACGCCATCAGCGGCGGCGCGCTCGAGCTCCGCGCCTTCGGGAAGTGTGAGCCGTCGCTCGCGCACGACTCGGTCGAGAAGCACGATGGCCACGAGGATGACGACGAGAACGACGATGACCTCGAGGCCGCCGACGACGAATGGTCGCGCGCGCTCGATCTCCCGGATGCGTTCGAGGTCGTCGTTCTGGCCACCGGGGACCGGCGGCGACCCGAAGAGAGTCCCTCGCAGGATCGGCGCGAGCAATGCGTACACCAGCGCGGCGAGATAGCCGAGCGGCAGCAACAACGTGAAGATGAGCTCCTCGAAGGTGGGCCCGAGCGCTTCGCCCAGGTCGCGCAGAAGCTGATCGATCGAGGGGGCCGCGAGCGCCGCGATGAGCGCCCCGACCCCGAGCGCGAAGACGACCGAGTTCGCCGACGACAGCCGGGCCGGCCCGGCCGTTCCGGTCGTGAGGGAGAGCTCCTCGGCTGAGCGCGCGACCGAGAGCGCGACGGCGGACGCGCCGAGAAAGATCAGCGTGAGCGGCACGAGCGGCGTCCGGTCGACGGGGATGGGCGCAACCGCCGCGAGCGCGAGGGCCAGCGCCCCAAACGGCACAGCGTTCCGGGCGTCGCTCCACCACACGGCACCGCGCGCCAGCGACACGACGCGCCAGAGGTAGACCTCCGCGACGATGACGAACACGATGATCCGCGCGCCCCAGGTCACCACGTCGAGCGGATGCGTCGGCAGGAGCACGGCGAGAAGCACGCCCGCGCCGAGGGTCGCGCTCACGACCGCGGTGCCGCGAGCCTCGGATCCCGTCTCGCGAAGTGCCGCGACCAGCACGAGAGTCGCGCCGATGAACGCGAGGGTCGTCGGCGTCAACGCGAGCGGCTCGCGCCCCCCGCTCATCTGGACGAGGCCAAGAACGCACGCGAACGCGATAGCCTCCATCGCGGCGCGCGCCACGAGCAGCGCTGCGAAGGCGCGCGAGCTAGACCGCCGCAAGCCGCTCCCGCTGGGTGAGAACGTTGTGCGAGACGCCCTGGACGGTGAGGTGCGCGCCGAGCCCCGCCGGTATTTCGCCGACGCACACGACGAGCACGCGGTGATGCGCCCGGCGGAGGGCGACCGCCGCGTTGGCGAGACCTTGGCCAAGACGAGGGGTGACGATCACGAGCGTCGCGCCCCAGGGGAGGTGGCCGCGCTCGCGGAGGAAGACCGTCTCGGGCGCGCCGACCGCATATGGGCCGAGGCGCGCGAGGATCTCGAGGCTGCGCGTGAGCGATCTCGGTCCGCGGCCAAGGGCGGACCGCGGCCGTTCATGCGTGAGGTTGTCGATGCCGTTCGTCACAAGCCCGACCTGGCGTCCGGCAGCCGCGGCGAGACGCACGAGCTCGGCCGCGGCGGAGACAACGAGCTCCGCGGCCTCCGGATCGGCCTGGATCCAGTACTGCTCGTACGAGGCCACGTTGACGAGGAAGATCGAGTCGAGGCTCGTCGCCGGTTCGTAGAGCTTGGTCTGCAGCTCACGAAGACGCGCCGACGCCTTCCAGTGGATCTCCTTGCGCGCATCACCGCGGCGGTGCGGTCGGACGCCGCGGAATCGGAGCGGATCGGGCACCAAGCCGCGGCGCGTGGCGGTCTCGGCGAGCGGGCGGAGCGAAGCGAGCGCGCGGTCGCGCACCGCGAGAGGCGCGGGATACGCGATGACCTCCGGGGCGAGTGGCACGAAGCGCTCGGTCTGCGTGAACCCAAGCCAGTCCCCTGCGCGCAAGCGCAGCGGTCCGATCGCGTACGCGCCACGAGCCGGGACACGGACGGGGAGGCGCACGAGGACACGCTCGCGACCGCGAAGGGGGAACCCGCAATCGATCCAGCCGCGCGGCGTGGCCGGTGGAGGGTTCGGAGGCTCGACGCCTTCGCCGAGGAAAAGGCGCACCTCGACCCACGGCAGCGGCAACGGCTTGCGGTTCACGATCTCGACGGTCGCGACGGGAAGCTCGCCAGCGATGATGCGATTCGGGGTGAGCGTGACCCGCGCCTCTACGGCAGACAGCGCGAGGCGAGCGGTGATCTCCACGACGAGCCAGGTGATCACGGCACCGGCCGCGAGAACGATGAGCGCCGGCGCGCGGGTCAGCGCGGCGACCGCGACGACGACGACTGCCACCTGCCACGGGAATCGGCCTGTTCGCGCGTCGAGCGGATGGATCTCCATCGATTAGCCGGCGGTGGCGGCGATGTCCTCCGCGGGTACCGACGTGCGCGCCAGGACCTCGCCGATGATCGCGGTCGTCGTTCTTCCGCGCATTTGCGCATCGGCATTCAGGAAGAGGCGGTGGCGGAGGACGGCGACCGCCTGCGCCTTCACATCGTCGGGCAGGACGTACGCGCGCCCGCGAATTGCCGCGTGGGCCTGCGCCGCGCGGTAGAGAGCGAGAGCCGCTCGAGGGCTCGCGCCGAGGTCCACTCCGTCGACGCGTCGCGTCCCTCGGACGATCTCCACCGCGTAGCGACGGACCGCCTCGCCAACGCGCACCCCGCGGACCTCGTCTCGCAGTTCCGTGATCTCAGACGGGCTGAGTATCGGGTCGAGCGTCTCCGCGCGAACGTTCGCCGGGCCGTGGATTCTCAAAATAGTGTCCTCATCGTCGGCGTTCGGATAGCCGAGGTTCAGGAGGAAGAGGAATCGGTCGAGCTGCGCCTCCGGCAGCGGGAACGTGCCTTCGAGCTCCACCGGGTTCTGCGTCGCGATGACGAGGAACGGGTCGGGGAGGGTGTGCGTGCTCTCGTCGACGGTGACTTGGCGCTCCTGCATCGCCTCGAGCAGCGCGGACTGCGCACGCGGGGTGGCGCGGTTGATCTCGTCCACCAGCACGACGTTCGCGGCAAGCGGGCCGGGCCGGTACTCGAAGGCCTGGGCGCGCTGGTCGTAGATGGACACGCCGGTGATGTCGCTCGGCACGAGGTCGGGCGTGCATTGAATGCGTCGGAAGCTGAGATCGAGTGAGCGCGCGATTGCGCGCGCGAGGGTGGTCTTCCCCACCCCGGGCACATCGTCGAGCAGGACGTGGCCCTCCACGAGAAGCGCGCCGAGCAGCTGCTCGGTCACCTCGCGCTTGCCGACGACGACCGTCGCGATGTGCTCGACGAGGCGCGCTGTCGCGTCGCGAACGGTCAGGGTCACCTGCGAACTATGCGGCCTCCAGCGTCGGCACGGACGCTTCGTGGGGTGCGGCGCCGTCGCGAATCACTCCGGCGGTCACGAGAGCGACCGCGAGGCTCGCAAAGGCGCCAACCGCGTGGAGGGCGAGCACGATCGGGTCCTGCTCGCGGACGGAGAACGGTGTGAATGAACGCTCAATAAAGAGGATGAGGGCGATGCCGATGAGCGATCGCAGCGCGAGCTTGGCGCCGTGCACGGCCCGCGCCCCCACTGAGAGCACGACCGCCGCGAAGACGTAGACAATCCATCCTGAGCCATCGATCGACGTCGTCCAGCCCTTTCCGCCCGGCACGTAGCCCTCGTAGATGCCGTCCGCGATCATCGCGAGAGCCAGGGCGAGCGTCGCTCCACCAATGAGCCACGCCTCCCGCGCGGCGATCGCCTGATTTCGAGCCGCCGGAGTCTTCTCAGTCGGTTCGGGTTTGCCGGCGGCTGGGCTTGAGCCCTCGAGCGCGAAGAGCGTGTCGGCGTCGTGCGGGGTGTTACCGAGACGCCAGACGCGAAGTGCCGTGACGAGGATGAGTAGTTCGACACCGGCGGTCGCGAAGTGCGTGACGATCGACTCGACGGGCTTCGGTCCGAGCGCGAAGGCGGTGATCGGGCGCTCGATCAAGAAGAAGACCGAAAGACCGATGCGCGACTGGAGGCTTCGCTCGCTTCCGCGCGCGATCATGATGGCGACGGCCGTGTTGATGATCGCGAAGACGTACGAGATCTCGGCGAGGTTCTCGTACTTGCCGGTGAACCAGGCCGGGCCGCCCGGATACACACCATCGAAATAGCCGTCGACGACAAAGAGAAACGACGCGAACAGCATGAGCAGGACGACCGGTCGGAGTGCCCCTGCCACCCGAGAGTTCTCCCTTCCCGCGCCGGCCGAATGTTATTCCTAGGCGCCCCGCCGGCGTGATTCCAGACGCTCGATCGTCTCCGGTGGCAC
>JALYSZ010000380.1 GCA_030854525.1 Chloroflexota bacterium | reverse complement strand
GAGCCCGGCTCCCACAGCACCCAGCCGTCGTAACCCGCGTCGTAGACACCACGCTTCTGCTCCGCGATTTGCTCGGGCCCGTACTTGGGATTGCCGATGCTGAACGCCTGCAGCCACGGCCGCACGTGCTCGCCCTTGATGCCCAGCTTCTCGTCGCGCTCGCGCGCGCGCGAGATCGAGATGTGGATCACGTCGTACGGCGCGGCGTTGGGACGCTCCAGCTGGAAGGAACCGCGCGGATAGTGCGACGGGTAAACCATCGGCAGCACGACATCGACCGCCTGTGAAATCGGCTCCCACTTCTGTCCGACCTCGAGAGTGCCGCCAACGGTGGTGACGAGGCCGAAGATATCAGCCGTCGTCCTCACTCCCATCTTCGCGAAACGCGCGCGGGCGGCGCTGAGGAATTCGGCCAGCACCTGCGGCTTGGTGCGCCCATTCTGGTCGGGAAATACCTGCGGCGGCAGGCTCCGGTACGGCTCGGGGAAGCGGATGTAATCGAACTGGATCTCGCCGAATCCCATGTTGATCGCGTCTTCGGCGACGCGGAAGTTGTACTCCCAGATCGCGTTCGCGTACGGATTCACCCACGTCTGGCCCTTCTTGTCGCGCCACGCGGTGCCGTCGGCCTTTCTGATCGTGTAGTCGGGGTTGAGGCGGGCGGTGACCGAATCCTTGAACACGACGATACGCGCGACCGGAAGAATTCCATGCGCGCGGATCGTGTCGACGAGCGCACCGAGGGAGGTCAACTTCGCCTGCGACCCGGCATTCTTCTTCAGCAAAGGATCGGCCGGCTTGAAGTTGAGTCCAAACTCGTCCTTCACATCGATCACGAATGCGTTGATCTCGGTCGAGTCGGCAATCCCGATCAGATGCTTCATGCGCTTCGGGTTGGCCGCATAGCGGAAGACGTAGAGACCACGCGCGGGCAGCGTCCCCTTGATGAGCGAGTCGAGTACCGGGGGTGTCGGATGCTTCCCGGCGACCACCTTGGTGGTGTCGGTTTTCTTGGTGGTGTCGGTTTTCTTGGTGGTATCTGTCTGCGGGTCGGGGCGCGCGCTGCTGGCCGATACGTCGCGCACGCCGGAGCAGGCAAACGCCGAGGCCGACGCCGCCGCCACGATCGCGAGGGTGATCTTCTGGAAATGCATTCTTCTACTGTAAGGAGGGGACGGGACGGTAGAATCTAACAAGTTCGGCGCCGAACGTTCCACCTGAATCCGGTATATTTCGCTCCGATGCGATACACCACAGCCGTTACTCTGGTCCTCGCGGGGGCCTGCGCGCTCCCGCCTCCACCTCCCCCGACGGCCGAATTCCTGGTGTCCGCGGGTGACCAGACTTTCTGGGTCCGCAGCGACAATTCGGGTCTCCGCATCCGCGGATCACCGCTGATCCTGGCGCGCACGGGCGGCCAGTACTACGAGGTCTACGTCGGAGAGATCGACCGCGCCTTTCCACGGGCACTCTTCAGCGGGGAACGCGTCTTCCGGCGCGATCTGGCGAGCGGCGACTCCGCTGTGATCTATGACGATACCGTCGTAGTCCAAATGGCCGCCGACTATCGCCGCCGCCATCCCCGCGCGCCAATTCTCGGGCCCGACGACGACCCCGACGACAGCATCGAGGTCTCCGCCGTCGGAGAGACGGACATCCTCAACGTGCTCGGGCCGTACGTGGCGATCGAGCACCGGCTTTCGATCGAGCACGCCGACGAGCACTCGGAGGACGACACCACCCGCGCGGTGATCGATCTGAGAAGTGGGAAACTGGTCGAGCTCGACAGCGTCCTTCGTGACTCGACCGTCCGGGAAGCGGCGGGCGAAGGCGGCCCGTCCAATCGCCGCTGGAGACACGACGGCTACGACGTCATCTCCCACTACGACTCGGCGCACAAGTCAAATGCGCTGGCGATGAGGGATCGCCGCGGCCGCGAGTGGAAGCTCGGGCTGGTCGCCTCGAGCTACGTCCAGATCTTCTGGCTCGACAAGCCGAGGGTGGATGCGCGGACGAGGCACGCGCTGTCGCGGGCGTTCAACGACGCGACCACATACGGCGAGCGAATCCAGCAGGCGTCGGCGAAGCGGCCGCGAGCAAAGAGTCTCCCAGGCAGGGCCGTGGGGCACCAGACGTGAGTGGCGCAAAGAGCTCACGGGGCGCGCGGGATCCGCGGACATCGAACAGCGACGCACGCCCGGTACGTGAGACCCAGCACGAGACCGCGCAGCTCATGATGCCGCAGCACGCAAATGTCCTCGGCCACGTCTTCGGCGGTGTGGTGCTGTCGATGATGGATACCACCGCCGCCGTCTCGGCCATCCGCCACGCCAGGCTCGCGTGCGTGACTGTCTCGGTCGACCGCGTGGATTTCCGCGAGCCCATCCACGTCGGCGATCTCGTCATCATGAAGTCGAGCGTCAACTTCGTGGGCAGGACGTCGATGGAGATCGGGGTACGGGTCGAGACGGAGAATCTTCTCACCGGTCTGACGCGGCACACCAACTCGTGCTACCTCACCTTCGTCGCCGTCGATCGGAACGGCAAGCCCGTGCCGGTGCCGCCGCTCAAGCCCGAGACTCCGGAGGAAATCAGGCGGTACCAGGCGGCAAAGCAAAGGAGGGAACGACGGCTCCAAGAGAGGATATCGGAAGGCAGAACCTAGGACTGGACGGCAACTGCAACTGAACACGCTGCCCGCTGCCAGAAGCGTAGCTGATAGCCGTCCGGCTCACTACGTCGGGACGTTACTGGCGTGGGGTCAGAGTACAAGCAACTGCCTTTGCCATCACGCCGGTTGTAATGTCCCGGCGTTTGCAGCGCTCAGCTGAAAACTGTGCTTCTATCAGCGGGCAGCAGGTAGTTTTCAGTTGCCGTTGGTAGTTGTCACCACTTGACCGTCCGACGCCAACTAACGACAGTACGTACCATGGAACGAATCTTCACGATAGAAGAAGCCAATAGAACTCTCCCCCTCGTCAGCAGGATCGTCGCCGACCTGGTGCGCGAGCACAAACTCTGGGAAGACAAGGTCGCTGAGTTCGAGCTCGCGACCGTCGGCTCCACTCCCGACCGGCCCGACCCCATCGCGGATCTCCTTCAGATCGAAGCGCAGCGTCTGGCCCGGGACATCGAGGGCTATATTGCCGAGCTGAACGACCTGGGCGTCATCTGCAAAGGGATGGACACCGGACTGGTGGATTTTCGCGGGCAGATGGATGGACGCGAGGTCTACTACTGCTGGAAGCTTGGCGAGCTGAGCGTGTTGTACTGGCACGAAACTGACGCCGGATTCGTGGGCCGGCAGAAACTGCATCCACTCGCGTTGGCATCTCACTGACGGTAGAAATGGCAAGAAAACTAAGGCCGTTCCGCGGCCCCGATGGGACGACCTGGGGCGTCGAAGTTCAGGTGCCCGGCGCGAGCAACGCGATGATCGTGTTTCATCATCCAGGCGGCAAAACCGCGCGGCACGACCGCTATGCCTGGGACATCTGGAGCGGCCCCGAGTCTCGCAGCGTGACGTCGCGCGTCGCGCCGGAAAAGGTCATGCAGTCCCTGACCGACGAGAAACTGCGGCTCCTGTTTCGTCGGTCGATGCCCGTCTCGAATCCTCGCCAGCTGACCGACCGCGCGTCGTAGCCCTTTTTCCGGATCGCTACGCAGGACCCCCGCCTCCTTCCCGATCGACATCACAGCGGCACTGTCCGGCGCGACCAAGCCCGCAACCCGGGTCTCGAGTTCGCGACCGCGACACCGCTTGGACTAGATCTGAGAGGGAGAGAGGTGCGAGTGTCCTCGTAGGCGACAACCCACGAGCGACAGAGAGATCGGTACGACCTTACAA
>JALYSZ010000367.1 GCA_030854525.1 Chloroflexota bacterium | reverse complement strand
AAGCCCTCGATGTGCCGGTAGCGTCCCGAGCGGCAGTTGCGCAGTCAGCGCGAGCACCGCCGATATCTACATTGCCGGAGTTGGCGTCTCATCCTGCCGCGTGGCAACCGAGCGCTGCGATGTCTGCAACGTCTGGGAGGTCTGGGACATGTCTCCGAAGGGAGCTCTCTCGCCCCACACCGGCAGCTCAAAAGAGAAGACACTGCCACGCCCGACTTCGCTGCGGACGTCGATGGTCCCGCCATGTGCCTCAACGATCCCACGCGCGATGGCGAGACCGAGCCCGACTCCGCGGCCATCGCCGCGCTTCGCCTGCCAGAACTTCCCGAATAGCCGCGGGATCTGGGCCGGAGGTATTCCCGGCCCCGTATCGGACACCGAGCATTTCACCCTGCCGCCGGCGCGAACGGCGGATAGCGTGATCGAGCCACCGGCGGGCGTGAACTTGACGGCGTTGCCGACGAGGTTGGAGAGGACCTGCAGCACCCGCGCGTGATCGGCGCGCACGGACGGCAGATCATCCGCGGCGTTGAGCTCGAAGGTGATCGACTTCTCGCGAGCAATCGGCCCCAGAGTCTCCGACGCTTCGTGAAGGAGCGCGCTCATCGACATCTTCTCAGGGGCAATAGAAAGCCGGCCCGCTTCGATGGTGGTGACGCTCAGCAGATCCTGGATGAGGTGGTTCATGCGCTCGCCTGCGCGCCTGATGATGCGCAGGTGGCTGATTCGCGCCGGCTCCGGCCCTGGATCGTCGATGAGGAGCGTCGTCGCCATCGAAATCGTGTTGAGCGGATTACGCAGATCGTGGGCTACGATCTGGAGAATCTCTTCGCGCGCGTTGATGACTTTCTGTGCGTCGTCATATAGGCCATCCAGTGTGACACGACTCACCTCGTTCATGACGACTCGACGAACCATGTCGGTGACACCGAGCGCCAGCACTCCCGAGAGAAGCACTCCGACGAGTGAGCCCCCTGCCCCTAGCACCGGCAGCCAACCAAACACTGCAGCCACAAGGAGGGCTACGACAGCCAAACCGGTAGTGAGCTCGACCGCGGAGCGAGTGAGGCGGAAGGCGCCCGTGAAGGCGAGCACCACGCAAAGAACCGCAAACGTCGTTGCCAGACCCGGCGGCCCCGCGAACGGATCTGCGCCAATGCGACTGAGTCCCAGGGCACCGACCAAGAGCACGGCGTCGGCGATCGGGAATGCGCGGCGCAGCCACGGTTGGTACCAGTCTCGCCGCAAAATCCCCAGGATAGCCGCGGCAAAAGTCATCCAGACGAGAGCAGCGGCAAGACTGCCCATCGTCGGCGGTGGTACCGACGTGATTCTGCTGAGCAGAAGCCGGCCGACAATGAAGACAGCGAACGCACCCGCGGCCGCGACTCGCAGGTAAGCGAGCTTCAGCTCAGCCCGGCGCGCCTCCTCGAGGAGGTTCTTCTCGATCGTCGCGCTGAGATTTGCTGCGGACTGTTTCGCGTGCAGCGCGAGCTGCACGGACTCAGCGATTTCCGCCGCGAGCGCTTGTCTAGAATCGAGCATGTTGTTCGACTGCACTAGTCCTCCGGCGTTTTGCTACCCGATCGCTACTCGGCCAGGGCGTTCTCGTCAAAGTGACCGCGCTAACTATGGTCCAGTCAAGAGGTGAAGTCTGGTCTATTCGGTGCCAGGTAAATGTACCAGAGTACGGCAATGCGCTGCGGCGTGAAATCTCTGGCTCCAGTGATCGACGGGCCACTGTGTCGAGCGTCCCAGAAGAAAGTCTTGCCCGCCCACGCCGCGCCACTGATTGCGAGGACGGCGAAAGCCACGATCAAGGCAACCAGGCTCAGGTTTTTCTGCTTCGATCGCTTCTTGGTCCCGGTACGAGGACCGATCCGGCGTACCGTACCAGCGACCCCAGTCTGACCGGCTTGTAGTGCATCGGCAAAGTCGGCCGCGGTATTGAAACGATCGGCCGGCGCTTTCTCGAGCGCGCGAAGCACCGCGTCCTCTACCTCCTCCGGAATCGCCTGGCGCACGACGCCAAGCGACGGCACCTGGTCGAGGGAGTGGCGCGCAATCAGGGCCTGCGTGGTTCGCCCCGTAAACGGCGGTTGCCCAGCAAGCATCTCGTAGAGCACGCAGCCAAGGCTATAGATGTCGGTGCGGCCATCGAGACTGGGATCGGCCATCCCCTGCTCGGGGCTCATATAAGTCGGTGTCCCCAGCGAAATGCCGGTCGATGTGAGCTTCTCCGCTCCGACCGCGCTCACCGCGCGCGCGATACCAAAGTCTGCGACGAGCGCCTGTCCGTCTTCGAGGAGGATGTTCTCCGGCTTGATATCGCGGTGAATTACGCCGTGACGATGAGAGTGGTCGAGCGCGCTCGCGACCTGGCACGTGATGCGCAGCGCTTCGTCGAGCGGGAGCTGGCGCTCGCCACTGAGGCGCGCCCGCAACGACTCGCCGGCGATGTACGGCATCACGTAATAGAGCTCGCCCTCCGCTTCGCCCGAGTCGTACATGGGCAGGATGTGCGGATGGCTAAGATGCGTTGCCACCTCGATCTCGCGACGGAAGCGCTCAGGGCCAAGGACGAAGGCCAGGTCTGCAATCAGAACTTTGACGGCGACCTTTCGATTGTGCTTTATGTCACGCGCCAGATAGACCGTCGCCATGGCCCCGTGACCGAGCTCGCGCTCGATCTCGTACCGTGGAGCGAGGGCTGCTTTTAGGCGGTCGAGTGTAGTCGGCATGCCACAGAGAAACGGGACGCCTGCGGGCCTACTATACGCCTGTTCCCCCTACGCCGCCAGACACGCGGCCTTCAAGAGCCGCTCGGGCCGGCTACCGAGACGGCTGTTAACGGAGAGCCTAGACCCGCGGACCCGCTATAC
>JALYSZ010000354.1 GCA_030854525.1 Chloroflexota bacterium | reverse complement strand
CGGCCGACGCGCGCGTCACCCTCGAGGCGCTCTCCGGCACCGGCTACCGCGTCGACGCCGCGTATCGCGATGCGTGCGCGCGGCTCGCGAAAGACTGGGACGCGGAGGTCACGCGGCTCTACGCCCTGGGGCACACGCCGCTGCCTGCGCAGTCCGAGGTCATCGGCGCGGTGAACGAGTTCTCGGGGCGCACCGACGTCGTCGTCTGTGCCGCGGGCTCGATGCCCGGAGATCTGCACAAGCTCTGGCGGACGCGCGATCGCAAGCAGTACCACGTCGAGTACGGCTACTCGTGCATGGGCTACGAGATCGCGGGTGCGCTCGGCGTGAAGCTCGCGGATCCGGCGCGCGAGGTTTACTCGCTCGTCGGCGATGGCTCCTATCTCATGTTGAGCGAGGCCATCGTCACGTCACTACAGGAGCGGGCCAAGCTCGTCGTCGTGCTCGTGGATAACCACGGGTTCGCGTCGATCGGCGCCCTGTCACGATCGCTCGGGACCGACGGATTTGGCACGCAGTTCCGCGAGTCGACCCATGGATTGCGCGGGCTCGACAGCGAGCGCGATCCCGCACCGTACCTGCGCGTCGATTTCGCCGCGAACGCCGAGAGCCTCGGAGCGCACGTCATCCGCGCGCGGGACATTTCCGAGTTCCGCGAGGCGCTCGCGGGGGCGAGGAAGGTCGAGCGCACGGTGGTGATCCAAATCGAAGTCGACCGCTACGTTTCCGTCCCGGGTTACGAGAGCTGGTGGGACGTTCCCGTTGCAGCGACGTCCGAGGCCGCCAGCGTCCGCGACGCGCGCGACGGCTACGCCAAGGCGAAGCGAAAGCAACGGCGGTACCTGTGAGCTCGCCCCTGCTCGTGCGTGGCGAGAACGGCGGCGTCTCGGTGACCCCGGAGTCGGCGGGCTGGCGGTACGTGAGCTTCAATGCCCTACGTATCCCCGGCGGCGGCCGCTTCCTGCTCGAGACCGAAGGGTCGGAGGCGTGCATCGTCGTGATCGCCGGCCGCTGTGTGGTCCGGGTCGGGGAGGTCGGCTGGCCTAACGTCGGCGAGCGCGCCACGCCGTTCGATGGTCCTCCGCACGCGGTCTACGCGCCTCCCGGCGTGACCGTCGAGATCGCCGCGCATTCGGGCGACGTCGAGATCGCGATCGGCTCCGCGCCCGCCGAGCGTGGCGAGTCCGCGCGGCACATAAGGCCGGCGGACATGCGGCGCGAGGTGCGCGGCATGGGGCGAATGGAGCGGACGATCCATCACATCCTGATGGAGGACGCGCCTGCCGAATCGCTGCTCGTGACGGAGGTCGTGACCCCAGCGGGGAACTGGTCGAGCTACCCGCCGCATAAACACGACACGAATGACCCGCCGAGCGAGACGCAGCTCGAGGAGACCTACTACCATCGCCTGCGCGACCCGAGGGGGTTCGCGCTCCAGCGCGTGTACACCGCGGACCGGTCGCTCGACGAGACGGTCTCGGTGCGCGACGGCGATCTCGTGCTGGTGCCGCGAGGCTTTCACACGGTGTCCGCCGCGCCGGGGTACGAGCTCTACTACCTCAACGTGATGTCGGGACCGGTGCGGCGCTGGTGCGTCACGTTCGACCCCGAGCACGAGTGGCTCCGCCGCTGAGCGCGCCACTCCGCGCCGTGCTGTTCGACTGGGGCGACACGCTCTTCCACGCGCCGCATGCGCCGGAGGTGATCGTGTCGTTCGCGCGCTCGGTGAGTGTGGCGATCTCGGACGCTCGAGCGCGCGAGATGTGGGATGAGGTGTGGACCGCCGGGAAGACGCCGGAGGAGATCGCGAAGGGACGCGATCTCTCGCCCGACGCGCATCGTCGCGTGTGGATGGATCTCTTCTCTCATCTTGACCGTATCGTTTCCGGCGTCTCAAGCGCGTTGTACGAGCGGGTGATGGACCCGCACTCGTGGGTGCCGTACGCCGATACGCGCGCGACGCTCGAGGCTGTGCGCGAGCGCGGGTTGAAAGTGGGCGTCGTGAGCAACGTGCCGGCCGATCTTTGGCCGGTGTTCGCGAAACACGGACTCGACGGGCTCGTCGATTCGTACACGCATTCGTTCGAGGTCGGCGCTGAGAAGCCGGATCCCGCGATCTTTCTCGCGGCGGCGAGGTCTCTCGGCGTGAACCCGAACGAGACGTTGATGGTGGGGGATCACCTGGTCGATAGAGGCGCGGAGCGCGCGGGAATGATGGCGTTCATATTGCCGGATGAGGTTGATGGGGATGTGCGCGGACTGGATCGGGCACTGGCGTTGCTTCCTAGTTGACTCCTGCTGTGACCCGGGCGCGACTCGAACGCGCGACAACTTGCTTCGTAGGCAAGCGCTCTATCCACTGAGCTACCGGGCCAGTTGTCCCATTCTACCTTCGATTGCCCGGTAATAGCGGCCGACGCGGGCGGTTCGGCGACGGTGGCAGTTCGCGCACCGGACTTCGCATTTCGCGATCTCAGCAACGACAACGTCCCAGGAAACGGCGATGTGGACCAGGCGACTCACATCGGCCCTCTTATCGCGCAGGTGGTCGAAGTCCAGAACATCCGGGTCTGACACTCCGCAGTCAACGCAAGGGTGATCGCGGAGGTACTCGCGGACCCTGTGTCCGAGATTCGTTGCCTGTCGAACTCGTCGAACGTATGCCGCCGCGATCTGCTCGGCGCGGTTTCTCTCGTACCAGTCCTTCGTGTAGGCCCGCTGGCACGATAAGCAGATCCATTGGCGCGTTTGACGAACGACCGAACGGAATGGGAACTCCGTCAAGAGTTTCGCTTCTTTGCAGACACGACATTTGCGCAACCCGAGGGCCGTGTCGAGCGTCAACTGCGCCGCGTTCGTTCGGGCCATAATCGGCTGTAGCTCGACCGCCTTCCGCGGCGGGAACAACGTTGCTCTGGTTTTCCGCCTGTGGCAGTTGGCGCAGCGGACGTCGCACTTTTCGATCTCGGCCTCGATGCGAGCCCACGTACGTCCGGCGCTCGCATATCTCGATATGTCCGCGACCTTGTCGCCGCGGTGATCGAATTCGAGCACGACGATGTCGCTCTCGCCGCAGTCCACACAGTGGTGGGTTGCGAGGTACTCGATGATGCGGCGACGATTCTCGGCGCGAGTCACCGCAACGTTCCGCAGCAACCTGTCCTTCTGGATCTCGCGATGCTGTCG
The DNA here is from genome assembly GCA_030854525.1 of Chloroflexota bacterium. The sequence goes on along the minus strand of JALYSZ010000354.1, from coordinate 68 downwards.
GTAGTACTCGCGTCCGTACGCGGCGAAGCACTCGCGGCACCAGGACTGAAGCTTCGGCTCGCCACGGC
>JALYSZ010000334.1 GCA_030854525.1 Chloroflexota bacterium | reverse complement strand
GGCTACGTGTCGGGGCACAGCACCTTCAGTCGCGCGGCGGCGGAGGTCATGACCGGGATCACCGGCAGCGAGTACTTCCCCGGCGGCCTGTCCGAGTCGACGGTGAAGCAGGGCTCGTTCAGGGTCGAAGCGGGGCCGAGCGCGAACGTCATGCTTCAGTGGGCGACGTACTACGACGCAGCCGACCAGGCCGGGCAGTCGCGACTGTTCGGCGGGATCCACGTCCAGGCCGATGACTTCACCGGGCGGGTCATCGGCTCGGCGTGCGGCAAGGACGCGTGGACCCTCGCGCAGCGCTACTACGCGGGTCGTTAACCGTCGGCGAATGCGACGCGTCTTTCTCGGCGTCGACTGCGGCACACAATCGACTAAGGTCGTGCTCCGCGATCCGGACACCAGCGAGGTTGTCGCGGTCGGTCACGCGCCGCATGAGCTCGTCGCGCGCGACGACGGCACGCGCGAACAGGACCCCACCTGGTGGGTCGACGCGCTTCGCATCGCCGTGCGAGATGCGCTGCGAGGTGAGCGGTTCGATATCGGCGGCATCGGCGTGTCCGGGCAGCAGCACGGTCTCGTCTGCCTGGACGATCGCGACCGCCACGTGCGGCCGGCGAAGCTCTGGAACGACACGACGACTGCGCGCGAGTGCGATGAGCTGACGCGGAAGCTCGGCGGCGAGAGCCAGGTGCTGCAGCTGGTGGGCAACCTCCTCCTCCCCGGTTACACGGCGCCGAAGATCGCGTGGCTCGCCGCACGCGAGCCGCACGCATATGCGCGAACCGTGAGGATGTGCCTGCCGCACGACTACCTGAATCTCTGGCTGACCGGCGAGTTCGTCAGCGAGTTTGGCGACGCGTCGGGCACCGCGTACTTCGACATCCGCCGACGCCAGTACAGCGAGACCGTGCTCGCCGCCATCGATGACCGGCGCGACTGGCAACGGACGTTGCCGGCAGTCGGATCATCGCTCCGCATCGTGGGTACGTTGCGCCGCGAGGCCGCCGAGTCTCTCGGGCTAGAGGCCGGTATCCCGGTGAGCGCAGGAGGCGGCGACAACATGTGCGCTGCGATCGGCTGTCGCGTCGTGTCCGAGGGCCCGGCGGCGGTGAGCCTGGGCACCTCCGGCACGGCTTTCGCGTACCGGGCTGAGCCCGCCGTCGATCCACTCGGCGAGGCCGCGGCGTTCTGCGACTCGACAGGCGGCTGGCTCCCGCTTGCGGCAACCCTTAACTGCACGAGCGCGACGGAGTGGGTGCGCGAGCTGTTCGCGATGGACCATGCGGACGTCGATGCGGCTGTCGGAAACGGCAGCGTGCCTGGACTGGCGTTCCTGCCGTATCTCTCCGGCGAGCGCACCCCGAACCGACCCGAGGGGACGGGGATGTTCGTCGGCCTGCGTTCGAGTCATGGGCGCGAGGCGATCGTTAATGCCGTAGTCGAAGGCGTCACGTTTGGGCTTGCGTACGCGCTTGACGCGTTGCGCCGCGCGGGTGTGGCGCCTACGGAAGTGACGCTGATCGGAGGCGGCTCGGCGTCGGACACATGGGCGCAGTTGTGCGCCGATGTCTTCGATCTGCCCGTCGTGCGTCCCGCGATCGTTGAAGCCGCGGCCTCCGGCGCCGCGGTCCAGGCACAGTGGGCCGTCGAGGGAAAGCGTCCCAGCCTTGCGCCCGTGCCGTCGCGACGCTTCGAACCGCGGCCCCGACCGGAGCTACACGACGCCGCGAAACGGATGGCCGCGCTCCGCGAGATGGCCGGTGCGAATCGGCTATGACGTCCACGTCCATCTTTCGATCGCGCTCAGGCTCTCTCCCGGCTCGAGCGTCCGTAACCCTGTATCGCGGACTCCGGCCGCCGCAAGAAGCGGCGCGTTCGGCCACATCGTCTGAGGTTCCACACAGATCCCTTCGGGAGGCGTATGCACGACAACCGTCTGCAAATTCCTCTCGTATTCGATACGCAGCTCTAGATCGGGCCAACGCACGAGGGCTGGCCCTTTGGTCCGTACGTACACGTGGTCGAGCCGGCGGTCGCCGAGCGGCGGTCCGGAACGGAGATCCTCGCTTGATGTGACCCGCCGAACCTCGCCGGTCGGTACGTGATCGACGTCGAGCACAAGAACCTCGGAGGCATTTACGCACAGCTCTATGTCTGCCCTCGGCGGTCGAGTGAACCACGGATGCCAGCCAAGGCCGGCCGGGCCGGTCCTCGTGTACCCGCCGACCTGCAGTTCGAGCTCGAGACTCTTGGCGCCCACTCTCAGTGTTTGCCGAGCACGTCCGCCAAACGGCCACCCCAGGCCGTGAAGCTCACACATCATCGTGACCGCGATGTCGCTCCGTTCGATGATCTCCCACGACTTGTCAAAGCCAAGTCCGTGGATGGCCGACGGCGGAAGGTTCGGCCGGAGCCGCACTTCGCCGTCGTTCGTCGGGATACGGCCATTCGAAAGGCGCCCTGCCCACGGCACCATCGGATAGCAGCCCCAATAAAGAGCGGGTTCGTGTGCCCTGGCACGCGCTTTGGGGAGGATCCGCTCGACGCCGGCGATGACCAGCGAGACGATTCTGCCGCCGTCGGCCGCGTCGATCCGCGTGACGACCCCGTCGGACCTTAACTCGACCACCTCAGCCACTTAGCGGAACGGCTTCAACCACGGAGGATCGCGTGTATCCGAGTCATCGATCGGCGCGGCACGGCACGGCACGCCACGGCACGGGGCCATCTAGCGGCGGTTCGTTCGGCTCGCGGCGCTAGTCGGTTCGCGGTCTCACGCCTTCTTCAGGACCTTAGCGAGCTTGTTCAACTCACTCTCCCAACCCATGACCGCCATCTGCGTCCACTGCTCGTCGTGCATGGCCTCCTGGGTCAGGACCAACTTCACGCCGTCCGCAATCGCACGCAGCTCGACGACCGTCGTCACGTCGTAGGGCCGTACGCCCGGAATGAAGTCAGCGAGAGTCGAGTAGGCGAGTCGCCGCGGCGGATCGACCTCCGTATACGTGACACGCGTCTCGCTCACGAGCGGCATCCCCGCATTTTTCATGAACTCAATCTGGTCCGAGCCCACAGCGGTCATCGCGTATAGGAGCTCGCCACCCGGCCGAAGATCGAGCCTGCGGACGGTGACCGCGAAGCCGTCCGGGCCCCACCACGATTCGATCCCCTCTTTCGTGGTCCAGAGGTCCCAGACTTCTTCGATGGTCGCTTCGAATGTGCGCTCGAGAGTGACCGTCCGACGTGCGCCCGATGTCATCGGCGTGTTCACGTTTGCTTGTAGGCCTGGTTCAGGGTGGCGATGTCGATCTTGTCCATCTTGAGGAGTGCCTCCATGACTTTGCCCGGGTTTCCGGACTCGGGGTGTTCCATCATCTCCCCGAGCGCGCGCGGAATGACCTGCCACGAGACGCCAAATCGATCCTTGAGCCAGCCACAGCGTCCCTCTTCTCCGCCGTCCGACGAGAGCCGCTTCCAGATGTTGTCGAGCTCTTCCTGCGTGTCGCACGTCGCGACCATCGAGAATCCTTCGGAGAACGCGAAGCTCGGCCCGCCGTCCATCGCAGTGAACTCACGGCCGTCGAGCTCGAAGCTCGCATGCAGCACAGTGCCCTTCGGGATAGGAGTTGAACCCCCCTCGCTCCGCATGATGTGGCCGATCTTCGAGTTCTTGATGACAGACGTGTAAAGCTTTATCGCCTCTTCGGCGCGGTCTTTGAAAGTCAGGCTCGGTGTTACTGCGTTCACGTGATGCTCCTCCATTTGTATCGCCATCTTCGTTGAAACGCCATGCTCATGCGCGTCGCCCCTTGTCCTTGGCCCGCGCCTTCTTTCGTCGGTCGAGCTCCGCCCCTAGCCTGTCGAGGCGCGCCTCCCACAGGTCGCGATAGCGGCGCGTCCACTCGTCCAGCTCGCGGAACGGCTCTGGCCGCAGCGCGTAGAGCCTTCGCCGACCATCCGGACGGACGCGCACGAATCGAGCCTCTTCGAGGATGGCGAGCTGTCGCGAGACGCCGGGCTGACCAATATCGACCGCCTCGACCAGCTCGCTCACGGAGCGCTCGCCCGCCCGGAGCGCCTCGACGAGGCGGCGGCGGGTGGGATCCCCCAGGATCTCGAAGACGTCGGTCACAGCAACATATTACTCACGCGACATATGTCTTGTCAACGATGTGTTTGGCTAGGTGAGCCGAAGCTCGCAGCCGAGACCACGATCGGGTGGGCGTCAAGCGGCTGCGCGAGGTGCGCCGCTAACGCCCTCCGACCAGCGACACGCCGAGCAGGAGGCTCATGGCTACGGCGATCAGGCCGGTGATCAGGAAGGTCCTTCGGCTGTAGCCACCCATCGTGATGAGACGTAGCCAGCCACGCCGGGCGACCTCGATCGCACAAATCTGCTCGTGCGATTCGCTAAAGAGAACGAGGTTGATCCCGGCGAGAAAAAGGGGCAACGATAGGAGTAAGCCCCAGAGCAGTTTGTTCTCCACGGTCTGACGAAGGACAACGTACAGAACCAGCGCAGTCAACCATCCAGCGATCGTCCACCAGTAAGCCCGCCAGGCGAGCCGGTTCATCAGAGTCCTCCGTTCCGGATGCTACCGGCTGGGCTCGTGTCGGACGCCCGCGCTTGCGAACTGGTAAGCAAGTGCTTACCATTTGCCCGGTAGACACCGGGGAGGTGGCAACGATGCTGAGCGACATGGTTCACGAGGTCGAGATCGCTGCGAAACCAGCGACCATCTATCGAGCGCTTACCACGAGCGATGGCGAGGCGGGATTCTGGGTGCCGAACAACACGATGTCGCCGAAGATCGGTCATGTTGCGAGCTTCCAGTTCAAGAGCGCGCCGGTACCGCTGCGGATGCGCGTCGACGAGCTCGAGCAAGACCGGCGCGTCGCCTGGACCTGCCTCGGTGACTTCCCGGGATGGAAAGACACGACCGTCACCTGGACGCTCAGGCCGAGCGCGGACGAGAAGACGACGGTCGAGTTTCGGATGGGAAATCTCGGCGGCTATCCGCCCGAGGCGGTCGGTTCGGTCAACTACACGTGGGGCCAAGTCGTGGGTCGTCTGAAAGCGTTCGCCGAGTCGGGCACGCCGCAACCCTTCCTGGAATAGCCAGCTGGGACCTGACCTGGCTCTCCGAGCGATCGCTGAACCGCATCGGCGCGAGATCCTACGGCTCGTTCGCACGCAGGAGCTTCCGGTGGTTGAGATCGCCGCGCGATTTCCTGCGGTCTCGCGACCGGCGATCTCGCAGCATCTGCGGGTCTTGTGCGACGCCGGTCTGTTGACCAGGCGGCGTTCCGGAAGGAATTGTTTCTACCACGCAAGGGAGGACCGCATCGAGCGATTGCGCGCATTCCTCGACGGCTTCTGGACCGATCGCCTGGCCTCGCTCAAGCGTGCGGCTGAGCGCGAAGCGCGACGATGACCTCGATCACGGGCGACGAGCCGATTCGCCACGTGGTGCGTGTCGATGCCCCGATCGAAATCGTCCGCACGTTCTTCACCGACCCGGAACGTCTCGTTGAGTGGTGGCCCACACGAGCCACGATCGACGCACGCGTGGGAGGCGAGCTCGAGCTCGAGTTCGACCAGAAGGACGGACACACCGATCGCGGCAAGGGCACGTTCACAGAGTTGGGGCTGGACCGCATCGTGCTGACCTGGGGCTTCGAGGGCGACCCGGACCTTCCTCCCGGCTCGAGCTCGGTCGAAATAACCCTCGAGTCAGATGGACTAGCGACGGTCGTGCGTCTCGAGCATCGGGGACTCCCCCAGAGTCATCGGCGACGTCACGACGACGGCTGGGCATACTTCCTAGGCCGCCTCAGCTCGGCCGCGCGCTCGATTTCCTGAGGCCGAGCGTGGGCAAACTCCTCGCCGGCGCAGATGTCTGCTATGGGTCGATGCGTACTGACGCGAATAAGGGAACCCCGTTGGTCACGATGACCACGCTCCGGCCGGTTGTGAGGTCGACAGCGACGAAATGGACGTCAGGGCGCTCGCCGGCACGAGGGTCGAGCACGAGACCGATGAAGACCACGCTTCCGTCTGAGCGAAAGATGAGCGACCGATTCGGGTTCGACGTAGGCGGGAGACTCGGAAGCGGCACGCGGCGACGCCCACCGCTCGAGTCCCAGATCTCGAGGCGATCGCCGACGAGGACGCCGATCTCGCTCGTGCTTGGTCGCCAGCTCGCGGCATGGATACGCTCGGCCGCGGGAGAACGGAGCTCGATCGGGCGCGCCGCGGAGCCCGCCGGCCACACCCACAGGACGTTGTCGGGGTAACCCGTGGCTAAGGTCTGATGCCCGTCGGGGCTCGCCTGCACGGTAATCGGGCCAGGCGTCACCGCGTTTCGCTCGAGCTTTCCGCCCTCGTCGATGACGTCGAGGCTGACTACGCCAGCCTGCGCGGGCTCGTATGCCGTGATGACGCGCGCTCGGCGGTCCCATGCGAGTGGGACGAGCACTCTGTTTTCGACCCTGACGATCTCGCGCGGCTGACCACCTGATGCCTCGAGCAGCCTCAGCGCCGAATACTCGGGCGGCGCATCGGCGCCCGCGTTGATCGGAGGACCGGTCACCCCAATCACGAGCCCCGTACTGTCGCTTGACCATGCGAGGCTCTGGCCCTGCTCGACGGACCGCACCGTCGTGACGGCAAGCAGGATGTTCGGTCGCGCGTTCTCCGCGACGTCGAGGATGTGGAGTTCGTTGCCGGTCCAATAAGCGAGACGCCGGCCATCGGGCGAGACGGCCATCGGGGTACCGAGCGCTTCGCTCATCGTGAAGACGGGTCGCGGATCACTCTCCCGGCGTACAACGGGTCGTGGACCGACGCTCGAGTCACTAAGGACGAAGCCGAAGCGGTCGTCGAGGACCGACGCAGGCAAGACGCTCTGGCTCGGAGTTGACGACACCGCGGCGACGCTTGTCTGACTCGCGCTGCTCCGCCCCGGCGGCACCGAGCACGCGGTTGAAAGAAGGACGAGCCCGATGAGTACGCCGCTCGGTCTCACGGACTCACGATCGCGCGTCGTGGTTCCACTCCGATTCCTCCTCGCTGACTTAGCTCGTCGTCGTCTCGAGCCTCACTTTCATAGAGTCGCGACGAACCACCTTTGCTGCGTGCAAGCGCTGCCACCGCGCGGCGCTTTCACTGCGGCTGCCCAATTGGCGCTTGTCTGACACCGACGGAGCGTCTTCATACTCCGCCGAAAAGGTGAGGCAGGGTCCCGAAGCAGCAAACGGCACCCGACGCGACTCTACTGGGGAGATACGTCGCGATTCCGCCGAGGCTCGAGCGGACGAAGGCGCTGAGCGGTGGGCGCTGCTGTACGAGCAGCTGCGTCCGAATCTGGTGCGCGCGCTCGCGGCAGCGTGCGGGACGTACGAAGGAGTAGAGGACGCCATCCAAGACGCGTTCGCGACGGCGCTGCGACAGGCGCCGGCCGATCTGCGCTCGCCGGAAGCCTGGCTTTTTGTCGTCGCGCTTAACGCGATCCGCGGACATCACCGCCGAACGCGGCTGCTCGCCCGCCTACGCCTCGCCCCGCCACCCCAACCAAACGATCTCGACGAGGCCCTCGTTCGGGCGGACGTGGTCGCGACGCTGGCGCGGCTCTCGGCGCGCGAACGCGACCTGCTCGTGGCCAAGTACTACGTCGGCATGACGCAGGACGAACTCGCGAAAGCGATGGGTATGCCGAGAGGCACCGTCGCTTCCGCGGTAAGCCGGGCCGCGGCCCGGTTCCGCGAACTGGATAAGTCCAGTGGATGACGAGCGCCTGCGGCAGCGCATCGTCGTCGGGCTCGACGCGCTGCCCGTTCCACGCGCGCCGGAATTCGGTCGCGCGCCGAGATCATCCCGTGTCTTCCCTGGTTATCGGTCGTTGCCGGTGTCCATTGCCGCCGCGGTGCTCGTCGCGGGTCTGGTCATCGCGGTTCCGATGCTTAGCGGTGGGCCGCCCGCATCCCCGTCAAAACCCACGTCGTTCACGGACAACTTTTCAAGCGGGATCGATCGTACGCGGTGGAACGTCGTAACTCAGGGGCGCGGGCCTGTGGCGACCGCGCGCAACGGACGTGTGGAGCTGAACATACCCGCAGAAGCCACAGGCGGCGCAGGGGAACCGATCAGCGCCGGCCTCGCACTGGAGAGATGTTTCGCCACTGGCAACTACGTGGCGATCGTGGAGTACGAAATCCTCGAGTGGCCTCCGATGCATGGCGTGGAAATCCGATTCGGCGAGCTCACGCCGGACGGCGCATTGATCACGCGCGACCAGTACGCCGACGGCGATTCGGTCCATGGCCGCAGCGTCACACGCGACTACCGCCAGAGCATCTCGTCCGCCACCGGATCCCTCAGGCTCACTCGGAAGGACGGGGATGTCACGGTCTCATCTCGGGGCGCAGACGGGTCGTGGGTGGAGCTGGAGGGCATTCAGTGGCCCGGCCAGGGCGACGCCCGCTTCCAAGTAGGCGTGTCAACCGATGCTGCGCTATTCGCGCGTCAGAGCGTCCGAATCGCGGTCGACAACTTTCAGCTCACCGCGTCGGAGGTCACGTGCAAATGATTTGTGTCGTCATGCGGCGTGCTTCACTTTGCTCACCCGGAGCGAATTCGCAGGCCACCCATACTGGCCAGATGACGACCGGGGGAGGGAACAGCGGCAGCTTGGGAGTCGTGCGCGCGCGTGACGGCCTCGAGTTGCGCACCTACCGGTGGCCGGCCGTGGGCATACCACGCGCGCACCTGCTCCTCGTGCACGGCATCGCGGAGCACGCGGGCCGCTATCAGCACGTCGCGTCGCAGCTCGCGAGCGCAGGAATCACAACGCATGCCTACGACCAGCGCGGCTTCGGCGGGTCGGGTGGTCACCGCGCCTACATCGATCGCTGGTCGCAGTATCACGATGACGTCGAAGACCGGCTCACCGAGGTTCGCTCGGCGGCCGACGGACTCCCGGTGGTGCTCTACGGGCACTCGATGGGCGGCCTCATCGCTCTCGGATACACGCTCGCGGATCCGCCTCGACCGTTACCCGACCTGCTCGTTCTTTCGGCCCCGGCGATCGACGCGGCGGTGCCCGGCTGGAAGCGCAGGCTCGCGGACATCCTCGGTGGCACATTGCCGCGTTTCGCGATCGCGAACACGTTTCCAAGCGGCGGGCTCTCGAGCGACCCGGCCGTCGAGGCCGCGTACCTGGCGGATCCGCTCGCCGTGCATCGGACGACCACGCGGCTCGGCGTTTCCCTGTTCCGCGAGCAGGACCGCGTCAGAGGCGCCCTCGCGGGTGGTGCACGGCTCCCCGTCACTACATACGTTCTGCACGGCGCGGACGATCCGATCGTGCCCGAAGCGGCGAGCCGATCACTGGAGGGACGGGCGAACGTGACGCGTCGGGTCTACCAAGGGCTCCACCACGAAACGCACAACGAGCCGAGCGGCGCGACGGTGATCAACGACACGATTGCGTGGATCGTGAGCGGGACTATCCGCCCGTAGTCGCGAGCTCGTACAAGTACGCCACGTGCGAGGCGACGGCGCCGTCCCAACTGCTGACCTTCGGGTTCGATGGCTCGATTACGAAGTACTCGTCGGGCGCGTGCGCGCCGCTGCCGTGTCCGAGACCGTAGTGACCAGCCGCGAGACTGATTGGCGCGTTGGTGAAGACGTAGCCGGGATACGAGCCCGCGAGACGTGGCAGCACGACCGGGTCGATCCCGCCGCGCTTCAGCACCGCGATCATCGCTTTGATGATCGGCGCATCGGCTGAGGTGCTCGTCGGATCGTAGCCGCCGCTCGGATTCACCTCGATGTCGCCGAAACCGCGCTTCGCGAGGTGCGCCTTGAGCGCGGCGATCGCGCCGTCGTACGTCATGTCCGGAACGAGCCGAAGGTCCAGCTTCGCGACCGCGCGATGCGGCATGACGGTCTTGCCGCCCGGGCCGGTGTAGCCAGCGACGAGGCCTTCGATGTTCACCGTCGGCGTGAACATGAAACGCTCGAGCGTCGCGCGCCACGGAAGGTCATGGGCCCAGCGCGTGGCTCCCACTAGCGACTTCGCCGTCTCCTCGCTCATCTTCGTCGCCGCCTCGTCGAGCATCGCGCGTTCCGGCGCCGTGGCCGCCCTCGCCTCGCGGCCGAACTCGTCGATCGCAGGATCGCCGTCGGCGTTGACAAGCGTCGCGAGCGCCTGCACTAGGTGGAACGCAGGACTGTCGAGACGGGCCCGATAGGACGAGTGCACGTCCTTCGTCGGACCGCGCCCCCACCTCTCGCCGCTCGCGACTAGTTCGCACTCGACCACGCCTTTCGCCCCAAGAAAAATTGAGACGCTGCCGTCGGGGTCCTGAAAAGCCGACGGCATGAACACGCCAATCGTCCGCCTGACGGCGGCGCTCACCTCCGGTCGCGCGACGACCTGCCGGAAGTGCGGCGAGCCGATCTCCTCCTCGCCCTCTGCCACGAGCACGAGATTGACGGGGATCTTCTTCCCCGCTCCGCGTATCGCGTGCAGCGCCGCGAGGAAAGCGGCCTCCGGCCCCTTCTGATTCACCGCTCCCCGCCCCACGAGGACCTTCCCGAGTCCGGGCCTGTCGACGATCGCGGCTGTGAACGGCGGCGACGACCACTCCGCAGGATCGGCCTGCTTCACGTCGTACATGAAGTAGAGCGCGACGGTCTTCGCGGCACCCGCGTCGAGTGTCGCGAACACGGCCGGGTGACCGTCGGTGTCGATACGCGCGGCCTTCTGGAAGCCGGCGTCACGCGCCATCCGCGTCATCAGATCGCAGCCCTCGTCCATGCCACGATCTTCAGCGGCGAGGGCCGGGTGCTTCACCCATTCCTGGAGGCGTCCGACGCTTTCGTCGTGCCGCTTCTCGATCTCGGACTGGATGCCGCGGAGCGACGCATCGGCGAGGAGAGGCTGTGTCGCTTGAGCCACGGCTGGTGATGTTATGGACAATGACGCGACTCTGCCCCGTAGGTCGAGAGAAGAAGCCTGCGTTATCTCAAGCACGAACCGGTCGTCATATCGGCGAAAAACGCGGGTCAGTTCAGCGGCCCATGAAATAATCAGACGCGGGGAGCAGGCCTCAACGTCGGACCAACCAAGTATGGCGCAGGAGGTAAGCGGTCCCTCGCGGAGACGCGGAATGTCTCTCAGCTCGTGTTGGGGCGTGGCCTCCGTCTGATGCGACGTACGACGATCTCGATCAACGATCCGGTGAGCGCAGCGAGGACGCCGAAGGTTCCGAGAACTATCGCGCTGACGATGACCATCCGGCCGGCGTAGCCCACGAACCCACACGGGTCGCCCGGATTCCAAAGCGCTCGTACCGGACCGGGTCACGCGTCGCGCTCTCGGTCATCCGTCGAAACTGTCCCCTCCCCTATCCGCGTCAACCCGCGCTGTCGATCTTGACATATGCCGATATCGACATATATCTTATCTCATGGCACGAGCCGCCACGACCTCTGATGCGTTCAACGCAGTTGCCGAGCCGCAGCGGCGGCGGATTCTCGTCCTTCTTAAAGGACGCGAGCGTCCGGTCAATGAGCTTGCACGCGCACTGCGGATCACGCAGCCGCGCACTTCGAAGCACCTGCGCGTGCTTCGCGAAGTGGGACTCGTGCGGGTCCGCGAGGCCGGGCAGCAGCGGCTCTACGGCCTCGACGCGCGCGGCCTCCAGCCGGTGCACGAGTGGGTCGTTGGCTTCGAGCAGTACTGGAACGAGAACTTCGACCGACTCAATGAGTACGTGAAAAAAATCAAGCAGAAGGAGCATGCAGATGGCAGCCGAAGCTAGCAACGAGGCAGACCGGGAGATCGTCGTCTCGCGCATCATCGAGGGCCCCCGGCGACTCGTCTTCGACGCATTCACCAGCGCCGCCCACCTCGCCCAGTGGTGTGCCCCGGCAGGCGGCAAGATCACTACGCGGGCTTTCGACTTCAAGCCGGGCGGAGTGTGGGACGCCACGATCCAGGGCGCCGATGGCAGCGCCTATCCGAACCACTGGGTGTGGAAGGAGATCGTGCCGCCGGAACGCATCGTCTGGATGTACGGGATGGGCAAGGATGATCCGCACCCGGTGAAGACCAGCCTCACGCTCGCCGAGCGCGGCGCCACGACCGAGGCGACACTGCGATTGGTCTTCGGCAGCAAGGAAGAGCGCGACGAGAAAGTCGCGAAGTACTACGCGGCCCAGGGGGCAAAGCAAACCCTCGAGTCGCTCGCGGCGTACGTCGCCACGCCTGCCGCGGGCGGACGCCAGTAGGAGCTATGAAAGGAGGTGAGACCTATGAAAACTATGACTTGTAGGCAAATGGGTGGTCCTTGTGATGCCCCATTCCACGGAAATACGGGTGATGAGGTCATAAAAGCGGAAGATAAACATCTAAAAGAAATGGTTGCAAGGGGTGATGAGACGCACAACAGCGCCCTGAAGAGCATGCAGGATAGGTGGAGAAATCCCATAAAAGGAATGGGGTGGTATCTGAAAACAAAGAAGGCCTTTGCTGCTCTTCCCGGAGACTGACCGGGCAGCGATGCGGATCATCCGCGCCTCGCTTGGCCGGATGGTCCGCGGTCGGCTTCACATCCGAATGGGCGAAAGCCGCCGGTTAGTTTTGGAGGCATGACCGAGGAATTCATCGAGGTCCACGGCGCGCGCGAGAACAACCTCAAGGACGTCTCGCTCGACATCCCCAAGCGCAAGATCACGGTGTTCACGGGCGTTCCTGAGGAACCACGAATAAGACGGGGAGGTCATGGCGAAGGTATGGCTGAGAGGAAAGCTGCAAAGAAGGGCACGAAGAAGTCCGCCAAGAGCACCACCGGATTCACGGACGAGGAACGAGGCGCGATGAAGGAGCGCGCGCGAGAGCTAAAGGCGGCCGCGGGCAAGGCGGACGGGGAAAGCGACGTGCTCGCGAAGATCGCCGCGATGCCGGAACCCGACCGCGCCATGGCCAAGCGGCTCCATGCGATCGTCAAAGCCAGCGCGCCAGTGCTCTCGCCGAAGACCTGGTATGGGATGCCCGCGTATGCCCGAGACGACAAGGTCGTCTGCTTCTTCACACCTGCGTCTAAGTTCAAGTCGAGGTACGCGACGCTCGGGTTCAACGACGATGCGAACCTCGACCAGGGCGCCATGTGGCCGACCGCCTTCGCGCTGAAGGAGTTGACCGCCGCCGAAGAGGCACGGATCGGCGCGCTCGTGAAAAAAGCGGTGCGCTGAGGACTGAGCCCCCGGCCGCGGGTTCCGGATCAGTAGCCCGGAGGGGATTCGAACCCCTGACCTCTTCCTTGAAAGGGAAGCGCCCTGGACCACTAGGCGACCGGGCCGCGCGGTGCATCAAAGGATAACGATCGCTACTCGCTCACCCACTGGATCCGGAAGATCAGCTCCCACGTGTTGAACACGCCCCACACCAAGCAGACGATCCCGACTCCAGCGGTGACATAGAGCGCCCAGACCTCGCCGACCGCGACGCCGATCGCGCCGATCACACCGATCGCGAAGAGAGCGAAACCAAGCAGGAACTGAATGACTGTGACGCGGCGGTCGTAGCCAACGCCGGTCGCGCGGAGGCCGCTCCGCGCCGCTGCCCCGAACGGCACGATCGCGAGAACGATCAGCACCATTAGCTCGACGCCGAACGCGAGCAACGTCTGCGGAAGCAGAGCGAGGAATCCAATCGCCAGCGCGACGACGTATCCAAGGAACACGGAACGCGCGACGGAACGGAGCTCCGCGTTGCGCGGCGCTGTGAGCGCCCGGATGTGGATCGATAGGGCGACAAACAGCAGACCCAGCAGCCCCGCGGCGGCCGTGACGAGCGCCACGTTGACGTCGTGCCAGTGGACGAGCTCTTCAGACATCAGCGATTGGTGACAATATGCTCGGCGCGGTTTTGGTGAATCGCGATGTCCGCGTGCTGATCGGTTACCGCGTCGCCGAGGCTGACCCCAGGCGGAGGCCAGCAGAGCCCAGCTAAAGGATCCCGAGCACCTTACGCGCGATCGTGCGGAGCGACGCGACGCTGTCCGGCGCCAGATCGCGGCGCGCATGCCGCTCGAGCGCGCGGATCGCACGCTCGGCGTGCAGGTCGTCGTCGAGTGCCCCGAGTACATCCTGGGTCGACGCATCGCGTTCGATCGGGCCAAGCCTTCCGCGGCCGAGCGCCTCGGCAAGGGCCGCAGCGCGTTTTCGCGCGCGGGCGAGGCGCTCCTCGTCGTGGTCGAACGGCCGCCGGTAGTGAACGTCGAGGAGATATAGGCGGAGCGCCTGGCGCGTCGTCTTCTTCAAAACATCGCGGACGAAAATCATGTTGCCGTCGGACTTCGACATCTTGGCGCCGCCGAGGCGCATGGGCCCCACGTGGACCCAGTGACCGACGAACCGGGTGCGCAGGCCGTGCGCAGCCTCGCTTTGAGCGATCTCGCATTCGTGGTGCGGGTAGATGAGATCGCTGCCGCCGCCGTGTATGTCGATCGGAAAGCCAAGATGGCGGTCGGACATCGCGGAACACTCGAGATGCCACCCCGGGCGGCCGCGGCCGAAGGGGCTTGGCCATGTGGGTCCTTCGCTCACGCGGCGCCAGAGCGCGAAGTCGAGGGGTGAACGCCGCCTTGGGTCGTCGAGCCGCGCGTCGTCCTGCGACGCGAGGATCCGCTTCATCTTGGTTGGAGAGAAACGCGATAGCTGGCCGAACCGTGGGAACTTCTTGACGTCGAAATAGAGACCGCCGGGCGTCTCGTAGGCGAGTCCGCGGCGGCGAAGGCGCTCGGCGAGCTCGATCATGGCTGCGATTTCTCGCGTCGCATGCGGGATCGCGTCCGGCTCGCGCCAGTCGAGCTTTCGCATGTCCTGAAGAAAGGCGCGCTCCTCGCGTCGGCCCAGCGCGCGCCAGCTGACCTTGTCTCTTGCGGCACGTTGGAGGATCGATTCGTCGATGTCGGTGACGTTCTGGGCATAGCGGACTCGCTGTCCGCGAGTTTCGAGAAGACGGGTAAGCACGTCGAAGACGAGGAACGTCCGCGCGTGCCCCAGGTGCGTGGTGTCGTAGGGAGTCACGCCGCAGACGTATATCGTCGCGGTGCGAGTCCGAGGCTGGAAAGCGAAGGTGCCGCGCCGTCGCGTGTCGTAGAGCCAAAGCACCTGCTGTGGACGATATCCTCGCGCGGGGTGCCGCGCTCATTCGATCTCGACGAGATCCTTTCGGTCCTTCGGCGCATCGCTCTGCCGCCGAGCGCGCCGTACCACGAGTGGGCGGTGCTGGATGCCATCCGTGGCGAGCTCGAACGCGAAGGAATTCCGACGAGGACCGACGTGTTCGGGCAGGTGCACGCGCGGGTCTCGGCGGGCACCGCGAAGCGCGCCCTCATCTTTGCGGCGCACACCGATCACCCCGGATTCGAGGTGATCGAAGCATCCGGGAAAACCGGAATCGCGCGCGTCCTGGGTGGGTTCCGCCAGCGCGTGTTTCCTTCCGATGTTCCTGTGACCGTGCACCAGGACACCGGCGAGTCTTCGTTCAAGGCGGTCTTGAGCGATCCAGTCACCGACGTCGAACCTCTGCACAACTCGACCACGGTGTGCCGCATCCGCGCAGAGGGTTCGCTCGCGGTCGGGCAGTTCGCGATGCTCGACCTGCCGCCGGCCGATGTCTCTGGGGATGAGATCCGAATGCGCGCCGCCGACGACCTCGCCGGATGCGCGCTCATCGTCGCGGTGCTCCTGGCGCTCCGCAACGAGCGAGCACCTCACGACCTCCACGCGATCTTCACGAGGGCGGAGGAAACGGGCCTCTACGGCGCGCGGCTCGCGGCCGAGGACGGACTCCTTCCCCGCGATGCGTACGTAGTCTCGGTCGAGGCAAGCCGCGCGCTACCTGGCGCGGAGGCCGGGGGAGGCATCGTCGTTCGCGCCGGCGACTTCCACAACACGTTTAGCAACGAGGCAGAGCGCTACCTCCGCGTCGCGCGAGAGCGCCTGGCTGAGCGCGGCATTCCATCGCAGCGGGCCCTGCTCGTCGGGGGTACCTGCGAGGCTTCGTCATTCGTCAGACTCGGGTGGATCGCGACGGGCATCGCCCTACCGAACGTCAACTATCACAACGCGGCGCCAGACGGCGGGTTCGCGCCCGAGATCATCCGCCTCGGCGATCTGTTGAGCGGGATCTCCCTCGGGGTCGAGGCCGCGCTTGCCGCCGGCGATGATGCGGATGAGTCATGGTGGCCTGACGTTCGTGTAACGCCCACGGAGATTCGCGACTTGCTCAGGCGTCCCCGGCCGGGGACCGAGTGAGCATTGACGTCGCCCTCCGACAGGGGGAGAGTGCGCCGGTGCGGTACGCCCTCAGCGTGTGTGCGCTCGTCCTGATCACGGCGTGCAGTTCGCCGCCAGCGACCGTCCCTTCCACCACCGCGGCGGCAGCCGCTCCCCCTCCAAGCTCGTCGCCTACCGTCTGCGCCGTGCCGCCACATCAAGCAACCGGCCCGGTTCTGTTCTCGTCGGATATGTCCGCTCGCTGCACCGGCAGGGTGTTCGGGTCAGTCGCGGGGGGCGCGGCGTCGGGCAGCGCGACCGCCGATCTGACGGGGTACCGAGTCATCATGAACGGACCAGACGACTTCGGTGCCGGCCCAGATGTGGCGGACTACCCGGTGGCGAAGAGTCCGGACAACGTCCGGGGTGAGGTCGACGCCGAGGAAGTGCGCGGGTCGGACAAGGTCTTGGTCGGGTTCGAGTGCCGGGTGCAGTTTGACACGCGAGGCCGTGTCGTCGGGGGCTACCGGCTCTTGATCGCGAGGTCCGGCGGTTACCTGATCGAGCGTTTCGGCGAGTCACCGCAGGTCCTGACCAGCGGCACCTCAACGACGACCCTTGGCAGCTCGAACCACATCATGGCTGAGTGCCTGGGGAACAAGCTCGCGCTCTCCGTGAACGGCAAGGAAGTCGCCAGCGTTCAGGACAGCGCAATCTCCACGGGGTTGATCGGGATATACGCACACGTGCTTGACGCCACGGCCGCGGAACTCGTCTTTAAGAACTTCGTCGTCACAGGCCCGTAGCTCCGAACCGACGGACAGCCATTTCTGGGTAGTGGGGCAATTTGAGGTTCGGAGCGTGATACTCCGATGGCATGGGGCCAAGTCATCGTGAGATCAGTCGAGCGGACTGGGAGGCATCGCGCGGCACGTGCCACAAGTGTGGTCGCGCAATCAACCCCATTGCAGACGGGAAGCACCTGAGTGAGTCCATGAGCCCTTCGGACGGAATCGAGCTTCGAACCTTCAAGTGCCCGAACTGCAAGCAGCCCGTAGGCATCAGCCCTGAACCGATGCCAACGACCACTCACTTTCACATCAGAACCTAACCCGTGCGATACTTCGGCCCATGCCTAGACGCCCAAGCACAGACCCGAACAAGGCTGCGTTCGCCCTGATTCAGAAGGTGATCGACGCCGGGGAGAAGAACCCTGCCGCCGTCGCGCTCGGCAGGCTCGGCGGCTCCAAGGGCGGAAAGATCAGGGCGGCGAATCTGAGCGCGAAGCGTCGATCAGAGATCGCTCAGAAAGCCGCGAACACACGCTGGCGTCGACGGACGAAGTCCTAAGCGGCCGTCTTGACCGGAGTAGCGCGTTCGGCACCGGCCCTGCTTCCCATATCGACAAGGGCATCTACCTGGAAGGTCCAACTGACAACGCCAGCAGAAGGCGGCCAAACCGTCGGACGGTGACTATCGGGCGCGATGGCGCGTAGGGCAGCCTCGCGAATGAACTCCGAGGTCCTCATTCCTAGCTGCTGAGCGTGCTGCGCGATATCCCGAAAGTCACTCGCGCGCAAGGAAACCGAGACAACAGCTCGCGGATTCTTGGCTGGGCCGCCGTGTACGGCCTTGCTGTAGTCCCAATCGGACTCGTCCCGCCGCCTCGTTGTATCGCGATTCATCTTGGCCATAGTTGCCGCCTTTCTTTGGGCCCGCACGGGTAGGCCGTGACCGGACGCCAAACCCTCGGATTCCTGGTCGATTGAATTACCACTTGGATGCATTCTCCCGCATCGCTCTGGCCAAGTAACTTCCATTCGCCTCGACCGGGCCGCTGCCGATGCGAGTTTGGTATCGCGACCCACGGGTGAAACAAGACTTCCGTAACCTGCCAGTCGGAGAAGTAGTGACCATCGATCTCAGCTTGATTGGCGTCGTCCCAGACAAAACGCTCAATCTCCCGAGGTGGCCCGCGCCTGGTGCGCCGGCGTTTGGGCAAGGTGCGATTATTGGCACGCCCCCATGTAGTAGGATTGTAGTGGATTGGTAGTAGTTATCAAGTAAGTGGCCGAACTTGAGTGGGTAATCCTCGCGGACAACGCGGAAGTGTCCGCCAACCGGCTATTTCTCATGGGCGGTGGGTGGGACACGCTGACGCCCCCGTCATTCCAGCATCCTGTAGCTCATGTATTCGCGCTCGCGATTTCGGTGCTCGTGGAATGGGGTGAACTCGTTGAAAGACGCGAGCAGCGGGTGAGCGTGGCCCACCGACCCCTGGGCGGCGAACTGAGGCAATTGGCTGCGGGGATAGCCGTACCGGAACGGACCCCGTTAATGCGTGAAGGCGACAGGCAACGAGCGCAGTTCGCAATCAAGGTCGCGTTGGCATTCGAAGGACCGGGGACGCACGATCTCGTCGTCACGCTCAACGACCAGGCTCCAAAGACAGTCCGTTTCTATGTAAACGCGCCACCCGTCCAGGCGGCAGCGATCCCCGAACCGCCGCCTCCCCCACCGCGTCGGAGACCTAACCGCCGGTAGCCCGTCTGGGTTGACAATGCATAGGCGCCTAAGCATAATAAGATGGTGAACAGGCTGAGTGTGGGAGCTAGGGCGCAGATCATTCAGGCGCTCTGCGAGGGCAACAGCATCCGCTCTACCTGCCGCATCACCGGCGCTGCAAAGTGGACGGTGGTACGGCTTCTTGTCGCGCTTGGACAGGCAGCGACGGATTACCAGGACGCTGCCCTCCGCGATCTGCCATGCAAACGCATTCAGGCTGACGAGATTTGGTCGTTCATCGGAGCGAAAGAGAAGAACGTCAGGATCGCCACGAACAAGCCGGGAATGGGCGATGCCTGGACGTGGGTCGCCATCGACCGCGACACCAAGCTCGTTCCGTCCTGGCTCGTCGGCAAGCGCGACGGCGAGCACGCTCAGGTTTTCATGGACGATCTCGCTAAGCGGATGGCTGGCCGGATCGAGCTAACGACTGACGGCTACAGCGGCTATGTCGGCGCGGTCGATATGTCGTTTGGCGAAGGGATTGACTTCGCGCAGTTGGTGAAGGCTTACGGCCACGATCAGCCCATGGCCGCGCGCTACAGCCCACCAGAGATCATCGGTGCGAAGCCTCACCAGATCAAGGGACACAACGGCAGCGTTTCAACGTCCCACGTCGAGCGCCAGAACCTCACGATGCGGATGCAGATTCGCCGCTTCACCCGCCTGACCAACGCCTTCTCCAAGAAGCTCAGCAACCATGAGGCAGCGGTGGCCCTTCACTTCCTGCACTACAACTTTGTCCGCGTTCATGGATCGCTCGGCACGACCCCAGCGGTCGCCGCTGGGGTCAGTCGCTACAAGTGGGACGTGTCAGATATCGCCGCCTTGCTTGATGATCCGCAGTACGCGAACGCACTCAAAGATCAGATGCGACCCGTTAGAGTCGCATCGTGAAATTGCCCCAGTGCCCATTTCTGGTAGCACTTGACGCGACCCTCCATGGCGGGTGTAGAACAAGGACAAGCTCCGCACGGGCCCACGGAGCGAAGCAAGCAAGACCGGCGGACGCCGAATCGGAGGTCCTAGTGGTCAAGCTGCATAAACGACTCGGAGTCTTCCAAGTCGATCGATGACGCCCTCGACGGAAGGGGGCACTGCCGAGAGTTCGCTCCCGGCGGATCAAAGATCTCGGAGACGCCTTGCGCGATCTCCCGCATCGAGGCCAGATTATTAAGGCCTGTAGCCGGAAGTGACGGCGACCCCCGAAACTCGGGGGTCGCTTTTTGTTGGGCGCCGAGGCTAGGTTTCGACGATCGGAATTTTCCTCGCCTCGCCGTCCGTGATCCGGTACGCAACGACCTTGGGCGGCTCGGAGCGAAGCGAAGTGAGGACATAGACCTGCGCCGGCCAGCGCGCATTGGTGACGTCGGTGTGTGAGGGTTCGGCCTCGGTCGCCGGATGGCTATGGTAGATGCCTACTAGGTAACGGTCGGAATCGTCGCCCGAGAGGAGGGCGACCCGAAGCTGCGCCGGGTCGATCTCATAGCGCGTTTCGGGCGTTGGATGGACATTCCGGCCGCGCACGAGTCGGTCCACGACCTCGCCATCGCCGAAAAGCAGGCCGCAGCACTCGCGCGGCGCGGACTCACGCGCGTGCGCCACGATCTCTTTCCGCAGCGCTCGCGGCAGGACAAGTCGAGTACGTTCGATCAACGACCGCCAGCCATCGCCGGGATGACCATGACCTCGCTGCCGTCCGGGACCGCGGCGCCACTTCCGCCGCGCGTGCGGGCGTCGTCCTCGCCGATGTAGACATTGACGTACGAACGCAGCGCACCCCCGTCATCGAGCACGCGCGAGGCAAATCCCGGATGACGGCGATCGATCTCCGCGATCACCTCGCCTAGCGTTCCGCTGGAGACGGTGAGCCTCGTCTCGCCGCCGGTCGCATCGCGAAGCGCGCCAGGCAGGCGAACCGTCACGGGCATGATTTCACTCCCAAAGTGGGGTGCTGAGATATCGCTCTCCCCCATCAGCAATCAACACGACGATACGGCCCGCTTCTTCCCGCGCGACCGCGAGCGCGGCGGCAACCGCGGCGCCCCCGGATGGCCCGGTGAAAATGCCTTCTTCTCGCGCGAGCCGCTTTGTCATCGCGAGCGCCTCCTCCGTCCCCATGACGCGGTGCAGGTCGGCGACACCTTCGTCCCAGATGGCTGGACGCAACGCCGTCGGCATGTGCTTCCACCCTTCGATCCCGTGCATCGCGTCGTTCGGTTGGACAGCGACGATGCGAACACGCTTCGGACGAAGCGCCCGCGAGACGCCGACGATCGTCCCCGAGGTGCCGACGCCCGCAACGAAGTGCGTCACGCGCCCACCGGTCTGCTTCCAGATCTCCGCCGCGGTACCGAGCTCGTGGGACAAGGGATTCGCCGGGTTCGAATATTGGTCGACGTATAGGAAGCGGTCGGGGTCGGCGACCGCACGTCGCTGCGCTTCGCGGATCGCGCCGTCGGTGCCCTCGAGCGGATCGGTGAGAACGAGCTGCGCGCCGAATGCGCGCGCGATGCGCTTGCGCTCGAGCGACACCTTGTCCGGCATGCAGAGCTCCAGGGCATGGCCGCGGACTGCGCAGACCATGGCGAGCGCAACACCGGTGTTGCCGCTCGTCGCATCGAGCACGACGCGCCGCCCGCGCAGCCGGCCTTCCTCCTCCGCATCCAACACCATCCAGAGCCCGGGCCGATCCTTCACGCTGCCGCCCGGGTTCGCGCTCTCGATCTTCGCCCAAAGATCGCCGCGCAGCCCAGCGCCGATGCGGCGCAGCGGGATGAGCGGCGTATCGCCGACGCGCTCGAGGATCGTGCCGCGCACGCGCTCGCGGACGATCTCGGCGTTTAGACGGGACATGTCGAGAGGCTAGCGGGGAGGGCGCTAGACCCGGACGGTCTCCAGCGCGCGACGGGCCAGGCGCAACGCCTCGTCAGCGTCGCCGCTTGCCTCCGCCGCTCGCGACCAGCGGTCGAAGATCACGCGCAGAAGATGTGGCGCCCGCTCCTCGGCGAGCTGGCGCGCCTCCTGGAACGACCGCCGCGCGGCAGCGCCGTTGGCCTTCATCCGGAGCTCTCCGGTAAGGACGAGCATGCGGACCTGGGCATCTGGCTGGTCCACCTTCCGCGCGAACTTCAAGGCGTTTTGGGCCTCGTCCAAAGCGGCTTCGGGATCGGACTTGGCGACGACCTCTGCCACCGACGCTTTGATAGACGCGAGCGTGGTATCGCGCTTGGCCTCTTCGGCGAGTCGGGCCGCGCGGGCGAGAGTTTCGCGGGCGCGCGTTACGTTGCCGTATTCGACGTAGAGCGCGGCCGCGTTGTCCAGAGCGCACGCGACTTGGTCGATGAGACCGAGCTCTTCGTAGACCTGAAGGCTGCGCTGGTTGTAGACGATCGCCGCTTCGATGTCGCCCGAATCGTGGTACGTCTTCGCCATGCCGGCATAGAGATGGGCGAGCGAGGGTCGATCGTTGAATTGCTCGGCGATCTCGAGCGCCCGCTCATACGTGGCCAGAGCGGGCTTGGTCTGATGAAGGTTCGTCTGCATGATGGCAAGATCCACGAGCCGGCGAAAATGAAAAGCGGGATCGTTGAGCGCCCCGTCTTCGCACGCCTGGATACATTCGCGAAACCCCCTCGCTGCTTCCTCGAACGCGTACGTTCGCGCGTACGCGGACGCGAGGACGGATTTCACACGGACCTGCTCGCCTCGGTCATCAAGCAACTCCGCCATTCGTTGCGCACGTTCGATGAGGGGAAAGGCCTGCTTCGGCTCGCCGGTCGCGTTGTACGCGCTGGCGAGATAGCGCAACCGGATTAGCTGGTCTTGAGGACTGAGACCCTCCTCAAGGCCCTCGAGGAGCGCTATGGCCTCAGCCGCCCGACCCTGCTCGACCAGGCGTCGCGCCTCGATCAGCGTGTACTGGGGCGTCGCGGGCGAGGGAGCTCCTCCGAGAAGATCCGCAGGCTTGACGCCGAGAACGCCGGCGATGTGCTCGAGCGCCTTCATCGACGCGCGTGTGCGTCCGGACTCGAGCATGGAGATGTACGCCTTGGTGTATTGGGGCTCGGCTACCTGGGCCTGGGTAAGGCCTTTTGCTGTGCGCAGGGAACGGATGCGTGCCCCCACGTCGGCCACCATGGGTGACCGCACCTCAGCCACAGCCAGGGCACTTTACGGCTGACTAGTAGACCCGTCAAATCAGTCTTTACCGAACAATTCGGGACCGAGACCGGTGCATGCCGGTCGGGGTCTCTTTCGGGCCCAGTGGCCCGTATCTCGGTCGGCCAGCGCTTATGCGGCCCGGGGGAAACGACTAGCAGAAACCGCTGCTGCCCATTGGGTCGCAGGCGTAGGCCACGTTGCTGGCGACGGGTGACGCGAACGCGAAGGCGAGCGCGCTCAGAAAAGCGACGATCTGAACGATGCGACGGATCGACATTCGGTGGGTCCTCCCCGACCCCACCGGCGAATTTTCTGGACCCGGTCACCGCCACTCTGCGACCAAGCGCGCGTGAAGTAAAGAGGAACTTATGTGGATTAGGAGAACAAGCGCTGGGTAAGAGGGCGAAGCTGATGGAGCCCGCCGTCGACGGCTGCCGCAAACAGCAGGCTCGCCGGGCCGACAAGGAGACCGGGGACCGCGTACAGAGGGGGCAGCGTCTCAAAGCCCACGCTGGCGCCGCCCTTCACCGCGACGAGCACGGCCGCCGCGACAAGGGCCCCGCCGGAGAGCACGACGGAGAGCGGGGATAGCGCGACCGAAAGCGGTCGCGCCGACACGAGCTGTTCGATCCGCGCCTCGGTCACGGACAGCGAGCTGACGGGCACCAGAAGACCGAGCGACACGTCGTCGGCGTCCGGTAGGAGCTTGTACAGCGCGCTCGCCAGCGACCGCACATCGCCCGACGCGCGCACCGCCTCCTGGTCCGCCTCGATCTCCTTCTGCAGCGTGTGAAAAGCCAGAAGCTCGTCGACTACCGGGACCACATAAAGGCCGGCCGCGAAATAGCGCGCCACGATCTGACGTAGCGGATCCCGCTGCCGAAGGTGGTAACGCTCGTGATGCAGCACGGCGCGAAGCTCGTCCGGATCGAGCCGTTCCACGAGTGCCGTGGAGAGGCAGATACGCGGGCGCAGGAACCAGTAGCAGAAAGAGAACGGTCGCTTATCGGCGACGACGTCGATGCGGCCGTCAAGCTGGAGACCGCTCGACGCCACAACCACCGATTCCGGCAGCGCGACTTTTTCCGCGACGAGGCTGCGGATCAGGACAGCCGTCGCGACAAGCTGGCGGAAAAGGGTCACGAGCCCGAGCGAGATGCCACAGACCGCGAGCAGGAGAACGAGCGCCGCGACGACGTCGGCCGTGTCCTCCGCCCCTCGGGCCACGAGATGCTCGACTCGAGGGACGAGCGTGATAAGAAGTGCGAGCAGGATCGCGCTCGACGCAAGAGCGAGCGCGAGCAGGATGGTGAAGACGCGATCAGCGCGTTTCACGAGTGTCTTTCTGCGCGAGGCGGCGGAGTGACGCACGATGCGTCGCGTCGACCGTGTCGAGCTCCGCGCTGAACGCGGCGAGGGCCGCGTCGCCAAACTCCGCAACGAGCCCGCGGGCGAGGTCGCGGGATAGCCGGGCGCGATGCTCGTCGCGCGTGTGCGATGGACGGTAGACATAGGTCTTGCCTTCGCGAGTCCGCTCGAGAAGGCCCTTCTCGTGGAGGCGGACCATGATCGTCATCACCGTTGTGTAGGCGAGCTCGCGAGTCCGCGCGAGGTCTTCAACGATGTCGCGCACCGTGGCCGATCGACGCTTCCAGAGGCGCGCCATGACCTCCGTCTCGAGCGGTCCGAGGAACTTCTCCTCGGCCTTCTCGGGCCTGCGAAGACGTCGAAGGTCGGGTCGGCTCACGCGGCGATTATCCCGCCCGCCGGCCGCGCACGGTGACGCGCCGTCGCCGCAAGAGGCGAGGGTGCCGTTCGGCGAGCGCCTCGCGCCCGTGCGCGAGCGCGACATGGAGCTCGACGACCAGGTGGCCGTCGCGAGGCTGGTAGAGGGGCCCGCGTGGGCTTTCGCGGCGCTCGACGACACCCGAAAGGGCCAGCGCGGCAAGCTCGCGTTCCGCGTAGCTCTGCTCGACACCGGCCCACACGGCCGCGCGCTGCGCCGTATCTTCGCCGAGGGAAAGCGCGTGAAGGAGGCGGAGGCGCCGGGGATCGGCAATCCGTTCGAGCGCCGCCGCGGCACGCTCGTACTCTTCGTCGCTCGCGCGCTCGAGCAACGTGGGGTCGCTCGTGAAGAGGTTTAGGTCCAAGTCCTCGATCGCCATTCCGCTACCGCCCAAACCCGGCCTACGACAGCGCCGTCGTAGCTCTGCTCTACATACTACGCGAGTGTCGTATGTGTGCTGAAGTTCACTGGCGGCGACCGGCGCCGCTCCGACGCGCACCTCGGCCGGAGGGTGACCGGCTAGCCGAGCCACAGAGTCGCGCGACAGGCTCGCTCATATCGTGGCTCCGATGAGATTCGTCGTTCGTTTCATCTGGATCGCCGCCGCGGTGCTCGCCGCGTGCGCACCGGCACGACTCGCCGGGACCGACCTCGGAGCGACGGACGCTCCCGACTTCACCCTCGTCGATGGTGTGAGCGGTCGCGCCGTGACGCTATCGGGCCATCGCGGGCAGGTCGTGGCGCTGACGTTCCTGTACACGACCTGCCCCGATGTCTGTCCACTTACCGCCGCGCGTTTCCGGGCAGCGCAGACAGAGCTGCGGGCCGACGCGAGTCGCGTGACCTTCATCGCGGTCTCGATCGATCCGGATCGCGACACTCCAAAGGCCGTCCAGGATTTCTCCGCCGCGCACGGGCTGTCAGCGAACTGGTATTACCTCGTCGGCGGCCGTGCGCAGCTTTCCCCGGTCTGGGCGGCATACGCGATCGGCGTGCAGGCGGGAGCCACCACGGTGATCCACAACGACGCCGTGTACCTCATCGACGCGCGAGGTCGCGAGCGCGTGCTCCTGCACTCGGAGGATCTCGCCGCCGATCTCGTGAACGACCTGCACGCGCTCCTCGGCGAACGCTGAGAACCCTGTACAGCGCCGCCTCGCCTACCGCTTACCCAATTATGTAAATCGTCGTGAAGAGGCCGATCCAGACAACGTCGACGAAGTGCCAGTAGATCGATGCGGCCTCGACCGCAAGATGCCGGCGCGCGGTGAACTGACCCTTGAGCGTTCGATAGAACACGATCATGTTGAAGAGCACGCCGCCGGTCACGTGCGCGCCGTGGAACCCGGTCAGCGTGAAGAAGACACCGGCGAAGACCCCGTCGCGTGGTAGGAACCCAAGCTTCGTGTACTCGTACCCCTGCCCGATGAGGAAGAGAACGCCGAGCACGATCGTCGGGATGAGCCAGTTGCGGAGGCCCTGGCGGTCGCCGCGCTTGATGGCATTAACAGCGAGCTGCATGGTCACGCTCGAGACGAGCAGCTCGATCGTGTTGAGCGTCGGCAGGCCGAGGCCGAGGATCGGGTCCACCTGCCACGTCGGCTTCTCGCCAAACACGGGCTCCCAGTCGGGTATCCGAGCGCGCAGGAAGAAGTACGTGGTGAAGAGCGCCCCGAAGAAGAACGCTTCGCTCGATATGAAGAGGATGACGGCCCACATGCCCGCCGAGAACCGCGAGGGCTGCGCTTCTAGGCCGGTCTCGTTCGGTGGAAGCCGGTCGGCCGGATCCGTGCGGCGGCCACGCACGACCGTCCGGTCCTCGAGCGTGGTCCTCATCGCTTAGTGGTGTGCTCCGTCGGTGGGCTCCGACGCGCTTGCGTAGGCGCGCGCGTCGTCAATAAGCCACGTCGCGATTCCGATCACGAAGATCACGCCACCGACAATGAGAAAGACGGGGCCGAGCAGGACGCCAAACGAGATGAGCATCACGCCGAATCCGAGCAGCGGCGGCGAGAAGCTCGGTTGCGGGAGATGTATGGGGTGGTCGTCGCCGTGATGCGATGACATCGGACGCAGACTAGCGCCGCGATTGGCGCGTGTCGAAATCTCGCCCTAGTCTTCCCCGCGATGGGTTCCTGGGCCCTCGACCCGCGCGGGCCGCAGGCCGAATCGATCGGCTTCGTCTATTGGGTCCTCTTCGGATGCGCGGCCGTCGTGCTCGCGATCGTGGTCGGAGCACTCACCTACTCCGGCATCAAATTCCGGGATCGCCCTGGGCGCGTCGCGGAGCAGTTCCACGGGCAGAACACGCTCGAGCTGATCTGGACGGTCGTGCCGACCATCATGGTGATCTCGTTCACAGCACTGTCGTGGCAACGCCTGAACTTCATCAACGACGTCAACACGGATGCCGCGATGACGATCAGGGTCGAGGGGCGGCAGTGGGCGTGGGCGTTCACCTACCCGGACCAGCAGATGTTCAAGCTGAAGGACGGGACAACGCTCCAGGCCGGCGAGCAGATTGACATCCCGGTTGGTCAAAAGATCAAGCTCGAGCTGACCGCGAAGGACGTGATCCACTCCTTCTGGGTGCCGAACCTCGGCGGAAAGAAGGACGCAGTGCCGGGCCACACCACCACGATGTGGCTCCAGGCGGACGAGCCCGGGACCTACAAGGGTCAGTGCACGGAGTACTGCGGCGACGGCCACGCCGACATGCTCATCACGGTCGTCGCGCACCCGCAGAGCGAGTACGCAACGTGGGCGGCGGAAGCCGTGAAGCAAGCGGATCTTCTCCAAGACCCGAAGACAACGGTGGGCCGACAAGCCTTCCTCACCGGCGCCTGCGCCGGGTGCCACGCCGTGAAGGGAACGACCGCCGTCGCAAAGGTGGGCCCTGACCTCACGCATATCGCGAGCAAACCGAATATCGCGGGCGTGCTGTCGCCGGTGAACCAGGAGAACCTCACCAAGTGGGTGCGCAACGCGCCGTCAATCAAGCCCGGGATCGTGATGCCGAAGTTCGAGGGCGTTCTTCCGGACGATCAGATCGATGCGATCGTCCAGTGGCTCCTCACCTTGAAATAGACGCCGTTCCGGCGTGAGCGCTTCCGATCTGCCCGACTACGTAAAGCTCAACCGCGATCACTGGACGAAAAACAACGCCGAGTACACCGATGGCCGAGCCGAGCACGCCTGGAACGAGCAGGAGATCAGCTGGGGGCTGTGGAACACACCCGAGGCCGAAGTCAACGTCCTTCCTGATGTGACGGGAAAGGACGTCGTCGATCTCGGCTGCGGCACCGCCTATGTCTCGGCCTGGCTGAAACGGCGCGGCGCGCGGCGAGTCGTCGGGGTCGACATCACGCCAGCGCAGCTGGATACGGCGCGCAGGCTTAACACGAAGTACGGGCTGGGCCTCGAGCTCGTGGAGGCGAACGCCGAGGCCACCGGTCTTCCGAGCGCCTCGTTCGATCTCGCGATCTCCGAATACGGCGCGTCGATCTGGTGTGACCCGTACAAATGGATCCCGGAGGCATCGCGGCTGCTCCGACCGAACGGCGAGCTCGTCTTCCTCCGCAACTCGACACTCTCGATGCTCTGCACGCCCGACACAGGCGCGGTCCAGGAGAAGCTGCAGCGACCGCAGCTCGGCCTGAACCGCATGGATTGGCCCGACACCGTGGAGACCGAGTTTCACCTCGGGCACGGCGACCTAATCCGACTACTGCACGAGTCGGGCTTCGAGATTCTCGACATGGTCGAGATCTTCGCGCCGGCCGACGCCGTCAACCACCCGTTCTATGGCGAGTACATGTCGGTCGAGTGGGCACAGAAGTGGCCGTCCGAGGAGATGTGGCGGGCGCAGAGCGCTAGGGGGCGTCGACCGTAAAGCCGGTGCGCATCCCGAGCTGATAGTGGCCCGCGACGTTGCAGATGAGGACGTACTTCCCCGGTGCGAGGTCCACGGTCACGGACGCCGATTTCCCGGCGGGGATGCTCGCGATCTCGCCGACCTTACCATCCTCTTTCGCCTTCGACGTCGCTCCGTCGACCGGAAGCTTGTCCGGCGCGAGATCGGTCTTCAGCACCTGGAAGCTGTGCTCCATTGCGGCGAGGTTGCGCACGCCGATCTTGATCTTCCCGGCTTTCACGCTCGGCACGTTCACCGCGATCTTGTAGTCGGAGAGCTCGGCCACGACCTGCGAGCCGGCGGGCGCGTCCGCGGCCGAGGTCGTGCACGCAGCGACGAGGAGGGCAAGCGCCGTCAGGGCTGTGACGAATCGGGTGATCATCACCTAGAGGCTATACGCTCGCGGCGCCTCTGCGTTTCCTCCTCCTCCGCGAGCCAGAGAAAGAACGCGACCGAAGCGGCAGCGAGGAAGACGAAGTCGCCGACGACCCACATGATCGCGCCGCCGACGCGCTGATCGGTCACGCGGTCCAGGTCAAAGACCGTCGGGTCGGGGATGGCCGTGTACGCGGTGTACAGGAGCCGCGACGAGAACGAGAGGATCCCGCCGAGCACGGTGTTCTGAGCCGCACCGAGAACAAGGAGATACGGCAGCCGCGCGCCGTAGCCGAGAGTCGCGCGGAACGGCTCGGGATCGATGACCACGCTCCAGAAGACAAGCGCCGAGAAAAAGAACCACGCGTGCTCGATCACGTGCACGCGCGCGTCGAGGAGCGCCGCGTCGTAAAGACTCGGCAGGTGCCAGGCGTACAGGCCGCCGACGTAAACCGCCGCCGCGACCAGCGGATGCCGGACGAGGTGCAGAAGGGTTCGGATCGGGCGGGCGCGCGCGAGCGGCCGCACCACCGCGGCGCGCACCCACGTGGGAAGGCCTCGCAAGAGCGGTCGGATGGGTGCACCGAGCATGAGGAGCGGCGCCGCCACGACCGTGAGGAGCATGTGCTGGACCATGTGCACCGCGAACGAGACCGTCGCGTAGCTGTCGATCGGGGACGCGAGCGTGGCGAGCAATGCGACAAGACCCAGGAAGAAGGCCGCCGTCCGCCACAGCGGCCAGCGTCGCCGCATCCGTGCAAGGCCGATCGTGTAAACGATGGCAGCGAGCGCGGCCGTTAGTGAGACGATTAGAGCAGACATCGAGCGACGAGCGGTTCGCTTCGCGCCCAGGGGCCCCTGCCCCTGCCCGCGAGGAGCGGTCGAGCCGCGCCCAGGGGCCCCCGCCCCTGCGCCAGCCTTGAGCGTGTCTCTTCGGCGAAGCCGAGAGATTGAGTTAGAGCCGCAATGTGCTGTCCACCATGATCGCGACGAAGAGCAGGGCGAGGTAGAGGAGGGAGTACAGGTACACGGCGCGGGCCATCGCGCGGCGGCGCAGCGCGCCACTACGGAGGAGCCGGAACGCATAGACGATGAAAACGGCTCCGAGGAGAATCGCGGCGGCGAGGTACACGTAGCCGAGGCCGCCGATTAAGAAGAGGAGGAGCGTGAGCGGCAGAAGGCTCGCCGCGTACGCGAGGATGTTCCACGCGGTCACCTCATCGCCACGAACGACCGGCAGCATCGGCACCCCCGCGCGCTCGTAGTCATCGCGGATGAGAAGCGCGAGCGCCCAAAAATGCGCGGGCGTCCAGAAGAAGATGATCGCGAACAGGAGCCACGCCGCAAGGTCCAGCGAGCCGGTGATCGCGGCCCAGCCGACGAGCGGCGGGATCGCCCCTGCGGCGCCGCCGATCACGATGTTTTGGGCCGTCGTTCGCTTGAGCCACACCGTGTACACGAGGATGTAGAAGACCGTTCCCGCGAGAGCGAGCGCCGCCGCGAGCAGATTCGCGAAGACCGCGAGCACGATGAAGGCGATCACGTTGAGCGAGACCCCCCAGACGACGGCGACGCTGGTCGAGACGCGGTGCGCCGGGAGCGGGCGATGCCGCGTGCGGCGCATGCGCTCGTCGATGTCGCGATCGAAGTAATGGTTGAGGCTCGAGGCGCCGCCGCTCGCCGCGGCACCGCCGATGAGTGTCGCCGCGAGGAGCCCGAACGGGGGAACGCCACGCGCCGCGAGGAACATCCCTCCGAGCGCGGTCAAGAGGAGGAGCGACATGATCGCGGGCTTCGTCAGCGAGACGAGATCTCGCACGAGGACGCCCTGCCGCGCGGCCGGACGCCACGCGACCGCTCCGAGCGCGACGACGCTGCACCAGAGGAGGCTTGCGGCGGCGGGATGCGCACCGAGCGCCCAGGGCGAGAACTGCGTGAGCGGGTTCGCGGCGCCGATCGCTATCTGCAGAAGGAAGATCGCCACCGTCGCGATCGCGAGCGGCCCGAGTCCCGGTGTCTCGCGGCGGTGACGCCATGCCTCGATACAGGCGAGGATCACGACGATGCCAACGCCGGCGGCAATGAAGCGATGGAGCATCGCGATCGCCGGCGCTCCGGTGAGGTACAAGTCCTGCTCTGGACCGCACAGCGGCCAGTCGAGGCAAGCGGTGGTCGCGTTCGCACCGCGTACGTACGCGCCGCTCAGCATCAGGACGAAGGTGCCGATCGCGGCTGCGACGGCGAGCCAGGTCCAACCTCCGCTGGGCACGCGGGCTATCGCCGGCCACCGCACGAGCACGGCAAGGATCGTTAGCGTCGCGAGGAGGAGCTCGGCGTTCGCGAGATGAAGCGTCACCCACTCGTGCGGCAGCTCGAGGATCACGGTGATCGCGCCGAGGACCGCCTGAAGCGGGTAAAGGATCGCGACGCAGATCGCGAGCGCGAGGACGCGACGGTCGGCGCGAAATGCGACGAGCGTCCACACGACCATAGCCGCGACCGTGAGGCCGGAGACAATCGCGAGGAACCGGTGCGTCCACTCGATCCGGGTCGATGGGTCGAGCGACGGAAGGAATTGCCCGTGGCAGAGGGGCCAGTCTGGGCAACCGAGACCGGAGCCCGTCACCCGAACAACCCCGCCCCACACGACGACCAGAAACGACGCAACGAGACTCGCGTACACCAGGGCGCGATAGCGGGGAGAAAAGGTCATGCCAGGCGCCGCGTCAGTGCGCGACGTCTTCCTTCAGCGGGCGGGCGCTGCGCACGACCGGGATCCGCGCGAAGTTGTAAGGCTGCGGCGGCGACGTGGTCGCCCACTCGAGCGTATCGGCCTCCCATGGGTCGTCGCCCGCGGGCCGGCCGTGGCCCAGAACGATGCTGTAGAAGAAGTTGAAGAGGAACACGGCGATCGAGATGGCGATGATGTACGCGCCAATCGTCGCGACGAGGTTCAGGGTCGCCCACTCGGGCGACTGCGGATAGTGGAAGGTGCGCCGCGGCATCCCATCGAGCCCGAGCTGGTGCATCGGGAAGAACGCCATGTTGACGCCGATGAAGAAGAGGAAGAAGTGGATCCGCCCGAGCTGCTCGCTGAGCAGCCGGCCGCTCATCTTCGGCATCCAGTAGTAGAACGCGGCGAAAGCGCAGAAGAGCGCTCCCTGCACGAGGACGTAGTGGATGTGGGCGACGACGTAGTACGTATCCGAGAGCTGCACATCGACCGGCACCGAGCCGAGGAATACGCCCGAGATGCCGCCGATCGTGAACACCACGATGAACGCCATCGCGAACAGCATCGCGGTGCGGAAGCGGAGCGCCCCGCCCCACAGCGTCCCGAGCCACGAGAAGATCTTCACGCCGGTCGGAACGGCGATGAGCATCGTGGACGCCATGAAGAAGATCTGCAGCGTCGGGTCGATGCCGGCGACGAACATGTGGTGAACGAATACGCCGAACGAGAGGAAGCCGATCGCAGCAGAGGAGTACGCGATCATCCGGTAACCGAAGATCGGTTTGCGTGAGAAGACCGGCAGAACCTCGCTGATCACGCCGAAGCCGGGCAAAATCATGATGTAGACCTCGGGGTGCCCGAAGAACCAGAAGAGGTATTGCCAGAGCAAGGGATCGGCGCCCTGCCCCACGGCGAAGAAGTTCGTCCCGGCCATCCGGTCGAAGAGCAAGAGGATGCCGGCCACGGTGAGGAAGGGCATTGCGAGCACGAGCAGGAAGCTCGTCACGAGGACGCTCCAGCAGAAGAGCGTGATCCGATGGAACGTCATCCCGGGCGCCCGGAGCGAGAAGATCGTCACGATCATGTTCAGCGCGCCGAAGATCGACGAGAAGCCGAGGACGGTGAGACCGAGGATGACGAGATCCATACCGTTTGTCGGCATGAATTCCCTTGTCGAGAGCGGAACGTACATCGTCCAGCCGGTCATCGGCGCACCGACGAGGAACGCCGAGTAGAGGACGATCCCGCCGAAGAGCAAGAGCCAGTACGAGAGGGCGTTCAGGCGCGGGAAGGCCATGTCTCGCGCACCGAGCTGCAGCGGAACGATGAAGTTCGCGAATCCTGTCCACACCGGCACGACGAACAGGAACACCATCGTGATCCCGTGCATGGTGAACGCGGCGTTGTACTGCTGCGCGGTTAGGAAGTTGGTGTCGGGCGTCGCGAGCTGCGTGCGGATCCCCAGAGCAAGCAGGCCGCCGGCGAGGAAGAAGAAGAACGTCGTGACGAGGTACATGACGCCGATCTTTTTGTGGTCGGTCGTCGCGATCCACTCGAGGACGCCGTTGTAACGCGCACGCGGGAACGGGAAGGTCCGTTCGAGGGTGGCCATGCGAGGTCCATTCCATCGTGCCGGAATGAGGGTGTCAAACCGTGTCGCCTGCTTGGCTCGTTGGTCATCGCGTTACCCTGCGGGGCGAGCGACGACGAGCTTGTCCTGCCCGGACATTGCGCCCCAGACCTCGCCATGGCGGCCCAGGAGCTGGCGCACGTTGGCGTTCGGCGATGGGTGCGCTCGCACGACGAAGGTCTCCGTCGCCGGATCGAAGCGCGCGAACGAATTGGCGCCCCAGTCGGCGATCCACACGATGTCGGCATCATCGACGAAGACGGAATAGGCCATGGGGCGCTCGCCGGGCAGCTTCCATTCCTTCCACAACGTGCCGTCGTAGCGGGCCAGCCGTCCCGCATTCCACTCGCTCACCCAGACGCGGCTCTTCGAATCGCACCAAACACGGCGCGCGCCCTGCCCCGCCGTGGGCGGGACGAGTACGACCGCGCCGCCAGTCTCCTTGACGATGCGACCGATGTAGCTCCCGGCGAGCGACGCGAAGTAGATCTCGCCGTCGGGGCAGCTCGCGATGCCATACGGGCCGGCGCCGCGTGGCGCGTCGAACACCGCGATCGGGCCGCCCTGAGTATCGAGGCGACCGAACACACCGCTCTGGCCTGTGAACCAGAGCGTGCGGCCGTCGCGATCGAACACCGCCGTATTGAGGTTGGCGTTGCGGCGATCCGCCGGCAGGGGGAACCGTTTGACCTCACTCGTCGCCGGGTCGACGCGGACGATCGCGTTCAGACCGCTGTCGGTCACCCATGGCGCTCCGTCGGGTCCGACGATCACCCCGTGGGGTGCGGACCCCGGCCCGAGCTTGATCGCCTTCGTCACGCCGGACTTCGGATCGAGCCAGCCGAGCTCGCCCGAGAGCTGAGCCGTGTACCAGACGCCACCGTCCGCGGCGGGCGCGACGTCGTGCGGGCCCTGGCCGCGGGGCAGTGGGAACTCCTGCATCACGAAATCGACCGGCGCGCGGGACGTCCCCGGTGGAGCGGGAGTCGCCGTCGTGGCGGGCGGGCTGGTGACCGCCGGGACCGTCGTCGTGGGTGTCGGCTCCGTGCGCGTTGCGGCGGGTCCGCACGCCATCATTAGAAGGAGCGCCGGAGCGACGAGCTTCATCCGATGTTTGCCGTCCGAAGGCGCAGCGAGTTCGTCACGACGGTGACAGAGGAGAGCGCCATCGCGGCAGCGGCCAGGACCGGAGAGAGCAACAACCCGGTGAAGGGATAGAGCACACCGGCGGCGACCGGGATGAGCGCGACGTTGTAGATGAACGCCCAGAACAGGTTCTGGCGAATCGTCGCGACGGTGGCGCGTGCGAGACGAAGCGCGCGCGGGACGCCGCGCGGGTCACCCCCCACGAGCACGACGTCAGCCGTCGCGATAGCGAGGTCGGTGCCCGAACCGATCGCGATGCCAAGATCTGCGCGCGCGAGCGCCGGCGCGTCGTTCACGCCATCGCCGACCATCGCGACGCGATGGCCCGCCGCCTGCAGCTCTTCGACGAGCGCGGCCTTGCCATCGGGGCGCACCTCCGCTCGGACCTCGTCGATCCCGAGATCGCGCGCCACCGCTTCCGCGACCCTGCGTGCGTCGCCGGAGACCAGCAGCGTGCGCAGCCGCATTCGCTTGAGCTCCGCGATAGCGTCCTTCGCCGCTGCCTTCGGGGTGTCCGCGAGCGCGAGGATGCCGGCGGGTTCGCTATCGAGGGTCCCGACGAGAACGGTGCGGCCTTGCTCCTGGTGATGGGCGAGGACGTTGTCGCCAAGCTCGGCGAAGCCATGCGCGCGAGCGAGGTCCGCATTCCCGATCCATACATCGTGGCCCTCGACCGTCGCGTGAATCCCCTGTCCAGGCAGAGCCTCGAAGGCGGTGGGCTCGGATAGCGCGAGGCCCTTCGACGTCGCGAGCTCGACGACCGCCGCCGCGAGCGGGTGCTCCGATCGCGACTCGGCGCTCGCGAGGATGCGGATGACCTCGTCCTCACCGATACCCGCGCAGTTCATGTACTCGACGACCTGGGGCCGGCCGACGGTGAGCGTTCCGGTCTTGTCGAAGGCGACGACGTCGATCGCGCGGGCGGCTTCGAGCGCCTGCGCGCTCTTGACTAGGATCCCGCGCGACGCGCCGCGACCCGTGCCCACGATGATCGCAGTGGGCGTCGCGAGACCGAGCGCGCAGGGGCACGCGATGATCAACACAGCGACAAACGCGCTGAGCGCGTAGCCCAAACGCGGCTCTGGCCCAAAGATGAGCCAGGCGAGGGCGCTCGCGAAAGCGATCGCGAACACGATCGGCACGAAGATGGAGGCGATACGGTCTACGAGACGCTGGATCGGCGCCTTCGAGCCCTGCGCCTCCTCAACGAGGCGAACGATCTGCGCGACGAGCGTGTCTCCGCCGACGTGCGTCACGCGGAAGCGGAATGTCCCGTGGCCGTTCTGCGTTCCGCCCGTCACCTGGTCGCCCGGTCCCTTCTCGACCGGGATGGATTCGCCCGTGACCATGGCCTCGTCGACCGCGGAGGATCCCGCGAGGATGCGCCCGTCGGACGGAACGACCTCGCCCGGACGGACGATTACGACGTCGCCGACGACGAGACGGTCGATCGGCACATCCTCCTCAGCGCCGCCGGGCCGCCGCACGCGCGCGGTCTTCGCGCCCAGTGCCGCGAGTGCGCGCACCTCGTCGGATGTCCGTGCGCGAGCGCGCGACTCGAGGTAGCGGCCCGCGAGCACGAGGGTCATGATCACGGTGGCGGTGTCGTAGTAGAGGAACCGGTGGGGCTCGAGTCCTACGGAAATGAACGCAGAAGGAAAGAACGTCGCGAGCACCGAGACCGCATAGGCGGTCGTCGTCCCGACCACCACGAGCGTGTTCATGTCGGTCCGCCGATGGCGCGCCGCCGACAACGCGCCGCGATAAAACGGCAGCGCGGACCACAGCTGTACCGGGGTCGCGAAGACGAAGAGCGCGTACGTGCGCCAGTCGGCGTGCGTGACAGCCGGAAACACGAGATCGGCCATCGAGAGGAGCATCGTGGGCACCGCGAGGGCCGCCGCGACGATGAGCCGGCGGCGGAGCGTCCGGAGATACGCCGCCCGCATCGCCCGCTCGCGGTCTTCGGTCGCGGCACGCTCGGCGCGATCGGCTGAGAGCACGAGCGCTCCGTATCCCGCGCGCTCGATGGCGCGCACGAGTGCCGCATCGTCGGCGCGCCCCGGATCGACTTCCACCCGCGCGCGCTCGGTCGCAAGGTTCACATCCGCGACGCGTACGCCACCAACGGCGCGGAGCGCGTCTTCGACGCTCGCGACGCACGATGCGCAGGTCATTCCGGTGACGACCAGCTCACGCCGATCGGTGCCGTCGGCGCCCGGCTCGGTCTGCGCGGCAGCGCTCATGTCGTCTTGGTTTCGTGGGCCTCGGCGGTTTCGCAGATCCCGGCGTCGGCGGGCGCTTGGCGCGCGCCCGCGCGCTCCTTGTCGAGCACTTCGACGACCTGCGGATAGGCGTCGGACAGACAGCACCGGCACGACGAGTACCAGGCCCGGATTCCCGCATCGATCTTCGGATCGGCAGTCGTCGGGTGTGGATGGGCATCGGTCTCCGCCGTGCGCGCATGAGCCCCGGTGCTCGCGAGCCAGGTTTCGACCTTCGCGACGTAAGCCTGCGGACTCCTGGCGAACTTCGTCTGACAAGCTGCCGAGCAGAATCCGTACTCCCGGTCGGGGTACTCGAGAGTGAGGCCCTGGTCTCGCGCCTGCGCGATGTCGACGATCATGTCGCAGATTGGGTCGAGGATTTTCGGAGTCATCGTCTCGCTCTCCCTTGGTTAGTCGCGGCGGCTAGCGGTGCGCGAGCTCGAACACGTCGCCGAGCTCGGCAAGGATCTCGTCCTTCCGGCCTTCTCGGAATCCCTTAGGGACGCAGCCTGCGAGGTGACCGCGAAGGAGCTCGGCCTCGAATCGCTTCAGTGCCCGCTCGACGGCATAGGTCTGCTTGAGGACGTCGATGCAGTAGACGTCTTCGTCCACCATGCGCTTGATCGCCTTGACGTGTCCCTCGATGCTCGCGAGGCGCGCCCCGAGTTCTTGCTGCTGCTTCATACCCACAAGTCTACCCCTCCCCCAGGGGGAGGGGTCAAAGGATCGAGGAGGTCGTCACTACCGGCGGGGCTCCCCCGCGGTCGCGCGCAGCGAGCGCGCGATCGCGTGGATGAGACCGATGTCGTCCACCTCTGCGAAATCCTCGACGGTGTAGGACCGGAGCTTCGCCGCGATGACCGCCGCGACTCGCGCGCGCTCGGTCGGGGCCAGCTGTGATTCGCGCGCGACGAATTCGCGTACGAGGCGCTGCGCCTCGCCTGGCATCCGGCGCGTCTCCGCGGTCCGCCCGGGCCCGAGGGGCGTGACCGTGCGCAACGAGAACCAGTCGACCTGCGGCCGCGGGGCGCGGACCACATAGGTACCGGCAGCGAGGTCACCGAGGCGCTGAGACTTCGGGCTCAGGACGATCGCGAGCAGCCCGACGCCGTAGAGGGCGGGCAGGAAATCGACGAGCCGGAGAAGATTGCGGACAAGGACCGCGGTGAACTGCGCCGGCGAGCCGTCCTCGTTGATGACGCGCAGCTTGAACACGCGCTTACCGATGGTCTGTCCGTTCCAGAGCCATTCGAGGAGGATGAAGTAGGCCCAGATCACGACGAGCGTGACGATCAGGATGAGCCCGCCGAAAACGTAGAGGCTCGTTTCGCCGAACGCGCCCGCCCACGAGAGGATCACGTTCGCCGTGAACGCGATCAGAGTTGCGAGGAGGAAATCAAGTACCGCGGCGAACCCACGGTTCCCTGCGCCGGCGAGGTCGTAGCGAAGGACGACGTGATCGGGGGTCTCGACTTCGAGTCGACCAGCTGCGACCGTCATAGGTCAATGCTACGGAGTGATACGTTCCGGCCGTGATGACGGTCGATCGCTTCGTCGAGGACCGGCGCGCGCGTTGGGCGCGCCTCGGGAACCTGATCTTCGAAGCGAATGGACGCGTCGAGCGCCTCGCTCCCGACGATGTCCTCGAGCTCGGCCGCCTTTATCGAAGCGCCAGCAGCGACCTCGCGGTCGCCCGTCGCGACTTCGCGCTCGACGCCGCGACTGAACGCCTGAACGATCTCGTCGCCGCCGCTCACGCTCTCGTCTACAGCGAGGCGCCGACGAGCGGACGCCGGCTGCGAGGGCTCGTGCTGCGCGATCTTCCGGCAACCGTCCGCGCAAATTCCCGATACACGGCGGTCTCCCTCGCGGCCTTTGCCATCCCGCTCATAGCAACATTCACGATCGGTCTATTAC
>JALYSZ010000318.1 GCA_030854525.1 Chloroflexota bacterium | reverse complement strand
CAAGCCGGCGCCACACTCGGGACCCTGCACGGGGTCTTAGTCCTCCCAGTCGAACTGCTTGATGACAAGTCTTCCGCTGGTCAAGAGCTCGCTGCAAATGGGATCACCGAAACCTGCAGCTGCAAAGAAGGGAACGGCCAAGGTCCAGTGGCCCTTCCCTGCGCCGCCGAACTTCTGGATCGTCACCGTGTACTCAAAGCTGGTCATACCGGTGTCGGGGAATGGGTCGCCATGCAGGTCAAACAATTTGCCGGTGCCGCTCAGCGTGATCTTGCCGCCCACCTTCTTCCAACTGGTGATCGGGCCGCGGAAGTCCCCCGGAAACGTGCTGCCAGCCACGTCAACACAGTCGAAGAACCCGCTTGCCGTCCCGTCGGAATAGAGCCGGGCGTCGATGCTGTACGTTGTTCCGCCCCTCAAGATAGGGGCCCCGGCGTCCATGACCGCCCCGCCTGCGCCATGGATGGTTGCCACAAGCGTGCGGCTCTTGGCGTCCGCGGGTTGCGATGACACAACCATGGCGGCGACCAGCAAGACCGCGGGCATGAGAATCCGAAGTCGTTTCACGATCTCTCCTCCCAAGCTTCTGCGCCAAGGGTACGTGGTGAGGCAAACACCACCTAAATCGAGCTGCCATGTGCAAACCTGGACGCGAAACGTCTGGAAAAGATCAGCCGGACCGACCAGAACGCGATTCAGAAAGGTGGGGCTCGCTGAGATCTCTCGTCAGCGAAGCTGAACGAAATGGGCGGCGTACACAAAACGGTCGATTAGTGCTTGCCCCTCGCTCGGATATCCGAGGGGTTTCTGTCATCGGCGGTAAGTTAAATCGCCAACACCGAATCCAGTGCGGTGCACATCGCGAGACGACGTCTCGTGGCTATGTGCGAACGACGCGGCACAACCAAGTGGAGTCACTCCTTGCGCTACTACGCGTAGAAGGGTCTTGCCCGACTCCAGGCAAGTTCGTCAACCCCGATGTTGGCTCCGGTAGCGAGAGCGTCTGACTCATTTGCTCGCGCTGCGCTGGCGCGATGTCGACCTCGATGTCGGCATCGTCCGTGTCCGCGCGACGCTCGTGGAGACCAAGGACGGCATCGAGTTCGCCGAGCCGAAGAGCGCGCGTTCGCGTCGACAGGTTGCGCTGACGCGCGTCGCGGTCGCGGCACTCCGCAGGCATCGCACCGCGCAGCTGGAGGAGCGCCTACGAGCCGGCGCAGCCTGGATCGACCACGATCTCGTGTTCGCAAGCGAGGTGGGCGGGCCGCTCGATGGATCGAACGTCCTCCGTCGGGCGTTCTACCCGCTTCTCCGCCGGGCGGGTCTGCCGCGCGTGCGCTTCCACGATCTTCGTCACTCGGCGGCGACGCTCATGCTCAGTCGCGGCGTGCCGCTGAAGATCGTCTCGGAGATCCTGGGCCACAGCCAGATCTCCATCACCGCCGATACCTACATGCACGTGACGCCGGGCATGCAGCGCGAGGCGGCCTCGGCACTGGACGCGCTCCTCGGAAGCAAGCGCAGTTGCTGTGCGGGGGCGTAGTCACTGGCGAGGGATCCTCTTGTCTTCACGCCGGCTGGCGCCGGCTGGAACCGGCACCGTTCGCACCCTCCGCGATAACGACCGACTCCAGTCATGATCCGGCTCGGTCGCCGGTCCCAACTGCTGCACAACTGCTGATGAACGGCTGACGGCTGCCCACAAGAGCGCGAGAACGCGCGAGTTCTCGAAGAAAAACGGAGCCGACGGGCAGACTCGAACTGCCGACCGGCGGTTTACGAAACCGCTGCTCTACCGGCTGAGCTACGTCGGCGCGTGTTTCCTGATGATTTTGCCATCTCGTGAACCAATACGCGAGAGTCGTGAAAACCCCTGCTCTCAATCCCGCGGGCTCCGAACGTCGGATTGTGGCCCAAGCGCAGCTCTGGCTGAACGACCAAGCGGGTGTTCATCCTAGCGAAGTGGGTGTTCAAGTCGGGGAGTTTCTGCTGCACGCGTCAGTTTCTGTCAACAGCCAAGATACTTAGGCGCGCCGAGCTCGTTCAGCATTGCGCCCAGCGAGGTCGTCTCCAGTCTGCGACCCTCACGACCGGGCGGCAGCGCTTCTGCGCGATCCCTGGATCGTAGGTACGGACGTCGCACCGCAGGCGTGGGCCGCTGGTCATGCGACCGGTCCGGGATCAACGCTGGACCAGGTCGGCGGCAGGACCGGAACCGGCCAGGTGGGGTCGGGACGCCATGCCGTCCAGTCCTCGTCGAACGGCGGGTCGCGCCTCATGATCCGGCTCACCGCGCGCTCACCTTCGGCGCGGTAGGCGCTGACCTCTGCGAAAGTGAGGCGACCGTCGGCGAGATCCTGCTCGATCTCATCCTCGTCCTTCCACGACCACGACGACAGGTCAGGCGCGACGATGACGTCGAGACCGTGATCTCGCGAGTCGAATCCTCGTGCGGTCCGCTTCCACGGCTCTTCGAGGTTGACGTACCACATCTTCAGGGTCTGGTCGTCGGAGCGCTGGTAGCGCCACACCGAGTGCGCGTCTCCGGGCCGGTGAAGGATGAGCGCATCCATCACACGCCACATGGCGTCGTAATGGCGCCCGTCAAAGCTGATGGCGGACCGCTCTTGCGCCGGGCGGGTCATTCCCACGGCCATCTTGAACACCGTTCCCGGTCGAAGGTAGACGGCGATGAAGTCGTCTTCATCCCGCACGACGGTCATCGGCCATGCGCGCCCGACGACGGTGCGGTCGGCGCTCACGCTGCGCCAGAGGATCGCGTCGCCTCGACGAAAGTGGGGCTCCACGCGCCGGACACTAGCGGGCGCTGCAGTAGGAGCACCGCTCGGGTGCGGTCGTCGCGTCCGACTCGTGCGCGTCGCGGCCCCTATGCTGTGCGGCACCCTAAGTGCCCTGGCGCGATCCGCAGTACCTTGCCCGTAATCTCGATGTGCCGCAGGTTCATCGTCCTCATAAGTCCCATCCTCGACTTTCCTCAGCTCATAGGACCAAGCGAGTGCCTCCGAACCGCGACGCTTCACCAACATCCCGCGCTCGAGCACTTTGAGTCCTGGCTGGCCGAACTGCTGGCCGCCGCGAGAGTCTCAGCGATTCGCCAGAACGCGGACGAGGCCCCGCCGGGGGAAGGGTCGCCGATATATTCGCGGTGCCGGAGGAGCGCAAGCTCGTCACAAGAGCCGCTATCCCGACGGTTCGGTCAGGTGGCTCGTTCACTTTGAAGTCACCGGGTCGACCGGTGACGCGTGATCGGGAGCGAGGCGTGAAGGGCGGTCCCGCCGGTACGGTCACGATGCTCTTCTCGGACATCGAAGGCTCGACCCTGAGCGTCAAGTCGCTCGGCCCAGACCGCTGGGAGCGGATCCTCGAGGTCCACAGCCGCATCATCCGCGCGGCGCTCGCGACCTACGGCGGTACCGAAGTGCGGACCGAGGGCGATTCGTTCTTCGCGGTATTCACGAGCCCCACCGCGGCGATCGCCGCGATCGCCGCGATGCAGCGACCTCGCGGCCGCGAGCTGGCCTGAAGGCGGACCGGTGCGCGTGCGGATGGCTCTGCACACCGGCGAGGCCCGCCCCGCGAGCGCGGCCGCGGGCACCGACTACATCGGATTCGAGGTCCATCGCGCCGCGCGCATCATGGCGGCCGGCTACGGCGGCCAAGTACTGGTCTCCGACACGACTGCGCCGCTTGTCCGTGACGCGCTTCCGTCCGGCGTGACGCTCCGCGAGCTCGGCGAACATCGGTTCAAGGATCTGGTGCGGCCG
>JALYSZ010000286.1 GCA_030854525.1 Chloroflexota bacterium | reverse complement strand
GCACTTTCACGGTCGTGTTTCCAACAGGAAAAGCCGGCGACGGCTGGTGAAGGCGCGCGAGCTCCTCGAGGCGCGGGGAGGACTCGTGTTCATTGCCGAGGTCTCCAGCCTCGACGATGAGGCGATCGACGAGATCAGGAGGCTTCATCGGGACCGCTTTGAGGGCACGCCGAACCCACTTCTGAAGGCACGGTTCTGGCGATTCTTTCGCCTCTTCACAGAGCGCGGTCTCGGGAGCGACGCTGTGATCAGTATGGTCCGTTTGAACGGTGCGCTTATCAGCGTTCTCTTCGGACTCCGTAACGGCGGGACGTACGTGAGCTACCTCTTAGCGTTCGATCCGTCCCTTGAGAGGATGCAACCCGGCAACGTGCACCTCATGCTCTTTCAGGAGCACCTCGTCGACTCCGGATGGGCGGCGATCGATTTCTCGAAAGG
This sequence comes from Chloroflexota bacterium, assembly GCA_030854525.1. The sequence goes on along the minus strand of JALYSZ010000286.1, from coordinate 4,306 downwards.
CGACGACCGATACAAGCGGCGCTGGTCGAGCGCCGAGACTTGGAACTTCGACGTTGTTATCGGTTACGGTCTGACGGGATCGATCGGGGCGATGCTTTTGTACGGACGCTCTCGACTGCGAGCTTGGGCCAGGTCCCGGGGTCTCACTCGATTGGCGCGCAAGGCCCTATCGCGCAGGCGTCCCGTCGTCTCGGCGGATCAAGACAAATAGCGTGAAGCGGGTATTGAAGCGCGGCGCCGCTTTGGTGGGAGGCAACCTCCGGGCTTCTCTCCCCGGTATCCGGGTACTGATCTACCACCGGGTCGGGAACAAGCGAGGCATGGAAATCGACCTGAGCATCGACGTATTCGCCAAACAGCTTGAGGAGTTGGCGCGCCGTGGTCCCGTTCTGACCTTGGCCGCGGCGCGCGAGGCGGCCCGAGGAGACGGCCCGGTCCAGGGAAGCGTACTGACGTTCGACGACGGGTTCCGCGAGACATTCGAATGTGCAGTCCCGTTGCTGCAGTCGCTGGGAATCCCGGCGCACTTTTATCTGCCTACCTCGAACGTGGAGCATGGCTGGATCGGGACATCGGCCGGGCGCGCGCCCGCAGTGACGCCGGCCGAGATCTCATCGTTATCGCGGGATCCCCTGTTCTCCTTCGGTTCGCACGGGCACACGCATAGAGTCCTAACGCGCCTCAGCGACGTCGAAGTTCAGGACGAGCTCGATCGCTCCCGCGCCCTGGTAGAGGACTGGACGGGTGCGCCAGCGCAGGACTTCGCCTACCCGAAAGGACTCTGGGACCGGGCATCCGAATGCCTTGTGAAGAGGGTGTTCAAGAGCGCCGCGATCGGAGGATCGCGTCCGCTACGACCGGAAACGAACCTGTGGCGGATCCCTCGTTACCCGATCCAGGCCAGCGATGATCTGGGCCTGTTCCGCGCAAAACTGGATGGTGCGCTGTTTCTCGAGGAAGCGGCGCGTTCGGCGAGGGATCGCCTGCGTTCTCTGGTCGGCCGCACGCCCGAACACTGAGTCAGCTGAGGCGAGACGTAGAGCGCTCGAGCTCAAATTCCCGGCGTAGGCGTCGCACCGAGCGGGGTTCGATCAATAGCTCGTAGATCCACGGAAAAGGGTCCGCTATCACGCGACGAAGCGATAGCCAGCTCTCCGGTGAGGCCCTCGGTTTCCGGCGAACGTCGAGGAGCTCGCCAACAAGGCGCCGAGGCGTCAACCACAAGCCGTCGGTTAGGCGGCGGATTTCCGGAAGCTCGAGGCCGAGCGCCATGAGTACGCCGAGTGCCGGGAAGTTCAGGCCGAACTCCGCCGGAGCGCCCACGGTGTCCCACAGCAGAGGATTGGATTCGATTACCCGCACGGACCCGTCCCTTGCGTCGCGGCGCAGGTCGAAGTTGGCGGCGCCGGTGAATTTCGTCCCGGTAACGATGCGCGCTCCGATCCTGAACACTTCGGGGTCTGTTGTGAACTCGACGCAACCCGGCGAGGGGCGCGCTTCGACCGTATGGGCGATGATCCGGCCGCTGCTCGCCAAGACGCTGAAGTCGATGTCTTCACCAGGAACGTATTCCTGGACGACCCAGTCGGCCGGCTTTCTTATGCGCGAGCGGAGCGCCAGCGCCTCGCCGATGGAGGCAACGCGAGCCACGCCCACGCCGGCCTCCATAGCACGCGGCTTCACCAGCAAAGGGCCGGCGAAGGCGTTCGGCGAGTCCGCTGACAGCTGATCGAGCGTGACCGTCGCCGGCGTCAGTAGGCCCAGATCTCTCACCAGCCGCGTGAACGACCATTTGTCGTTCATCGTCGCGAGGAGCTCTGTTGGGGCGACCGGGAACACCGCGCACTGCATCCGATCACTAGTTCGACTTACACAGAGGACGCTCTCGAGATCGACGGGAACGACGACATCGATCTTCCAGCCGACCACGAGTTCGTTGATGCGGTCGGTCGTCGCCTGATCGTCACGCACCAGGTCGTCTCGGGACAACGTCGCCGACGCCCGGCAACGTCGCGAGAGACCAAACGCCGCCGAGCCCCCGGCCGACAGAACGAAAACGTCGATGTCGGCGGCATCAAGGCAGCGCACGACGCTCATTGCTCGGTAGGTGCTTGTTGCGTCGCTGAGGATCAGGACCCTGGTGGCGGCGATGCTTTCCTCCCATGGGCGCTTCCCGACACGCAGGTCGCCGACGGAAAACATACCTCGCCTTCGCGCGGCATCGGCACGTGGGCTCTCAGTCTCAGGTACGTCATCGGCTAGGCGCTCTTCGTTAGATTTGTCCAAGGGGACTGGGGGTGTCGTGGGCTCCATAGGGCCACGTGTTCTTCTTCTTGATGCCTCGTTGCGGCAGTCCCTCGCGGCGTGTCGAGCGTTGGGTCGAGCCAGATACGACGTCGGCCTCGCGGATCACCGGCACAAGGTACCTGTCGCGTATTCCAGGTACGCCGGACGCTTCCACCGCCTCCCCGACCCTCATGGGCCCCAAACGGACTTCATCGCGGCGTTAAAGCTCCTGATCGACGAGTACGGATATGTGGCGCTAATCGCGACAGACGATGCGACCCTGGCTCGGCTGGCCCACGCCGGTAGCCCCATCCCGTCATTTCCATCAACAGGCGAGGCCTTCAAACGTCTGACAGACAAGACCGGCCTCGCCGCGATCTGCGCTCGAGCCAACGTGTCGTACCCGAAAACGTTCGAGGCTAAGAGTCCCGGTGAAGCGAAGCGTCTCTCGTCGGAGTTGGAATACCCACTCGTTGTCAAAGCAGCTCGTTCCGCGGAAGCGACAACACAGAGCGTTCATGAGCTGAAGGGCGCGGTCGTGGCTCTCGACCGCGACGCTGCGCTCAAGGCATGTGCGGAACTCAGCGCGAATGGCCTCGTACCAATCATCCAAAAGCGAGTCGACAAGACCGAAAAGCTGGTGATAGCGATCGTCCGCCGCGGAGGCGTCTCGGAAATGCGCTTCGCGACCCGCGTTTTGCGAGAGTTTCCGCGCCCAGGTGGCATCGGCAGCGCTCTCGAGTCGATCGCTCCGCACATGGGCACCGCCGCCTTTGCCCTCGATGCGCTCGAACGCGTTTGTGACCAGGCCGGATACGAGGGGCTCGCCTGCGCCGAATTTATCGTTACGTCGGCCGGCGAGGTGTTCCTCATCGAGGTCAACCCTCGACTCTGGGGCTCACTCTGGTTTGCGGAGAACCTCGGCCAGCGGGCAGCCGAGCGCGGTGTCCGGGTCGCACTCGGCGAGGCCGCTCTTCCGCAGGTTGAGTACCCGGTCGGACGTCGTTTCCATCACATGCCGTCCGAGTGGCGCTGGGTGTGGAAGCGAGACCGAGATCGCGTCCGCGCTTTGTTCCAAGTAGTTCCAAGCCTCCGTCCGTGGGACATCTATGACTACATCGCGTTCTCCGATCCCCTGCCTCTCGTTGGGCGTCTGTTGCCTGACCGCCCAGACCGTCTGAGTCGGGTACCGAATGTTCTGTAGCGAACGGGCCGGGCGCCTTCACTCGATCGGCCTGGACCGTAGAATGCCGCAGGGTGGTTCGCGCCTAATGCATCGGAGGCCGATTCGCATGATTACTCGAGCAGTCGTCGTCGCGACCAGCGTTTTGGTTCTGACCTTCAGCTCGCTGTCCGCGGCCAACGCGCAGGTTGGCTCGGCGGGTCTCGGTGGTCAGCTCTTGGCTCTCGGGCAAGCGCGTGTCTCGGCTGCGACCACCGCGGTCCTACCGTTCACCGGGACATCGCCGCAGTCAGATCTCGGTCTGTTCGCGGTGGTTCTCGGATTTGCCGCGGTCGCTGGTCTCTTCGCGGTAGCTCGGCGGTACCAAGGCCGCTAGTCGATCTAGGGCGGGGGCGCCACAGGGCGCCCCCATCGCTTCCGCGCACCACGATGGCCGCATGACCACGAGAGAGCGTGCCATCGGCGATTTTGAGCATTCAACTCTTCGCCAAGCGATCGTCCTTCTCGTAGCGTTCAAGATCGTTGGGATCCTTCTCTTCGTCGACCCGAATGGGCTACAGGCATTCGATCTTCCGAAGTCACTTCTCAGCCGCGCCCTCTCCTTTCTGATCGCGGGGTTACTGGCGATCGCTTTTCTACGGTTTGGCCTTGCGATCGTCCCGCGGACCCGCCTGCACCTCGCGGTCGGAGTGTTCCTGGCAGCGAATCTTGCCTCCGGTCTTCTTGCCGAAAACAAGTACCTCGCGTTGTTCGGTGAGAACGAGCGATACCTTGGCCTCACGTTCCTCGCGGACATGCTCGTCCTCTACGTGGCCGTAGCGGTCGGCGTCAAAGAGC
>JALYSZ010000283.1 GCA_030854525.1 Chloroflexota bacterium | reverse complement strand
GCGGGGAGGGAGGGATTCGAACCCTCGAAGGCGCCTTACGGCATCCTTACGGGTTTAGCAAACCCGCGCACTAGGCCAACTATGCGACCTCCCCGTGAGGTCACCAAACCCACAGCGAGTCTACCCGTGCCGGCCTTTTCAGGCGAGAGGCGCTCCGCTCCTTCCGCGGCGCACCGCAACGATCTGTGCGATCGCAGCGAGCGCGATCTCCTCGGGCGTCTGCGCTCCAAGGTCTAGCCCGACCGGTGTGTGCACGCGCGCCAGTGATCGATCGGAGATCCCCCCGGTGCGCAGCTCGTCGAGCAAACCGCCAGTGTGCCGGCGGCTACCCATCATCCCGAGATAGGGCGCGTCAGACCGGAGAAGCATGCGCAGCGCCTCCTGCGAGAACTCACGATCGTGCCCGGCGATCACGACGTAGCTCTCCGGACCGAGGTGCAGCTTAATGAGCTCGGCAACGCTCCGCACCACGACGCGCTCGTCAGGGTCTGGCGCGTCGGACGGACCGAGGGAGACCGCGCGGATCGTGAACCCCAGCACTTTTCCAATTGCCGCGAGCGCGCGCGCAACCGGGCCCGTGCCGATGACGATCAGCTCAGGCCGCGCCGTCGAACCAGGGACCGTTTCTCCGGGCGCGAACGGACGAACCTCCACCCGCACCCGCGATGTGTCGTCCCAGTCGTAGGTGCGCTCGAGACGAACGTGCTCGCGCAGGGCGCGCATCGCGTCGTGTTCGCCGGATTCGTCGAACCCATCACACCCCAGGCTGCCGAAGCGCGCGCCGGTCTCGAGGACGCCGAGCGCCATTCCCTCGCGTGACGGCGGACTGCCCTCAAGCCCGGTGACGGTGACGAGGGCGGCGCGCTCGCCGCGCTCGAGGGCCTCACGGACCGCCGCTCTTGGTTCCACATGCTGAGCATAGAAAGAGGCCCTGCCGTCGTTGGCAGGGCCTCTCGCTTTAGGTGCCGGGCCGGACTTTACTCGCGGTACCCGCCGACGCCGAGTGCTCCGGCGTAGACGTTTTGTGCGAAGTAGAGGAGGAAGGCCATGATCACGGCCCACATGAGGGGGTGGACCTCGTTTGCCTTACCGCGAACGAGCTTGAGGAAACCGTAAGTGATGAAGCCCGCGCCGATGCCGTTCGTGATGGAGTACGTGAACGGCATCACGACGATCGTGAGCAGGGCGGGGAGACCCAGCTCGATGTCGGCGAAGTCGATCTTCGATGCGATGCCTGCCATAAGGAATCCGACGATGACGAGCGCGGGGGCGGTCGCCTCGGGTGGAATCACCCCGACGACCGGCGCGATGAACATCGCCAGCAGGAACAGGATTCCGGTGACGACGCTCGCAAGACCGGTTCGCGCGCCGGCGGAGACGCCAGCAGCGGATTCGATATAGGTGGTGTTGCTCGACGCGCCCATCAGGCCACCGAACGCGGCCCCGATGGAGTCGACAAGAAGGATGTTGCGCGTACCGCGCATCTTTCCCTTGGCGTCGAGCCAACCGGCCTGACCGCCGATCCCGACGATGGTGCCCATGGTGTCGAAGAAGTCGGAGAGCATGATCGTGAAGACAGCCAGCAGCGTAGCTACTACTCCGATGGTGGCGAACGCGGTGAAGTTCAGGCCACTGAATGCGTTGGCGAGATCCGGAAGTGCGACCCATGTGGTCGGAAGGATCGCCTTGTTGGGCGCGGTCGACACGACGTAGGACGGGACGAGCGCATGGATCACTCCGGCGAGGATGGTCGTGCCGACGATCCCGAGAAGCAGCGCCGCGCGCACTCCGCGTGCAAAGAGCCAGAGGGTGATGACTAGTCCGATGACGAAGGTGAGGATCGGTCCTGTGTTGAGCGGGGACAGTGTGATCACGGTGCCGACCCCGCGCGTGACGAAGCCGGCGTTGACGAGACCGATCAAGAGGATGAACAGGCCGATGCCGACGCCGATCGATCGTTTCAGGGTGAGCGGTATCGCGTCCATGATCATCTCGCGCAGGCCGGTGAGCACGAGGATCGTGATCACGACTCCTTCCATGAGGATGACGCCCATCGCGGCCTGCCACGGAAGCGGTGGCGTTCCGAGAACGAGTTGATAGGCCACGACCGCATTGAGTCCCAGACCCGCCGCCATCGCGAACGGTCTGTTCGCGACAAGACCCATTGCGATCGTCAGCACGCCGGCGCAGAGCGCGGTCATCGCGACCGTCTGGTCGAACCCGGGCCCGAGCTTGCTGTCCTGCAGATTCGGGACGCCGACGTAGTTCAGGATGATCGGGTTGAGGGCGATGATGTAGGCCATCACGAAGAACGTCGTGAGGCCGCCGATGACTTCTGCACTCACAGTGGTGCTGTTCTCGCGAAGCTTGAAGAGTCGCTCGAGGATCGCCGGCGATTCCGGCGGCCTCACCGTCCGTGCCGCCCGTGCAGCCATGCAGTCCCTCCTCCGCCACGCTCACACCGAGCTGCGAAGGTCCGGGTGCGTCTTATCTGGAAGCGCGCGTCCTCCCCCCGGGCCGCGCGCAGCATACGCCGTGCGGCGTTTTCTCGGGCCACTCCCTCTGATCCGAAGCCGGCTTCGGAATTCATTTGAGGCGCACTTACCTTCTGTGAAGGGCTGCGCGCGCGAAGAGAATGAAGAGATGGTTGTGGTGTCGAGTGCAGTCGTGACGATGCGAGAGGCCAACGGTGGCCGCAAGATCACGCATCAGGTGGCCCACGCGGCTCGCGTCGTGGTCCGCGACGGCGTCCTAGTTCTGCTGAACGAGCCCCAGACGGAGGAGTATTTCGCCGCGCCCGTCGACCTTGTGGACCATGTGGAGCTCAGGGCGACCGAGATCTAGATCGAGCGGGTCGAGCGCCGAGAGCGTCGAACTAGATGGCCGCAGCCGCTCAGTCCCGGCCCATCGTGGTGGCGATGTCGGCCTCATTGCCCGCGGCGTCGGCCAACGTCCACCACGACGGCGCGAACTCATCGCGCACCATCCGGCCGCCGGCGGCGAGCGCCGCCGCGACGCGAGCCTTGGCCTGCTCGTACGGCACCCAGATAGCGACGTGGATCGCGCCGAGGCCACCCGGGCGCGGCTCCTTCATCGGCTCGAACCAGAACGACGGGCCGCGACTGCGCGGATCGACCAGGTCCTCGTCGGGCGTGTCGCCGCGGGGCTCATACCCGAGAACGGCCCGCCAGAACGGCATCACCTCGGCGGTGACGGGCGCGCCCGGGATGACGAGTAGCGCCTGCACCGCGAACGGGTCGCCGGACAGGCCCAGGTCCCGCGCCACCGCCGAGATCTGCCGGGCCAGCTCGACGTCGCGCTGGCTCATCCCGTAGTAGTCATCGGTGATCGTGATCAGGCGCACCGTCACGCCGTCGTGTCGCAGGTCCACGTCGGGGTGGTGGTCATCGAGACCGCCGAGCTCGCTGATCGCCTGCACGAGCCGGGCGCCGGCCGCGAACGATCCGGTGCGGAAGTACGTACACGCTCCGTCGCCAACCACGCGCCAGTCCTCGACGCCCTCGGCCTTGTGGAACTGCTTCGGGCTGATCCGGTCCGTCATGCCCTGAAATTAACGCTGTGGATGTGCGCTCGGCAACCGGACGGTGGCAGACCCGACATGCATGGACGGTCAAGGCGACGGATCAGAGCAGCGATCTTGCCTGGTACGTCGGTGCGCCGCGGTGCGTCTGCGTGAAGTAGCCGACGCGCGAAAACGGAAACACAATGCGGAGGGGGTGGGATTCGAACCCACGGAGAGCTTGCACCCTCAGCGGTTTTCAAGACCGCCGCATTCGACCGCTCTGCCACCCCTCCGAGGCAATAAACATAGGGCTTTGGACACGATCTGTGGCTCTGCCGAGATCCATTTGATGGCTAATTTGATGCCAGCACCGCGGACGCACTTGCGGCCGCCCCTCGAGGTTCTCTTCCGTCCTGGCCTATCCGAAGAGCGCCGTGCCCATCACCTTCGTTGCCTTCCGCTGAACCGAACCGAATAGCGACGCACCCGTTATGCGTTCGGCCTCTCGCTGCGCGCTCCGCACAACGTGGGTGTAGAGGTCAAGCGTCACGGCGACCGTCGCGTGGCCTAGCGCGTCCCGCACGACCTTCGGATGGACTTCACCTGCGCGACGGCAGTGATGGCTGCGGCATCGGTTAGTCGGATAGAGGAGTGGAGTGAAAAGACGACGGAAGGGCCCGAAAGGGCCCCTCCGCCTTGTAGTTAGCGACGACGGCCCTAATCGTCGTGGTGGCCCTTGTCGCCCTTGTCCTTGTCGTTGTGGTTGTCGTTGTGGTTGTCGTTGTGGTCGTTGTCGTCGTCGTCGTTGTCGTTGTCGTTGTCGTTGTCGTCGTCGTCGTCGTCCCCGCCGCCGCCGGGCCTGCCACCCGCGCAGCCAACGAGGTTGGTGTCCGTCAACGTCACTCCGTTTTTCGCGAAGGCATCACCGGTAAAGCTGAGGCGATCGGTGGCGACACTGGTGGTACCGGTGGTTGTGATGGCTCCAGTGGCTCCACCAGCGAGAATCGTTCCTATGAAGGGGTGGGGAATACCCGCGTCGTCAGACGTGATGGTCGCGCCTGCGCCGGTCCACCAAGTGACGTTACACGGGTTCCCAGAGCGAGACATGACCACACTAAGGTCGGTTGCTGTGAGGGACACGGTCTTGAAGATCCAGACCGCGTTTGCGTTGCCGTTGCCCTGCAGCGTCAACGTCGTGTCCGTGAATGTCACACCTGCGGGGCCGGTGTTGCAGTAGACACCCGGCGTGAGCGTAAGCGGCGCGGCTATGACAGTAGTCAACGTTACGGTGTCGGTGCACGCCTTGTCCGCGTAATTGCCATACGCGGTCAGGAAGGCGCTCATAGCCGCTTGGGCCGCCGCATCGTTCTTGTGAACCGTTCCGGTAATGTCACAACTCGTCGGAGCGAACGCGATGCCGGGCGAGATGCCCACGTCTCCGGTGACACTGGAGCGGGTGCAGTCCACCGCCGTGCCAGCCAGGACCGCGAACCTGTCAGCCGCTCCAGGGGTTGGATTGCCGTTGCCGTTGCCGTTGCCGCCCGCATTAGCGGTAGATCCTGCCATCGTAAGCATGCCTATCGCGAGCGTGACCGCGATCGCAGCTGTGAGCAGTAATTTTGGACCGCGAACTCTAGGACGCGCATAAGTAATGTCCGTCATCGAGAGGTGCCTTCTTTCAAATCATCTTCGTCTTGTCGTATCCGCGCGCTCCGACGCTCTTTGCGCCGTGTAGACGATCGCGCCGCCCCCCCTGGCGTCAGCGATCAGATCGCCGTGCAGGTGGCACCGACCAACGTCGCGCCACGAACCGAATCATGCTCGCATCGGAGCCACATCCCGATGACGATTTGGTAACCCAGGAAACAAACCGGGCCGATCTTTGGTGCGATGCGCTGAGACGAGCCGCAAAACGAGGCTAGTTGTCTTGGATGTCGACAAGTCGGCACCCGGCGCGCGGGACGGTCTGGAGTCGCGGCCTTCAACACCGTCGCCAACGCGTTCGAGGACAGCTGGACGGACTCCGGGATAAGCGGCGACAACCTCGAGGACGCCGTGAGCTGGCTCATCGCTGACAGTCGTCGACGCATGCGCAACGAACGTATCCGCCATCTGCATCACCGCTCGCACACCGCACCAGCGGGACTTAGTGCATCACAGCGCCAGGTCGCCAATAAGTATGGGCTCGGGCGCGATTCTCTCGTCGATCGATTCGTGCGCGTCCCCACAGGAGGCGGCCACCAGCGGCCATCGGTGCACGCTGGCACGATGGTCCAATCGACTCGACTCGGGTAGACATTTGGCTCTGGGCCGTCCGGATCTATAAGACCCGTTCGGCGGCGACGGCCGGCTGCCGCGGCGGCCATGTCCGCGTGAACCGTGGCGCAGCAAAGGCGTCGACGCAGGTGAAGATCGGCGATCGCGTCGAGGCGTTCGTCGAGCGCCAGCGCGTCCTCGAGGTGACGGCCGTTATCGAAAAGCGGGTTGGGGCGGCAGTCGCTGCGAAGTGCCTGGTCGACCACAGCCCGCCTGTCCCGGTGGTCAAGCGGCAGCCTCGGGTGGCCGTGCGCGAGCGCGGCACCGGCCGCCCGACCAAGCGCGAGCGCCGCGACCTCGACCGCTTCAGGGGGCCACAGATCTCGAGGTGAAGACGCCGTTCCTCACGCGCCTGAAGGAGGCGTGTGACCTCGTGGGTGCCAAGTTGGAGGTCATACCGGACGCGGATAACTCCGGCAGGATCACCCTTCCGTCAGGTCGCGTTCGCTACTTCCACCGACTGCAGTGGGACCTCAACACCCTGGGTGCAGCGGCGATCGCTGTTGATAAGGACGCCACCGCACGCGTGCTCAGGAATTTGGGCTATACGGTCCCGACCGGGCGCAGCTTCTGGTACGAGGGGCGGCTGCGCGAGGCGCGCGACATCGGAGGCGCATACGCATACGCGAAGCGGCTGGGGCTGCCGGTCCTGCTCAAACCGAACGACAGCTCCAGCGACCAGCACGTGTCCGTCGCATACACGCGCGCGCAGTTCTACGCGACCGCCCGTGAGGTCTTCGCCGCCTCCAAGAAGCTGCTGGTACAGCGCATCGCGCGCGGCCGCGACTGCTCGATCGTCGTCCTCGATGACGAGGTCCTCATGGCCAGCGAGAAGACGCGGCCGTATGTGCGTGGTGATGGCCACTCCAGCATTCGCAAGCTCATCGCGATCAGTCGGCGACGCAGCCGCGCGGCCGGGCGGCCGGCCGAGCTGCGCGCAGATGATCTGCGGGTGGGCAGGCATCTGGCCCACAGTCGCCACACGCTCGAGACGGTGCCCGCCGTGGGTCAACGCGTCGAGCTACTGCCGTGCGGCAATCTCGGCGTTGGTGGTGACGTTCGAGTGGTGACTGACGTGTTGCACCCCACGCTACGAGCGCTCGCAATCCGGATGGTTGGCGACATGGGCCTGCGCCTCGCCAGCGTGGACCTCGTTCTCAGCCAACCATCCGATGCGCCGCCAAAGAGGTGCACCGTACTGGAGATGAACTCTGCACCGGGACTCGACACGCACGAGCGAGAACCCGGATGGTCGCGCCGCCGGGTCGAGCGTGTGTGCCGCATCCTGCTCGCCCTCGATCGCGACGCTAGCTGATCGACGCTAGGTACTCATCGAGGCGTTCGTAGCTCTCGGTCGCGCCGTGCTCAGTCGGGCTGACATCCCCATCGCGGAGCTCCTTCGACGGGTAGAGAACCGTAAGCGTCAGCGTCGTTCTTCCGCGGTCCTGGCCAGGATCATCGTCACGAGAGACTCGCCCGCCCGGAAAGTCTTCGAGGTCGACTCCTGGGTGTAAACGAGACGGTCAGGTGGCACGATCTCGCGGTAGACGCCGCGCATCCCAATTTCGGAACCGTTCGCGCGACGCACCACGAAGTGCCACGTGCCGCCCGCCTTCAGGTCGACCTCACAGACCACCAGCGACCAACCCCTGGGCCCGAACCAACCCCTTAGCAGATCAGGCTTGGTGAAAGCATCAAAGACCTCACTGCGCGGGGCATCGAAAACGCGTGTGATCACGGTTTCCCGCTCGCCGGCCGTGGTTACCTTTAGTGTTCCCGCGTCCGTCATCTCGGGCAACAAACATAGAGCGATCGCCGAAGTAGGGTCTTCGAGGGAGGTGGATCGCCATGGCAACTCGGACTAAGAAGAAGCTCGCCGCGAAGACCGCGTCGCCGAAGACCGTCGAGGCCTATCTCGCGGCGGCACCGAAGGAACACCGCGCCGCGCTGATGAAGCTCCGCCAAACGATCAAGGCGGCGGCGCCGAAGGCGACCGAAGGCGTCAGCTACGGGATGGCGGGTTTCAAGCAGAGCGGGAAGTACCTGATGACGTTCGGATATTGGAAGGAACACTTCGCCCTCTACGGGGGATTCGACGCGTTCGCCGCTGAACTCGAGCCCTACGACCAAAGCGGCAAGGGCACGGTGCGGTTCCCCGCCGATGAGCCGCTTCCCTACGGGCTCGTGACGAGGATCATCAAAGCCCGCGTCGCCGAAATCGAAAAGGCCGGCTAGGCCAGAGACGCTCCGACCCAGCCGACCTCGGGATCGAGTGTCGGCCTAGGAACGCGCCGCCGCGTCGGTCAACGGTCGGTCAGCCTCCGTCGGCATCTCCATTGGGCTCATGAGCTGGAAGTAGTTGTTGTCCGGGTCGGCGAACGTCGAGATCCACATCTCCTGCCCCGGGGGCTCACCCATCTGGTAGGGCTCTTTCACGACGGTCGCACCGGCGGCCTTGAGTCTTTCGAATTCTGCCTTGACGTCGGCTGCTTCGATGTTCCAGATCAGCCGACCCGGTGCGCTGTTCTTTCCCTTCACCTGATCGTGCAGCGCGATGGTCACGGAGCCACTGCCGATCAGCCATCCGAAGTAGCCACCCTCATCCCAGTTGGGCTTTCCGAAGAGCTTCGTGTAGTAGTCCCTGAGCCGGTCTGGGTTCTCTGTCCCAATAAGTAGGCCGTTCAGATTCATGTTGTTGTCTCCCCCTGAGTCGCTATGGACCCGACGTGAAGGCTAGCCGAAAGTCACGACGAGCTTCTGTATTCGCCCGCCGCGCGGTGTTAGGCGCATCTCGCCCGCCCGCTGGGGCTATCGGTAGAAGGTCAACCGTTCGCCGCGACCGTCGCCTTCAGCCAACGCAGGATGCTCGCGCTGTCGATGTCGGAGGCACTGCGGACCTTGAGCATTCGCATGCTCTTGCCGCCGCCTTCGAGCTTCTTCCCCGGATCGACGAGCACGTTCGGTGACGCGAAGAAATTGATGGCCACGTGGTCCTTGAATGCGGCGAGGGCACAGACGTTCTTGCCCTTGCTCTGGTAGGACGGCACGCCCCACTTGATCGACGCAGTGGCGTCAGGCACGCCCTTGCGGACGAGAGCGCGCAGCTTCTCCAGCAACGCGCGCTTCTCCGCGGGCTGCTGAGTGAAGTAGCTCTCGGTGGACGCGCCGAGGTCGTCGCGCTTGTTGCCGTTCTGCGGCGCGGTCTTCTTCGGTGCGGTCTTCTTGGCAGTCGGCCGCTGTGCGGGCATTCTTCAGCTCCCCCTATTCGCAACGCGGAATCTAACGTGTGTGACCCCGGGCGCCTCGATCACGCGCGTTCTCTCCAGATCGAATTCGCCGAAGTCGAACAGTCGCCTGCCTTCGCCATCAACCTAGGTCGCCGGCGGAATGTTCTGGTTCAGCCGGAAGAGGTTCGTCGGATCGTAGCGACGCTTTATCGACCGGAGCCGGTCCCAGGTCTTGCCCGGGTAGGCATCGCGGATGCGGGCCTGGCCCTCATCAACGAGGAAGTTGACGTACGCGCCGCTGTCTCCCTGGTTTAGCGCCGCAGCGAAGCCGGTGACCCAGGGCTCGTAGACGGCCGCTTGCTCCGGCCGCTCGTAGAGCGCGGCGACGTTCACCATGATCTGCGAGCGGCGATGCGCGAACGCGGTGGCATCCACCGGAATGCGGGCCATCGCGCCGCCCAGCACGCGGAGCTGCGCCACGCGCATCGACGCGTTGGAGGCGTTGAGACGCTCGACGATCGTGTCCGCGACGCTGCGATCGACCGAATCGATGAACAACGTGCGACCCGTCGCGATCGGGTGGTACTCAGGATCGTCTGGCGGGTACATCTCCGGATAGCGCGACGGCTTGACCATGTCGACGATCGGGGTCGCCAGCGCCCGGAACGGCGCGATCGCGCGCTCCCCCGCCTCGACCGCCCCGGCGAAACACAGCATCGCGAAGATCACGAGCTTGCCGTGATGTTCCGCGGGCACGAAAGGCATCGGCGGTGCGGGCATCACGTTGGCGATCGTAGACAGCTCCTCCGGCGCGGCCTCCGCGAGAGCGATGAAGGAGTGGATCGCGTCGGCCGTTGCCGGCAGCATCATCATGCCGCCCACGATCGTGCCGACGGGGTGGAGTCGGAACTGGAAGCGCGTCGCGACACCGAAGTTGCCACCGCCACCGCGTATCGCCCAGAAGAGGTCGGGATGCGACTCGGCATCCACGCGCAGGAGCTGACCGTCCGCGGTCACGACATCTGCGGCGAGAAGGTCGTCGATCGTGAGGCCGTGCTTGCGGACCAGGTAGCCGACGCCGCCGCCCAGCGTGAGTCCCCCGAGCCCGACCGAGCCGGTGTCGCCAAATCCGGTCGCCAGGCCGTGCGCATCTGCCGCGATCGTGTATTCGCTCGCGGTCAAGCCCGTCTCGGCCCACGCCGTGCGCCTTTCCGCATCGATGTCCAGCGCCTTCATGTCGGCGAGATCGAGCACGATCCCGCCGTCGGGCAAGGCGTAGCCGGCCACGCCGTGGCCGCCGCTGCGAACGACGAACTCGGTCCCGCTCTCGCGGACGAGCGAGATCACCCGCGACACGTCGTCCGCGTCGGCAACGCGGACGATGGCTGCCGGCCGGCGGTCGACCCCGCCGTAGAACGAGGTCCGTGCCTTGTCGTACTCAGCGTCGTCCGGCCGGATGACCCGACCCGTGACGCCGCGGAGCTCTCGGATCGTCTGCGTACTCATGCGAAGAATCCCTTCACGGTGTGTGCCGTCGCGTGGCTCACGATAGCGACGCGACGTGCGTGGCGAGGTGGCCTACCCGGTCAGAAGAAGAGGTGGTAGTGGAGGAATTCGTCGTCCCGCTTCCAGCCGCACGATTCGTACATGGTTTGCGCCGACTTGTTCGTTACTGCGGTGCTGAGACTGAGGCCCCTGGCTCCGGTGTCGACTGCATGCTGGCGCGCTCGTTCCAGAAGGGCTCGACCGACGCCCGCGCGGCGAACGTCGGAGCGAACGAAGAGGTCGTTCAAGATCCACAGCGGCTTGAGCGAGACGGAGGAGAACGACGGGTAGAGGAGCGTGAAGCCCGCGGGTTCGTGCGGGGTCGTGTACGCCAGATAGACCACGCACTGGTCACGCTCCATCCTCTGGCTGAGGAAGGGGCGCGCGGCCGCCGGGTCAGAGCGCTGCCCGTAGAACTGGCGGTACCCGTCGAAAAGCGGAACGAGGTCATCGAGATCCTTTGGCCCGGCGCGGACGATGCTCACGTCGACCGGC